>CAYRQL010000048.1:0-2539 GCA_964426525.1 uncultured Actinomycetota bacterium | reverse complement strand
CCCGGGTTAATAAGTCCGTGCAATTCATTGATATGCAGATTATGGCAATAAAAAAAGAGGCGCTTCAATGGTTTTTCATAGGATTGGTTATCTTCTTCCTTTCCATGGGAACCTATCAAAGAAATGCCATCTGGAAAAGTGAAATTGAATTAATATTTGATTGCATAAGTAAGTCTCCTCAGAAGGCAAGACCGCATCATAATTTAGGGTATGTCTATCTTAATATTGGACTATTAGATGAGGCGAAAAAGAAATTTGAGGAGGCTTTACGCCTTGATCCTCATTATGTCGAATCGATTTACAGTTTAGGCGTTGTTTTTCATAAGAAAGGATTTCTGGAAGAAGCTATCGAGTATTATAAAAAAGCCGCCAACCGTGCTGATATTCCGGAGGTTCTATATCGTCTTGGACTTGCTTACATAGAGAAGGGCCTTCATATTGAAGCAATCAGTACATATAAAAAGCTTTTAGAAGTGAAGCCTGAATATGAAAGCGCGCACTTAAATCTGGGCCTTGCATATGGCGCTTTAAAAAGGTGGGACGAAGCGATTCAATCGTTTCAAGGGGAATTGAAGTATCATCCTGACAACTTTTATGCATACATCTATTTAGGATTTGTGTATAGAGAATTAGAAGATTATCCAAAGGCAATTGGCTATTTGAAAAAGGCGCTTTCATACCCAGGAGTGCCTGACTCCGCAGGTCTCTTTAAGGTGGTCTCAGACCTCGAATCAAAGCATAAGTCTAAAGGAGACCGTTAAAATAAAGAAAAGATGGGGTCAAACCATTTGGTGGCTGCCCAAGAAATTCCTAAGAAGCTGAATTTTGGTTTCATTGAAATCGTAGCCTTTGGTCTCCTGATTCTGATCCTTTCTGTAGGAACCCATTTGAGGAATCGACTATGGAACAATGAGATAGAGTTGTGGGCAGACTGCGTGAGTAAGTCTCCCGGAAAAGCCAGACCCCATGCTAACCTTGGTTTTGCTTACTTTGAATCAGGACAGTATGAAAAAGCCCTCGAGATTACGGAAAAAGCCATCCAAATAGACCCAAAATTTGCCAATGCCTATCACAATCTGGGGCTTACTTACCAAAAGATGGGGGATTTAAAGAAAGCCGGTTTGATGGTCAGAAAAGCCATTGATCTGGATTCAAATCTTTATATCGCCTATTATTCCTTAGGAAGTATTCTTTTTGAAGATGGCCAATATGAAAAGGCTTCAGAGGCCTTTAAACATTTTTTAAAAATATTCCCTTATTTTCCAAATGTTCATCATCTTCTTGCCATCACCTACGCCGCCCAGAAGAAATTCGATAAAGCCCTACAGGAATTTGAATGGGAAATCAGGATCAATCCTTACCATGCCCTGGCTCATTTGAATTTAGGGCAGATCTACTGGTATGAATTTCAGAATAAAGAAAAAGCCCTTAAACATTTAAAAGCCGCTCTGGCGTTAGATCCTTTCCTGCCCAATCGGAGGGAGATTCAAAACCTGGTCCGGCTACTGGAGAATATTTTGTAACAAAGGGGACAGCCCCCTTTTTATTTTTATTAGATCTGAAGCCTTGACAGGACCTGTTTTCTCCATTCCTGTAACTCTTTGACCTGTGATTCGAGGTCGGTGAGACGTCTATCCAATTCAGAGAAGGAGAGTTTGATCAATGCCCGTGTCTCATTGTGCTGGCGTTCATTCTCCTTTTCTATATTGTCCAATCTTGTTTCAACTCGATCCAACCTTACCTCAACATTGTCAAGTTTTGTTTCGAATCGATCGAGCCTTATCTCAACATGATCAAGTCTTGTTTCAACGCGATCGAGCCTTGTCTCCACTTGGTCAAATCTGGTATCAAAATGTTCAAGTTTTTGGACAACTCCAGAATGGCCTTCGGCCAAAAGTTTGATCTGATCCATCAATCCTTCTGAAACCACATGGAATTCATGGATGATTTCATCTTTGAAATCCTTCAAATCAGCCTTTGTTGCAAATTCCTCATGGGCGACCATTGCAGTATCTCCTTATGTTTATACAAATGATCATTATGTCAAAAACATCTCATAAAACCACGGCTTCGTCAAGAACTTTTTAGATTCTAACACGTGAGAGGCAACCCCCAAATCTCACCCCTCCCCACGTGGTCGGGTCTATCGACTGGCGGGAGGGGATAAAGGGAAGGGGGATCATTTTCATTTTGTCCACCCCCACCTTTATCTTCCCCCATCGAAGGGGGAGGAAGTTTATTGGTGAAATTTCAAATATTTTTGATTAGTTTTTTGTGTCAATTTGGTCATGCATTATTTTTTGACTTCGGAAAATGAGCCGATGAGCTGGATTTCGGTGAGGCGGTCGAGCAAGGACCCGTGGGGGCCGTCTCTGCCGAGGTCTAAATCGGTGACCGCGACCCTGCCGATCTTCTTAAACCCGGAGCCTGCTTTTTTTCCTGTTTGAATGCCCCAGATGCTGTGGATGGCGTAGTGTTTATCCTTGTGCTTCCCGAGATAGAGCATGATGTGACCGGGCATCCGGAGGAGGGTGGCTAA
>CAYRQL010000047.1:0-2689 GCA_964426525.1 uncultured Actinomycetota bacterium | reverse complement strand
TCCCCCTTAGAATAAGGGGGATTAAGGGGGATTTTATAAACACTCAACTGTGTCTCCCCCTTAGAATAAGGGGGATTAAGGGGGATCAAAAAAGGGAGGAGATTATCTTTCTCTTAGAATAAAGGGGGATTTATGCTAAAATTTTTTTCTATGAAAAAACAAGGTTTAAAAACTTTTTCCCTCGACTCCATTATTTGGCTGCTAATAAATCTGACCTTACTTATTACCCCTATTTTTTTACTTCCTTATTTGATTGGTTCTACTACCTTCCCCAAATTTTTTATTTTCTCCAGTTTAACCTTACTTCTCTTATTCTTTTTTTGGCTCAAGCTTTTTTTTGAAAACACCCGTTTTTTTCTCAGCCCTTTTTTTTATTTTTTAATTGGCCTGGCTTTAATTGCCACTCTCACTACTTTTTTTTCTCCTCATCCCTCAACTTCTTTCTGGGGCAACTATCATCGCTCTGACGGTTTAGTTTGTTTTCTGGGCTATCTTTTCTTTGCTTTTTTGATTTATTCCTATCTTAAACTTCCAAACAAAAGGATAACCTTAATGAAGTCCATCTCACTCAGTGGTTTTTTGGTTTCTTTCCTTGCCTTGGCTCAATATTTAGGTTATATAATTCCCCACTTCAGTCTAAATCCTTATCGGGTTTCTTCAACTCTCGGCAACCCGGATCCCCTCGGCTCTTTTCTGGTTCTAACACTGCCTCTCACCTTGCTTTTGGCTTTAAACCTTAAAAGTGATAGACGGCTGACTCAGCGAGTAAATTTTTATTTCCTCTCCTTTTCTTCAGCTACTCAACTAACTGCTTTATACCTAACTTATACTCGAGCGGCCTGGATTGGTGCTTTTTTTTCTTTTCCTTTACTCATTTTTTATTTATATAAAGCGGTTCGAGAGGGAAAAATTAAAAAATCAACGGTTGCTTATGCCCTTTTAATAATAGTTTTTTTTCAAATCATTTACTTTTTATCCGCTCCTTATCTTGCCCGCCAGCTACCTGAATTTTCTTTTAGTTTTGAAGACGAAACTTATGATTTCCTGTCTGGCTTTAAAAGTGCACTCATCTTTCGTTTTGTTACTTTGCCTCGATCAGCTATGGTCAGAATGGGGCTTTATTATCAAGCCTTAAAAGTGATTAAAGAAAAAAGCTTTTTAGGAACCGGGCTTGATGCCTATCAATTTTTTTCAGCTCGATATAACTGGCTATTGAAACCATTTTATCGAAAGACTATGATGATTTCTGACCGCCCTCACAACGATTTTTTGCAAATGGCAGCTAATTTGGGTTCAGTGGGTTTGTTGCTTTATCTTTCGCTCTTAGTCTTTACTTTTCTTAATGGTTTCAAAGCTTTAAAAAAATCTAATTGGCCAGATAAACTTTTTTTAGCCTCACTTCTGACTGGTTTTAGCGGTTATGTTATTCAAAATCAGTTTAGCTTTAATATTATTCCTACCGCTTTACTTTTTATGGGATTTATAGCCCTTATCAATAGCTATTCAAAGCAAACTAACTGCCTGGATTTAAGACCTTTTTCACTTAGTTTTCCTGGCTCCTGGGCTTCTTTTTTTGTTCTTTTTTTACTTCTGGCTGTTTTCTTATTTTCACTTTTTGAAATTAGCTTAACACCTTTAATGGCTCGGGTGGTTTCTTTAAAAGCGATTGGGCAAGTTCAAGCCGGAAACTTTGATGCGGCGATTGAAGAAGCGGAAAAGGCAGTGAGCTTAATGAGTAGCCAGCCTGAATACTTTCTTATTTTGGGAGAAGCTTATTTCCAGGCCAGCCAAGCGTTTAATCAAGGGGTGAGCGATGAAACACTTTTGGATCAGGCTTTATACTATTTTCGTCGGGCGGTGGAAACCAATTCTTACCATCCTTTTAGCCAGCTTAAATTGGGCGTGTCTTTGTTGAAAGCAGCGGAAATGACTGGCAAAGCTGATTATGTTGAAGAGTCAATTGAAGTTTTTAAAAAAGCCCTTCCCCTAACTACCAATCCTGGTCAAATTTACTACAACCTAGGGGTAGGGTACTACTATCTCAAAAACTATCGTCAAGCTAAAAAGAGTTTTGAGCGTTGCCTTGAGGTCTGGCCGGAAGAAAAAGAAGCCTGGTTTTTGCTGGGGAAAATAGCGGAAAAAGAAAATAACTTTAAAGAAGCTTTGCGCTGTTACGAGGCAAGCTTGAAATACTGGGAGAAAGAAAAGAAAAAAAGCAAAGAGAAGGGCGAAGAGTCTTTCTGGCAACTAGAAGAGAAAGTTCAAGAAGCAGTCAAACGCTTAAAAAATAAAAAGTAAATTTCTTTTAATATTGTTTTGAGCCGGTTTCTCTCGGAAACCTGAAGGCACTGGAGACGCCCAGAGATTTACGCTAAACCCAGACTCGCAATTTTAAGGGGAGCGTCATTGCGAGCGACGACCAAGGGGAGGATAGAAGTAATCCCGATGGTTAACAGAGATGGCTTCACCCTGCTTTGATCGCTTTGCCTTGACAAAAATTTTTCAAATGTTTCTCCCCCTTATTTGTAAGCTCTCCTTTATTTCCTCTTTAGAATGTTTCAAATATTGTTTACCTCTTGTTTATAAGCTTTCCTTTGTCTCCCTTTTAAATATTTCAACTGTATTTCCCCCTTATTTATAAGGGGGATTAAGGGGGATTAATCCCTCCCAACCTCCCTTTAGGAAAGGG
>CAYRQL010000046.1:0-2857 GCA_964426525.1 uncultured Actinomycetota bacterium | reverse complement strand
AACCTCCCTTTAGGAAAGGGAGGAGTAAGTTAGATAGTTTTAAAAAAGGGAGGAGTCTAATGTCTCCCCCTTATTTATACGGGGGATTAATCCCTCCCAACCTCCCTTTAGGAAAGGGAGGAGCTTATCTTTCCTTTATTTATAAGTTCTCATATGTTTCCCCCTTAAATATTTCAACTGTGTCTCCCCCTTATTTATAAGCTCTCCTGTGTCTCCCCCTTAAAATAAGGGGGATTAAGGGGGATTAAGGTAAAATAAACAAAATTCTCTTAAAATTAGGAAAATGATAGGGGAAAAAAGATTAAAAATTCACATTACCGGAGTGGTTCAAGGGGTTGGGTTCCGGCCTTTTATATACAACCTGGCTCAAAAGCTTGATTTAAAAGGCTGGGTTTTAAACTCCTCTGATGGTGTTTGGATAGAAGTTGAAGGGGATAAAACAAGTCTCAACAAGTTTTTAAAAGAAATACCTTTAAAAGCACCACCACGAGCAAAAATTGAAAAAATCGAAACCACTGGCCTTTCGCCAAAAGGCTACCAGGATTTTGTAATTAAAGAAAGCAAGGATGAAAAAGGAAAGTTTAGCCTGGTCTCACCAGACATTGCTACTTGCCAGGCTTGCATAAAAGAGCTTTCTGACCCGGCTGACCGCCGCTACCGCTACCCTTTTATTAACTGCACAAACTGCGGGCCTCGCTTTACCATTATAAAATCTTTGCCCTATGACCGCCCAAAAACCACCATGAAAAAGTTTAAAATGTGCCCGGCCTGCCAAAATGAGTATGACGACCCCGCTAATCGACGCTTTCACGCTCAACCAAATGCCTGCCCTGAGTGCGGCCCTTCTCTTTTTCTTTTGATAAAAAAAGGTAAAAAGTTTTACCTTTCAAAAGAAAAAGACCCCATTAAAAAAACTGTTTCCTTGCTTAAAGAAGGAAAAATAGTTGGAGTAAAAAGTCTTGGGGGCTTTCAGCTGGCTTGTGATGCCACTAAAGAAAAAGTAGTTCAAAAGCTTCGCCAGCTTAAAAGAAGACCAGCTAAACCCTTTGCTATTATGGTTAAAGACCTTAAAAAACTAAAACAAATTGCCGAGGTAAGCCCGGCTGAAGAAAAACTTATCAGTTCGCCAGAGGCCCCAATTGTTCTCTTGCTAAAGAAAAAACCTTTAGAAGTTGCGGAATCAGTGGCCCCCAACAACAACTACTTAGGAGTAATGCTTCCTTATACTCCTCTTCACCACCTCTTATTAAAAGAATCGGATATGATTTTAATTATGACTAGCGGGAATTTAAGCGAAGAACCAATTTGCGCTGAAAACAAAGAGGCTGAAAAACGACTGGGTCCTTTAGTTGACGCTCTTTTAGTTCATAATCGTGATATTTACTCCCGCTACGACGATTCAGTGGTGCGGATATTCCAAAAAAAACCGCAGATTATCCGGCGAGCCAGAGGTTACGCTCCTTATCCCATTTTTTTGCCTTTCAAAACCCGTCCGATTTTAGCTGTTGGTCCCGAGCTTAAAAACACCGTCTGTCTTACTAAAGAAAACTACGCTTTCCTTTCTCAACATATAGGAGATTTAGAAAACCAGGAAACCTACGAAGTTTTTCAAAAAACCATTGAGCTTTACCAAAAGCTTTTTCGGATTAAACCAGAGGTAATTGCTTATGACCTTCACCCCGATTACTTAAGCACCCGTTACGCTCTGGAGCATCCTTTAAAAGAAAAAGTCGAGGTTCAGCACCACCACGCCCACATTGCAGGAGCAATGGCTGAAAACCATTACTTTAAAGAAGTCATTGGCTTTTCATTTGACGGCAGCGGTTATGGTCTAGACGGAACAATCTGGGGAGGAGAAGTTCTTTTAGCCACCCCAGCTGATTTTCAAAGGTTAGCTCACTTTTCATACATACCTTTGCCCGGAGGTGAACTGGCAATTAAGAAACCTTATCGTATAGCTCTTTCTTATCTTTATCGATACTTTCCCGATAAATTCGAAAAACTAAGCGAAAAACTCTTTTATTTTGTTTCTCAAAGCGAAGCGGAAATCATTAAAGTCCAAGTTTCAAAGAAAATTAACTCTCCCCTCACTTCGAGCTGCGGTCGGCTGTTTGATGCCATTTCTTCGCTTCTGGGAGTTTCTCAAAAAGCTACTTACGAAGGACAAGCTGCTATTGAACTGGAAATGATAGCTAATCCTCAATCTTCCTCTTCCTTACCGTACTTAATCGAAGAAAAAAATGGCTTATATGAGGTGTGTTTTCAACCTACCTTTGAAAAAATAATTGGAAAGTTAGAAAAAAAAGAGCCGGCGAGTGAGATTGCCGGTGAGTTTCACCAGACAATTGTTGAAATCATTGTTGATTTGAGTCAAAAAATAAGACGCTTAACTGGCGTAAAAACAGTGGTTTTAGCCGGTGGAGTTTTTCAAAACTTGATTCTTTTAGAAAAATCTTTTGAACGATTAGAGAAAGAAGGTTTTAAAGTGCTAACCAAAAGAGAAGCGCCAGTTAACGATGGAGGCGTTTCGCTGGGACAAGCAGTTGTTGCTCATTTCAGGGGTAAATAAAAAACCCTCCCAACCTCCCTTTCAAAAAGGGAGGAGTAAATTAGGTAACTTTCAAAAAGGGAGGAGTATATAATATCTCCCCCTTATTTATAAGGGGGATTAAGGGGGATTAAAAAAAGAAGGAGTGAAAATCCCTCCCAACCTCCCTTTGAAAAAGGGAGGAGTAAATTATCTCCCCCTTAGAATATTTCAAACTTTTCTCCCCCTTAGAATAAGGGGGATTAAGGGGGATTAAATCCCTCCCAACCTCCCTTTCAAAAAGGGAGGAGTAAATTAGGTAACTTTCAA
>CAYRQL010000045.1:0-2925 GCA_964426525.1 uncultured Actinomycetota bacterium | reverse complement strand
ATAAGGGGGATTTTATTGCCTTACTCTTCTTCTTTCTCTTTCTTCAGTTTTTCAGCTTTTTCCAACCCAAAAAAGACTAAAAATTCCTCATAATCCATATTGTAAATGTTGAGCTTGTCAGCAATCTGTCTTGTTCTTTCATCCTCAACCAAGAAAAGAGGCTTTCTGGCTCCTCGGCGAGCAATTGCCAGCGCAATAGCTGTCTCTTCATCGACTTCATAGACTTCCTTTATCTTTTGGGCAAAGCTCTCACTGTATGTACCCAGCTTGAGCACCCTTTCAGCTGGGAAGTCTTTCTCATAATAATCTTTGACCTTTTCATACAAGCTCGGTGTCACATAAACCCTCTTCATCTTCTCGTGCAACGATTTCAAGCGACCATCAGCAATAACTCGGGCTAAGAAATCTTCGTTAGCTACATACTTCTTACGCCAGCTCCACCAAGCTAACAGTAGAAGCGGCAGTAAAAGAGCCGGTAGACATGGGATATACTCTTTGGGTTTTGGTAGTGGAGCCTCTGGTGGCCAAGCCCAGACATCAACTCGGTGATTCCAAGTGTCAGCTACATAAATATAACGCCCGTCACAACCAATCCCGTTAGGGTGAAACATTTGCCCCAAATCCGCCCCAAGTGTCCCAAAGGTGAGAAGAGGTCTACCCTTTTGAGTATAAACCATTACATTATGTCCCATAGCGTCAACTATATGAAGTCGCCCCTTATAGCCAACATCGATTCCTCGCGGAATACCGCCGGTGATAAACAAAAAGAGAAAATTGCCGGTTTTCTGATCGAAAACTTGAACTCGTCGGTTAACGCTGTCAGTAACAAAAATTTTGCCATTGACAGCCACCACTGAGTTGGGAAAAGCAAAATAGCCAGGAAAGGTGCGCGACTGAAGAGCCTGTCCGACTTTTCCCACTCGCAATAATAGTTTTTGAGTCTCCGGGTTAAAAACCAAAAGTTGGTGGTTTAACTGAATATCAGTAACATAAAGCAAACCTTTTTCGTCAAAAAACAGCCCTTCGGGTTGCCACTTCCAGCGCTTGCCCTCAGGCAAAAACTCCCGAACAAACTCGCCAGTGGCTTCAAATATATACAGTTTTTCTGGAGGTCCTTTATCCGACACCCAGACACGACCCTGTGGATCAAAAGCAAGGTAGTGGGGGTATTTGAGAGTAGCTTTCCCCGCCTTACTAAAATCAAAAAGAAAGTTCCCCCGAGAATCAAAAACAGCAATGCGGTGATTGCCTAAATCGGTAACATAAACATTTCCAGTGGCCGGGTGAACCTTGACATCTTGCGGGCGGTTTATTGGTTTAGTCCGAGGGGCGCCATTAAAATAGAAAAGAAAGTTTGGAGGGGTTATTACTTTTCTTCGCCCAATTTCCACTGTTGGCAAAGGCACTTCTCGATGTCTGAGGAAATAAATAAAGTAGCCTAAAAGCAAAATTAACAAAACAAAAAGAATAACGATTGCCAGCCGCTTTCGCTTTTTCCGGCGTTCAGCTTCAAGCAACCGTTCAAATTTTAAATGTTTTTCTTCAATCTCTCTTTCCTTACTCTCCACCTCTGATTGGCTTCCTTTCTAATTAAATCTGAGCTTGACAAACGAAATGAGTCTAAAAAATAAGCCAAACTGCTTTTAAAAAAATTATTTCACCCGAATTCCATTAGCAATAGCTTCTTCAATGCTCATCCCCATATTCATTCTCTTTAAAGCCGCTGGTGCAAAAACATTCTTAGAGTCTATTTTTGCGGCTTGCTGATAATTTTTCCTGGCTTCTTTATTTTTCCCTTGTAACTCGTAAGCCATCCCAAGAAAATAAAAAGCCCGAGCATTTTTGGGGTCAAACTTGGTTGACAGTAAAAGTTGTTTAACAGCGTCTTCATACCTTTCAAGACCAAGATAAGCCAGACCAAGCTCATAACAGTTTTTGCTGTCTTGCTTCTCTTTTGCCTTTTTTTCAAGTGAATTTAAAAGCTCATCTCTTTTTTTAGAAACTTTTTCAACTCCTGGAGCATACTTCAAAGTCAGGTTGTATTCCCAGACTGCCTCTCCTAACTGACCATCTTTTTCTAAAGCTTTTGCCATTCCATAGTGAGCATCAGCATACTTAGGGTCAAGCAAGGTTGCCTGGCGAAAAGCGGTAATTGCCGCCGCGTATTTTTTACTATCATAATGAATTCGTCCTAAAAAGAAATAGTTGTCCGCGTTGGCACGCCCAATAGCTAAAGCTTTAGTAATGTAGCGTAATGCTTCTTTGTAGTCCTTTTTTTTCCAAGATAAATAAGCCATCTGATAATAGGCTTCCTCAAGCCACTTATTCTCCATCGAAAAACCAGCGTTTTCGTAAAGCCTTATCTCTCTTTTAAAGTACTTGCGCGCCTCGTTATCGTTTCCTTTTTTTAAATAAGCTAAACCCAAGTAAACCAAACAACCTTGATGCTCAGCGTCAATTTTTAATCCTTCTTTAAATTGAGTAATTGCTTCGGCATAGCGTTCGAGAGCCAGATACCCCCGTCCAAGATTAAAGCGAGCGTTAACATCGAGAGGATTTTTTCTCACTGCCTGCTCTAACTGTTTTATCCCGATGCTAACCGGTGAACTTTCCTTTAGTTGATAAAGGTAGTAAAGGTAAACACCAGCAAAAGCAATAGCCAGCGTTACTAAAATAACCACGATTAACTTTATCAGCTTATTTAAATTAGCTTCGCTTTCTAAAAACTGCAAAATGCCTCCCCTCTCTTAAATTTTAAAAAGATTACCCCTATTCTATTCAATTTGCAACAAAGCACACAATCTTTTTTTCTTTTTATCATCACGAATTAGTCAAACCCTTTTATTTTATCCCCCTTAATCCCCCTTATAAATAAGGGGGAGATTTAGACTCCTCCCTTTTTGAAAGGGAGGTTGGGAGGGATTT
>CAYRQL010000044.1:0-2935 GCA_964426525.1 uncultured Actinomycetota bacterium | reverse complement strand
CTAACTACAATAAAAGGATATGTTTCGCCTCTTTTAAATTCCAAAAGCAAAATTAAATTCCAAAAGCAAAATTAATGAAGAAAAAAAAGCCGATTTCTTAAAAGCTATCGAAAAACAAACCGATAAATTAGCTCAAATGATCAATAAGCTCCTTGACACATCCCGCCTGGAATCTGGCCGATTTGAGTTAAAAAAACAATTTGTTCCGCTCAAAAACCTAATTAAGAAAGTTATTGTCAACCTCCACCCAAAAGTTCAAAATAGGACCATTGAGGTTAAAATACCACCAGAGCTACCACCAGCGTTTATCGACCCCGACCGAATTGAACAAGTCTTTAATAACTTAATTGACAACGCTCTTAAGTACTCTTCACCTGACACAAAATAATCATTGAAGGTTGGATGGAAAATGATAAAGTAGTCGTTATGGTTCAAGACTTTGGTTCTGGAATTTCTCCGGCTGAAATTCCTTTCATCTTCGAGAAATTTCACCGGGTTGATCGAAGACTAACCAGAGAAGTTGAGGGAACCGGTCTTGGTTTATATATTGCTAAAAACTTGATCGAGGCTCACGGGGGAGAAATCTGGGCTGAAAGCGAGCTCAATCAAGGAAGTAAATTTTTTGTCGCCTTGCCCACATCCCCTGACAACTACGAAATATAATCGTGAATGGCCCGCGCAGCTACCTTACCCATACCCATAGCTGAAATAACAGTCGCTGAACCTGTAGTAATATCCCCACCAGCAAAAACTCCCTTTTTGCTTGTTCTTCCCTGTTCGTTCACTTTAATGTAGCCCCTCTCGTTCACTCGCAAACCCGGAACGCGGCTGATTAGCAAGGGATTGGCTTTAGTGCCTATGGCTATAATCACCTGGTCAACATCGAGAGAAAATTCCGAGCCGAAAACAGGCACTGGTCGGCGCCGACCACTTTCATCTGGCTCTCCTAAATCCATTTTAATACATTCCATTCTTTCTACCCAGCCATTTTTTCCTTCAAACCTGACCGGAAGGGTAAGGAAAAGCATTTCCACTCCTTCTTCTTTAGCATGTTCGTACTCTTCTTGCCGAGCGGGCATTTCCGCTTCGGTTCGCCGGTAAACCAGATAAACTTTTTCTGCTCCCAATCTTGAAGCAGTTCGAGCCGCATCTAAAGCTACATTTCCTCCTCCCACCACAGCTACCTTCTTTCCTCTCTTTACCGGCGTGTCGTATTCCGGAAATAAATGAGCTTTCATTAAGTTAACCCGGGTCAAAAACTCATTAGCTGAATAAACACCGTTTAAATTTTCTCCCTCAATTTTCATAAAAACTGGTGCACCAGCCCCCAAACCCAGGAAAATACTCTTAAAGCCTTCTTTGAAAAGGTCTTCAAGGGTAAGGGTTCGCCCAATTACTGTATCTAATTCAATTTTTACCCCCAAACTTTCAAGATAGGAAACTTCCGCCTGGACTATCTTCTTAGGCAGCCGGAACTCAGGTATGCCATAAACCAAAACCCCTCCCGCTTGATGAAGAGCTTCAAAAACAACTACTGGATAGCCAAGGCGAGCTAATTCACCGGCTACAGTAAGCCCAGCTGGTCCAGAACCAACCACAGCCACCGGTGTTTTTAATTTTTTTTCCCGGGGGGGGATTTTAAAACCCTTTTCTATTTCTAAATCGGCAACCAGCCTTTCTAATCTCCCAATAGCAACTGATTCATCCTTAATTCTTAAAGTGCAAAATTTTTCGCACTGGTTTTCCTGTGGGCAAACCCGTCCACAAATTGCCGGCAAAGAATTGGCTTCTTTAATTTTCCAAGCTGCCTCAAGAAATCTTCCTTCCTTAATAAGGGCAATAAAAGCTGGGATGTCAATTCCCACCGGACAGCCCCGACGGCATGGAGCTTTTTTACATTGAAGACAGCGTTCGGCTTCTCTTTGGCCTTCTTCAAGAGTGTAACCAAAAGACACTTCATTAAAATTCTTTAGGCGCTCCTTTGGTAATTGTTCCTGAGCTTTAACTTTAGGCATTGTTTTTTCTCGCTATTTCTTCTTCGTCGCAATACATTCGCTGGCGAGTTAAAAGCAAGTCCCAGTTGACTTGATGACCATCAAAATCCGGTCCGTCAACGCAGCCAAAATAAGTTTTGTCACCGACTTCAACCCGACAGGCTCCACACATCCCGGTAGCGTCCACCATTATTGGATTTAAACTAACTACGGTTTTTACTCCATACCCCCGGGTAGCCTCAGAGACAAACTTCATCATAATGCTGGGGCCAACAGCAAAAACTAAATCAACTTTTTCTTTTTCTAAAATCTCTCTTAAAGGCTCAGTGACAACCCCTTTTCTTCCTTTACTACCATCATCAGTAGTTAAAACAAGCTTGTCCGAATAAGCTAATAGTTTATCTTCCCAGATTAAAAAATCCTTTGACCGCGCACCTTGAATAGTATAAGTAAAGTTACCGATTCTTTTAAACTCCCTCAAAATAGGATAAAGGGCAGCTACTCCAACTCCACCGCCAACCAAAACAGTAAAGCCAAACTTCTTAACCTCAGTAGGCTTTCCAAGCGGACCAACTAAAGTCGCAAGCTCACTACTAGCTTTGAGAGCGGCTAATTTAGCAGTGGTTCGACCAACAACTTGAAAAACGGTAGTTATCTCACCTTCCTCCCGATTAAAATCAGCAATGGTTAGAGGGATGCGTTCGCCTTTTTCGTCTACTCGCAAGACAAAAAACTGCCCTGCCTGAGCCTTGGCAGCCACCTTTGGAGTTTTAAATTTCATTAAAAATATCCCCGGAGCAATTTCTTTTTTTTGGAGAATCTTAACCATATCCAACCCTCATAAAATTTTTTCCTCTTTACAAAAAGTGTTAAAATATTAATTGTTATACATCAACCATTCAAGTGAAGAAAGGAAATGCCAAATAATCGGGAAAAAGAAA
>CAYRQL010000043.1:0-3281 GCA_964426525.1 uncultured Actinomycetota bacterium | reverse complement strand
TATACTTTTTAAATTATTTACTTTATAATTATATTTCATTAAAAGTTTGACCTTATTAAATCAATGCATATCATCCAAGTCTCCCATATGATTTTAGATGGAGGAGGAAGAGAAGAACATATCTTTCAAATTTCCAAATATTTAGTTAAAAAGGGGCATAAAGTTACGATTGTTAGCTCAGACTATACCCCAACGGGTGAATATATCTACAAAAAAAGAGTTGATAGAATACCGGAGATAAAATTAGTAACATTAAAAGGGTACCTGACCCGAATACCTCCCGGTCGAATACAAATACCCGACTTAATTGATTTTCTCTTAGAGTACAAAGCAGATATTATCCATGCCCATGGTATGGGTGAACAACCCGCAGAGGATGCCTTTTACGCTTCAAAAATAAGAAGTATCCCTTTCGTCTATACTCTTCATTTTGCTCCCTATCCAGTATATGCAAAATTAGGAGAGAATGTTGCCAATATTTGGAAAGTTTTTCAACAATATCAAACATTTAATTTATTAAGAGGGGCAGATAAAATTATCGCTGTCTCTCCTCCAGAAAAGGAGGATATCGAAAAATATACTCGATATAAAGGAAATAATTTTGAAGTTATTCCAAACGGCATAGAACCATTAAGCAAAAAAATAACTCCTCTTTTAATTAAAGAAACCTATAAAAAGTTTAATATTCCTGAAGGAAGAAAGTATGTGATCTTTATGGGAGCGTTAACCAATCCACGGAAGGGGGCTTTTGAAGCAATCCAAGCGTTTCGGATGGCAAAACAAAAAATCCCCGATCTCCATCTGATTTTAATTGGAGCCTGGGATACAAGACTTACCCTAGCCATTAAAACTAACCTTATTCATAAGGTGTTAGAGAAATTAGCTAAAGCTAATCATATTACCGTTACCGGCTGGGTAAATGAGGAAGATAAATATGCTCTTCTATCAGGAGGGAGTGTATTTATCTCTCCTACTAGTTATGAAGCTTTTGGAATAGCCATTTGTGAGGCCCTATATAATAGATTGCCGGTTATTACTACTGATGTCGGCGGCTGTCGATATTTAGTTCGAAAGAATGTTGATGGTATATTAATTAAAGATAGTCATGATATTGAATCTTTTGCTAAGGCAATAGAAATGCTAATCAAGAATCCCCAAAAAGCTAAACAAATGGGGCTAAACGGCAACCACAGGGTAAAACATAATTTTACTTGGGAAAGAACAGTTGAGAAACTAGAGAAATTATATTTTAAACTTCTAAAAAAATAAACAAAAGTGAAAATCTGTCTCTTTTCCAAATTTGGTCAGAGCAGTAATCTTCTTTACCTAGGAGTTCGATTTGGGTTAGAACAACTAAAAATTCCTTATCTTGATATTAATATTTCTCAAATTAAAAATGAGTCGAGTCCTTATTGGGTTTCAATTCCTACTTTAACACCAGAAAAACCCCAAAAAATTGATCAAGAAATTCTTAAAAAAATAGCTAATTTTCAACCAGATTATATTTTTCTGCTTCAATATTCTGGTTGCCAGTTCTTATTAAATAATGGAGTGGCTATCAGAAAAATTTTAGGCGCTAAAGGAAAAATTATTTTTTGGTTGGTTGACCTAGCAGAAAAAATCTTGCCTAATAAAAAGTTGGGTGAGTTTATTGACTTTTTCTTTCTTTCTAATGAAGGGCAAATTAATGATTATAAAAGAAAATGGGGTATAGAAAAAATTTATTTTATGCCTCAAGGTTGTTTCTACGCTAAACAATTTCCAAAAAATATAAAAAAAATTTATAATATCGGTTTTCTGGGTAGACGTCAGAGAGAGGACAAAAGATATAATCAACGGAATGAAGTCCTAGACGCCATAAAAACAAATTGTGGTTTAAAAGAAAACGATAAATCATTAAGTTTAAGTGAACAAATAGATTTTTATCAAAAATGTAAAATCGTCGTCGGCTTAAGTTGGCGTAATGACGTTTATCTTTATTCGTCAGATAGAATTTTTAATGCTCTCGGTGCTGGTAGTTTTTATCTCTGTTCCTATTTTCCAGGAATTGAAAAAATCTTTGTAAATAAAAAACACTTAACTTGGTTTAAAACAATTAATGAAGCGTTAGAATTAATTGATTATTATCTTAAAAATGAAAAGGAAAGGGAAAAAATTGCTTATGGTGGATATTTATTAGCTAAGCAAAAACATAATTACCCTGAAAGATTAAAAAATATTATAATGATAATTAAAGGCAAAACTAATAATTTTTCCGGCTTCTTATGAAAATTTTAATGCTTTGTTCAAACGAGTATGTCTCTCCCCCACCGGAAAATGTTATTCATGCTTCGTTATATATCTCTAGCGTTTTAGCCGAAGGTTTAGTTAAAAATGGTAATCAAGTAACTTATATCTGCGCCCAAGGTTCCAATATTAAGACTAATAAAGTCTTTTCCAACACGCCGCCTTTTTTTGAAGTCATTAAGAAAGAAGAATGGGAAAAAATTCCTGACAAAAGATTAATGAGTCAATTAATCGTTCCTTTTGAAATTGATCTTCACCTGGTTATTTTTGATGAATTAAATAAAAAAAATTACGATATTGTCCACTTCCATTCTACTCCTCCTTTTTATGGTCTTCCCTTTTCCATAAGATTAAATGTCCCCGTCGTCTATACCCTTCATGGTGTCTCTTCAAGAGAAGAGCAAAAAGTTATCAGTCAATTTTTGTCAAAAAATACTTATTTCGTCTCCATCAGTAATAAACAGAGAGACGAGTTTCCTGTCTTAAAGTTTATAAAAACCATCTATCATGGTATACCTCTTGAAGAAACAAAATTTAGCGAAGAAGGAGGAGAAAACATGGTTTTTACTAGCCGTTTAAAAAAAGTTAAAGGGGTAGAAGAAGCTATTAATATTGCTTTAAAAACTAATAAAAAACTCCTCTTAAGTGGCGATATCCGCGCTTCAGAAAAGGAATACTTTGAAAACACTATTAAACCTTTGATAGAGAAATCCAATGGATTAGTTAAACATCTAAAATTTGTTAATCGATCTATGGTGCCTTACTTTTTTAGTAAAGGTAAGCTCTTTCTTTTTCCCCTCCAGTGGGAAGAGGCTTTTGGCCTCGTCCTAATCGAATCAATGGCTTGTGGGACACCGGTGGTTACTTTTGCTCGAGGCGCCATCCCCGAAGTAGTAAAAGACGGAGAAACGGGGTTTATTGTCAACCCGTCTGATGATGACATCCGCGGCAATTGGATTATTAAAAAAACTGGAATTGAGGGCTTATGTGAGGCA
>CAYRQL010000042.1:0-3565 GCA_964426525.1 uncultured Actinomycetota bacterium | reverse complement strand
TCGCATCTTTTAGATGCTGTTATAAATTCGCTCATAAAAACTATGGATGAGCTGATAAAAAAGCCTGAAACACCTGCTGAGGAGGCGCAGGTTAAAGAAGTGACGGCTTCTGAGGTTACGGCGCAACCAAAACAAACCGATCAGCAGCCTGAGGGGGCTGAAATTAAAAGTTCCCAAGAGCAAACCCGACTTGAGAAAAGGATCAGCGATTTAGAAGGGAAGTTAGAGGAGGCAAAAACAGAAAAAGATAGGGAAAAAATCCAAGCTCTAATATCACGGCTTAAAGAGAAGCTAAAACCTAAAACGTTTAGTTCAGAAATGTTTCAAAAAGAGCCTCTTATTAGGCCAGATGATTTAGAGTATGGGATTGACCCGGTAGAGCTTGAAAGAAGAGCCGCTCTTCGAGAGCTTGCTTTAAAGGATCAAATTAAAGCAGAGTTAGCTCAAGAGGAGCAATACAAAGGGATGGTAAAAGAACATATCGCTGATCAGGAGAAAGTTATGAATGAGGTGGAGGAACTTAATCCAAAATCAGAAAAGTATGACAAGGATTTTGACAGGTTAGTTTCCCAGCAATATCAGCTGGCTAACTATGTTTACAATCCTTTCACAGGTCAGTATGATTTTGTCCCAACGATTAAAATGTCAGAGATTGTTTCAAACATTAAAAAAGTCCTTGAAAAAAAGACAACAAAAGCAGTTGCCGACACCTCTTTAAGACTTTCACAACAGGCGGGTGAAGCCTCAATCCCCCCCTCATCTACTGAGATTGAGACAGAGGATACAGAGGAGATAGCTTTGTTTAAAAAAGCTCAACAGACAAGAGATGATGAGGATTGGGCTGCTTATCTTAAAAGGAGGCTTAAACTTGGGGAATAATTATAAAAGGAGGTGAAAAATCATGGCTCAAAGCACAGCGATGCTAACCTATCAAAGCGCTGGTAAAGGCAACAGGGAGACTTTGATGGATGTATTGGTGAATATTTCACCAACTGAAACCCCGATGTTTTCAACTTTTGGTAAGGTGAAAGCAGAGGGAACCGTCCATCAAACATTAGTTGATACCTTGGCTAATGCATCATCAGCTGGCTTTATTGAGGGAGCAGATTATACTTTTGAAGCAAGACCTCCACGAGAAAGAGTGACTAACTATACGCAAATTTTTGTTACCTTAGTTGAGGTGTCAGATACTCAACGGGTAGTCCTTAAAGCAGCTGTAGAGGATGAGTTTGCTTACCAGATAGCAAAAGCTATGAAAGAACACGCTCGAAACATTGAAAAAGCATTAGTTGAGGGAACAGGGAACCCTGGATCAAGCAATACCCCACGAGAGCTTAAAGGTGTTTTAGCTTGGATTACAACGACTAACATTACAGGAACAGGAACAGGGGCTGAGGAGTTAACGGAGGCGATGTTTAATGATTGTCTCCAGTCAATATGGAATAATGGCGGAACACCTGATACAGCTTGGGTTAACGGTTATCAAAAAAGAAAAATTTCAGCCTTTACCGCTGGTAACACGAAAGAGGTTGAAGCAGAAGAGAAAAAAGTCGTAGCAACTGTCTCTGTGTACGACTCTGATTTTGGTAGAATTAAAATAGCTTTAGACAGATATATGTTACCTGATCAAGTCGCAATTACTCAGACCGATTTATGGAAGGTGGCAGTTTTGCGACCAACTAAAAAGGTAGATGTGGCCAAAATTGGATCCTCAACAAGAGCAGCGATTGAAACAGAGCTAACGCTTGAGGCAAGAAACGAAAAAGGATCAGGAAAAATAACGCAGTTAACAACCAGTTAATCATAAGTTAGGCAATGGAGGAAGTTTTCTTCCTCCATTGAAAACTTATGAGTAAAGATAATAAAACCTTTCCTGATGATGATAAAGTGATTGAGATTGTAAAAAAACATGAGAATATTGAGGAGGATGAGCCAAGTTTTGAAAAGGCGGAAAAGTTAATTGCTTATAAACGGTTTTTGGATATTGGTGACAGTCCAAAAGAAATGAAGTATTTAGAAAAGGTAGTTGAAATATTACAGCAGCGAGGGATATTAACACTAAAAAAGAAGGTGTTAGCAATTAAAGAAATTCAGTATAAAATAGGAGGCCGTCCTTCAATTAAAAGAGTGTATGAGTATTTAAGGATAGAGGATCAGATTAAAAATTTAGTTGAAAAATTAAAATTTATTTAATGGTAGATAAGCCATCTAAAAATTTTGATGAGGCGATTGAGAAAATTGCCAGAAAAATAAACGAGAAAAGAAGGGATGAGCTTCTTACTATCTTTAATAAAAAAACTATCTACTCTGACTTTATTAAAAAAGTTAAGATGCTTGGATTATACGATAAACCGTCAAAATCAAAAGTTTGGCGAAAGATAGCAGAGCTTCCTCTTGAGGTTGATCATTTTTTTACAAGAGTTTATGGTCCTGATTATTTTAAAGACAAGGATTTTTTTACAAAATACTACACCGAATGGCGAGTGACTGATAAGATATGATAAAACTTTTGGCTTTAATGCCAAGATCACATGATGGGGTAACCTGGTATAGATTCACCCAGTTTTCAAGAAAGGCAAGAGAGCTTAATTTAATAGATGGGCAATTTTTAGATCTTACTTTATCAGAAAAGCTACTTCAAAAATTAATTGAAAAAGCCGATTGTTTATGGGCAAAGGCTGTATCTTTAAAAGACTTACCTTTTTTTAAAGAAAAAAATCTTAAAAAACCTCTTATTATTGATATAGATGACAACTATAATTATGTTACCCCATTATCAGATATTTATGCTTTTTTTGGAACAAAAGAGATTGTCTTACCAGATGGTAGAGTTTTGTGGAAAAAGGGAGTGGCGGGTTTTGATCCTGAAAAAAACAAAAAAAATTTAGAAAGAATAGAGAAGATAATAAAAGGAGCTGATCTTGTGATGACTACTACATTTAAAATGAGAGAGTATTTATTAAAACATAACAAAAAGGTGGTTGTTATACCAAATTGTATTGATAAAAAATACATACCCTTAATTGAACATAAAAAAGACAAGATAGTCAGGATTGGATGGGCAGGTGGAAGCTCTCATTTTGCTGATTTAATGTCGATTTTGCCATCTTTGAAAAAAATAATGGAGAAATACCCCCAAGTCCATTATTATCAAATTGGTCAATGGTTTGGTGTAGTTGAAAAATATATACCAAAATCAAGACTTCATTTTTCCCCCTGGATAAATGCTGATGGTCACGGTTACAGACTGTCTTGTCTTAATCTTGATATAGGTCTTTGTCCTTTAACTGATGATGTGTTTAATGAGTATAAAAGCTGTATTAAATGGTATGAATACAGTGCTGTTAAGGCAACAACTCTTGCTAAAAATATGCTACCTTACAATGAGGAAATTATTAACGGAGAAAACGGGCTTTTGTATAATGATAAAAATGAGTTTGAGGAAAAGTTGGAGTTTTTAATCTTAAATCCTGTTAAAAGAGTTATGATGGCTAATAATGCTTATGATTTTGTTTATAAATACCGAAATCTTGACAAAATTGCCAGTGACTGGGCTTTTGTTATA
>CAYRQL010000041.1:0-3635 GCA_964426525.1 uncultured Actinomycetota bacterium | reverse complement strand
TTTTTAATTTTGATGCAACACAAATTTTAATACAACACAAAAATACTTCGAGTTATCACTTTGAAAAAATCAAAGGATGAAGTAAATTTTAAACATTTTCGAACAGCAGTTTTTAAGCCTTAAGAAAAGAAGCCATTATATTTGTTTTTTCTCTTTAAATTTTTACTATGGAAACTATAACTTTTCTTTGATGTAACGGATCATCGGGTTAAGAATGTAGGGAATAACCAGTGGTAGCATCTTAGGCAAAAGCATCTCCATTGTTTTATCAAGAAGTTCGGGCATTTGTTCTTCCATCTCTTTTGGCATTGGACTTACTCTTTTTCTAACCGCCTCAACCATATCAGGAAAAACTTTAGGCATAATCAACGGCATCATCATGGGCATTATTTTGGGCATCATCGCTTTCATCATGGAAAGCCCACCAGGAACATATTTCACCGCTTTCATCATCGAAACCATTGGTTTTGGCATAGCCGCAAACATTGAGGGGAAAAGCTCAATCATTAAAGCACCCATATTTTTCGGTTCCATTAACTCAATCATCCGATAAAAAACTGCCCAGATATTCAGGCAATCCAGAGTTGAATCTGGAAAATCATAACCTAAGCCTTTTGCAGCAAAAGAAGCTAAATCCTTCACCGGTATGTCTTTACCGACAGTATCAGCAGTAACCCTCAATTGAAACTGGCAGCAAGGGCATAAAGCCAGTAGAGCATCAGCCCCAGCTTTTTCTGCTTCAGCTAACCGCTCGCTGCCTATTTTGGGAGCTACTTCTGGCTCGCCAACCAGCGTGAGCACAGAGCCGCAACAAAGACCGTTTTCTCGATTATGTTCCATTTCGACAAGCTCAACGCCAGGAATTGCCTTTATCATTTCCCTCGGCGGCTCATAAACACCGCCAGCTCGCCCAATGTGGCAGGAGTCGTGGAAAGTAACTTTCATATTAACCGGGTTAGTAAATTTAAGTTCGCCCGATTTAATTTTTTCGGTCAGAATTTCTGAGTAGTGTTTGGTTGAGAACGGATAATCAATACCTTTCTTCGCCGCCCACTCGGGATAAAGCGTTCTCCAGACAAGCCAGCAAGCAGGACAGGAAGTAACAACTGTTTTGACTTCTTTTTCTCTCATCTTAGCAATGTTGTGCTGCATTATTTCCTCGAAAACATCCCATTGCCCAGAAACCAGCATAGGTATCCCACAACAAGCTTCATCCCTACCTAAATAAGCAAACTCAATACCAGCCCGGTCAAGAAGCGTAGCTGAAGCCTTAGCTATATCCTGTTCGACATAAGAAGCAGTACAGCCAGCAAAATAAGCAATATCCGCTTTTTCCTTAATTTTTGACCGAATTTCCTCAGGCACCCAATTGTCTCTATCCTTAGCATAACTAGCCCAGATGTTTCTCTCTTTTTTAGCTGCAGCTGCCATCATATAAAATGGTGGAAAAGTCATAAAACCTTTTTCCTTTACAAGAGTATTTCTCAACTTCATCCAGGAAGGCTCAATCGGCAAATCAAGCTGGCAGCGAACATTGCAAAATTCACAAGTTGTGCAAACTAAAAAAGTATTAACTTGTTTCTGATCAAGTTCTTCTCTGCCTTCTAAATATTCCTTTAGCCAAAACCATTTTCCGCGAGGAGATTGAGACTCCCAGCCGCGACCGTAAAACTGGTCACAAGTGCGAACACAATAACCACACTGGGCACAAGAGTAAGCATGCCAAGCCACATCAGCTGAAATACCTTTAATTTTTTCTTCAGAATTAAAGCGCTCGCCTGGTTTTATTTTAAAAAGATTAGCAACAGGGCGAATTATAAACTCAAAAGCACTGGCTAAACTCATCAGGTTTTGTAAAACAAGCTTACCTTCTAACTTCAGTGGATTGAGAAGATTTTTGCTATCCAGTTCTTTTTTAGCTCTCAAGAGTTTTTGATAGTCATCTTTTCCATAAACGCTTTCTGCTTCCTGAGAAAGATAGGGACCAGCGGCATAAGCCCGACCCCCAAGCTTCTTGGCTTGCTTGATAAGGAAAAGCGAGAGTGAATAAGCAAAGTTAAAGCTAAATTTTCGCTCATCGTGCGGTATCAAACCAAGTAAAACTACTTCTTTACCTGAAACCACCATTCCTTCAATAAAAAAAGGCATTTTAACTATTTTTTTTGCAGCTTTTAACATATCTTTTAACTTCTCAACCGGAACCACAACTTCTGAGGGAATAACAGAAGGTCCAAGGCGCTTCAGTTTCATTGGTTTAAAGCGCTCTTCCCATTCATAAGTCGCTAACTCAGGGCTCAATACTTCAGCCCCTGTTTCTTCTTTAAGCTTGATTAATTCCTTATCTACCACTTCTGAACGAGATTCTGGATACGCAACCAAAACAATAAATTTCTGCGGCAACTTTGGTGATTCTTCTTTGTAACCATGGTGTTCTTTTGATGGCGATAAATTTTTTAGGCTAGCTCCATCTGGATTAATAAAGCCCAGATGCCAGAAAGCTAGCTTTCCTTCTGAAGCCCGCTTTATAAACTCTGCCAAACCCTCTGCATTCTCAAAAGCCAGACCCCTGACAACCTCTTTTTCAAACTTTTTAATTTTAAATTTTACTTCTAGAATAAAACCGGTAGAACCCATTGCTCCATAAAAATTTCCTATCTCTTCCCCGCTAACTTCTTTTATTTCTCCTTTTAGAGTTAAAACTTTTAACCCCTCAATATTCTCCTTAAACCAACCAAACTCATAACTTCCAAACCCCGAACCTCCCTGAGCTACCCACCCGCCAACCGTAGAAGCAGGAGCACTAGAAGGATAAAGACGCAAAGACAGGCCTTCTTTGTTAAGCACCTTTTCTAGTTCTTCCCACACCACACCAGCTTCAACAGTTACCGAAAGGTGCTCTTTATCAATCTGCTTAATCTTGGTAAAAGAATTTAAATCAACTACTATAGCTTGAGTTAGGGGTATAACTCCCCCGTAACCAGAAGTAGCGGAAGCTCTAGGGATTAAAGCTATTTTTTCTCTTTGAGCAAAATCTACTAATTTTAAAAGTTCATCCTCTGTTTGCGGTCTAACAACTGCAAGTGGAACTTTTGAATTGATAAGTGGGCTAATCAGAGGAGGCATAATCCCGATGTCGTGAACATAATACTTTCTTTCTCTTTCTTCGAAAGTTACTCGGTCGCTGAAAACCTCCTTTAAAGCATTCTTTTGATTTTCAGTTAAGCTCATTTAACATCACTCCTTATTTTTTACATACCCCAATGGGTATATAATAAACCCCCCAGGGTAAAAAATCAAGAAAATTTTTTAAAATTCAAGAGCAAACTTCAGAACACTAAATCTGCAAGTAATTTTATAGATAATTTCTTGATAATTCCCCCTACTCTCTTTATTTTATGAGAGAAATTATTAACTCCACCCTCTTGTAAGATAAAGAACCTACTCTCTTCTTTTTCAATCCCCCTTAGTCCCCTTTATTCTAAGGGGGAGAACTGACAGGACTTAAGGGGGGAATTGTCGTATCCTTCTTTTTGTAAAGCACTCAACCTACTCCTCCCTTTTGTAAAAGGGAGGTTGGGAGGGTTTTTCGCCCTTTTCTTTTTTTAAACCCCCTTAATCCCCCTTATTCTAAGGGG
>CAYRQL010000040.1:0-3668 GCA_964426525.1 uncultured Actinomycetota bacterium | reverse complement strand
CCCCTTGAATTAGAAGGTAACACGGTAAAATGGGCGTGTCAACAAAAAACGCCACCGATAAACGGTGGCGTTTAGGAGGAACGGTCCCGGTAATGTGCGAAAGGGGAGAAGGAGAAAGATTAACTGGTCAATTTCTGAGCATGCTTTTTCGCATATCAATGGCTACGGCCAGAACGATGATCAATCCCTTAATGACGTATTGTAACTCCGGAGTAAGCCCGATATAAACCAAGCCATAAGCAATGATCTGAAAAATAATGACCCCCAAAACAAGCCCTAAAACATTACCGGTACCGCCTCGTAGCGAAATTCCTCCGACCACACAAGCGGCAATGGCATCAAGCTCATAACTTTGTCCCATTGCATTGGTGGCCGAACCGGTTCTTCCGGCTTCTAAAACCCCACCAAAACCATACAATAAACCGGCATATAAATAAATGAGAATAAATTGTTTATATATATTAACTCCGCAAACCTTGGCGGCTTCGCGGTTACTACCAATAGCATACATATGTCTACCACAAATGGTTTTATTCCAAATAAACCAAGTTAATAAACAAACCGCAATAGCATATAACATAAGATACGAAATATTAAAATTGGGCAGGATTTTAATATACCCTTGAGTGAATTTAACAAATTCTGGAGAAAAATTAGAAATAGGATTAGCTCCACAAATAGTATTAAAGTATAACGAAGATAATCCATAGAGGATCTGCTGAAAACCAAGTGAAGCAATAAAAGGAGCAACATTCCACCTGGATACCACATGGCTATGCATAACACTAAATAAAGTTGTCGCAAACATTGCTAATATAATGGGAACAATCAACGGTAGAGGCGAAAAACTAAAAACTTTCATTCCATAAGAAGCATTTTGGAGCATAGATGCCGATAATACTCCAGCTAATCCAACAGCACGCCCTAATGAAAGGTCTGTCCCACCTAAAATGATAATACCGCCAACACCACAGGCAAAAATTAGCCTGGTAGCCGATTGAGTTAAAATGGTGTTAAAATTTTGAATATCAAAAAAAGACGGCTCAAAAATTACAATAAATCCAATAAGAAGAGCAATAATAATATATAAAGCATTATTAAGCAAAAAATTTAGCAATTTAGTTTTAAATACCGTTTTTTCATTGCTTTTAACCAAAAATTTCACCATTAACCCTATTCCTCCTCAACAATCCTTAAAGAAATTTAGCTGCTGATTTAAATATATTTTCTGGGGTTGCTTCTTGGGGATTATTCCGTAAATCATAAATATCAGAAAGCCTTCCATTACTAAGAACAATAATCCGGTCAGATAAATTTAACAACTCGGGCATTTCCGAAGAAACAAGGATAATTCCTTTACCTTTGCGGGCAAATTCAATAATTAATTGATAAATTTCATATTTAGCCCCAACATCTATCCCACGTGTCGGTTCATCAAGCAATAAGATTTCTAAATCTTTTAAAAGCCATCGACCTATAATGACCTTTTGCTGATTTCCGCCAGACAGAAAACAAATAGGGGTTGTTTGCCGCGGCGTTTTAACATTAAACGAATCAATAACCCACTGCGTATCTTCTTTGATCTCTTTACTACTGAGAAATCGGAATTTATTTAAGCAATTTTTTAGATTTACAATGACTGCATTAAAAGCCACATCTAAATTAAGAAAAAGTCCATTAAAGCGTCTTTCTTCTGTACATAAAGCAAAGCCATTCTTAATAGCATCTTCTGGTTTATTAATAAATAGTTCTTTTCCTTTATAAATAATTTTTCCTGATCTTTTTTTTCTAAGGCCAAAAATTGTCTCCAATAATTCGGTTCTACCGGCATTTAATAAACCAGCTACACCTAAGATTTCACCAGATCGCAGTTCAAATGAAATATCTTTAATTGAATCTGGAGCATCTTCGGTTAAGTTTTCTATTTTTAAAATTATTTCCCCGGGTTGATTGGTCTTAACTGGAAACCTTTGCACCAACTCACGACCAACCATTAATGAAACAACTTGTTCCATATTTATTTCTTTAATAGGACATGATTTTACTGTTTTACCATCACGTAAAATTGTAATATCATCAGAAATGGTAAAAATTTCTTCCAATTTATGTGAAATATAAATAATACCAATTCCTTTCTCTTTTAATTGATTAATTATTTTAAATAAATGAACTATCTCTTTATCTGTCAACGAAGAAGTTGGCTCATCTAATACCAAAATTTTACAATTATATGAAACTGCTTTGGCGATATCAACCATTTGCCGTTGAGAAACGGTGAGATCTTTTAATCTAGCGCGTGGATCGATATTAATATTTAAATCAAGGAAAACCTTTTTGGTTTCTTCATACATTTTTTTCTCGTCAATAACCATTCCTTTGGTAGGATATCTTCCTAACCAAACATTATCCATAACATTTAAATCATGCACTTGTTCCAATTCTTGATGGACCATAGAAACACCATGTATTAATGCATCATATGGTGATTTTATTTCAACTTCTTGACCATCTATTAAAATTTCACCACTATCTTTTTTATAAATGCCGAAAAGGCATTTCATTAATGTCGATTTCCCCGCCCCATTCTCCCCTACTAAAGCATGTACCGTTCCACGACGTAGATAAAAACGGTTCTTCGCTATTTCGGGTGGGTAGATAAGAGTAATTATGTTCCAATAATGGGATCCTAATATTGCCTCCTTGGTCTCGTTGTGTTAATCTTACGGCTGAGGCTACAAAAGACCGGGAGGGAGCCGTTATGTTCTTCAACCACGAGAAGCTCTTTCAGCTGGCCTTGAACCTTGAGGAACCATGGTTCGTGAAGCGCATCGAGTTTAACAAGGACGCCGGCGAACTGCATATCTACATCGATTTCCATAGAGGTGCTTCGTTCCCTTGCCCCGTCTGCGGGGAACCGGCCAAGACCCATGATACCGAGGAGCAGACCTGGCGGCACCTGAACTTCTTCCAGTACAAGGCCTTCCTCCATAGCCGCACGCCGAGGAGCAAATGTCCCGTTCACGGTGTCCGGCTGGTCAAGGTGCCATGGAGCAGGCCGGGGAGCGATTTCACCTTGCTCTTTGAGGCCATGGTCCTGGCCATGGCCGCCCAGATGCCGGTTGTGGCCGTCGCCAGGCTCGTGGACGAACACGATACCCGGCTTTGGCGGATTATCAAGCACTACGTCCAAGAGGCCCGGGCCAAGGAAGACTTCTCGAAGGTTGAAGAGGTGGGTGTGGACGAGACGGCCTGCAGCCGTGGCCAGAGATACATCAGCCTCTTTTACGATCTCAGGGTGCGGCGTGTTCTCTTTGCTGTCCCCGGCCGCGAGGCCTTTGCCGTGGCCTGCTTTGCCAAAGACTTGGTGGAACATGGAGGAAAACCGGAAAACATCAAGACCGTGGTCTGCGACATCTCCCGGGCCTACCTGCGTGGTATCAAGGAGAAGTTCACCCGCGCGGTGGCGGTCCTTGATAAGTTCCACCTGATGAAACTGATGAACGAAGCCCTGGACGAAGTCCGCCGTTTGGAACAGAAAGAAGTCAAGGAGCTCAAGAATACGCGCTATATCTGGTTAAAGAACCCCTCACAACTTACGGCGAGGCAGAAAGACCTCTTCGAGGACTTAAGCCGCCGGAATCTCAAGACGGCCCGGGCCTACCGGATGA
>CAYRQL010000039.1:0-3761 GCA_964426525.1 uncultured Actinomycetota bacterium | reverse complement strand
CGCTTTTCACCCCCCTCCCGGGGTACTTTTCAGCTTTCCGTCACCGTACTAGTGCCCTATCGGTCTTGAGACGTATTTAGTCTTAGAAGTTGGTGACTCCCAACTTTCCGCACCCAAACCAAGGTACGGTACTCTGGGACCCCAGCACAACTCCTTCCAGCTTACACTTACGGGGCTTTCACCCTCTATGGCGGGCCTTTCCAGGCCACTTCAGCTTCGCCGGCTAGGAGGAGCCGGGCCCATAACCCTACATCTCCCACGAGTTATCCCCGTGAGATTTGGTTTGGACTCTTCCCCTTTCGCTCGCTGCTACTCAGGGAATCCCATTTGGTTTCTTTTCCTCCCCCTACTAAGATGCTTCCGTTCAGGGGGTTCCCGCTCCCTGCGGGGAGCACCGCAGGCTCCCGAAGGAGCCTACAGCGGGAAGTCCCATTCAGGAATCCCAGGTTCTAAAGCTGCATACGCTTACCCTGGGCCCTTTCGCGGCTGGCCACGCCCTTCTTCAGCGCTCAAGCCGAGCCATTCTCCAGACGGCGTGGCATGTCAGGCTTTGGCGGTGTCTGTTTAACGTTGCTATGAACCCTTTTTAGCGGTTTGGCCTATGCATGGTTTCATCATGAGCCTTATAGAGAGCTCATTCGCCTCTTCACCCCTCATCCCATTGATGGGAGTTGCATCTAGTTTATGGCTTAATTGTAATTTAGCCAAAATATTTCTGAAGCGGTTTTCACGAATATAAGGGTTACGTTGTGGGTAATAAAGGTTTTTGATAAATGTTATAATGGTAGTTAACGTTTTTATTTTTGAGTTCTCGTATTGGCTATGTGATACTTAACGCCTCGGTAGCTCAGTCCGGTGGAGCAACGGCCTTGTAAGCCGTGGGTCGCGGGATCGAAGCCCGCCCGAGGCTCCACGCCAATTAATGCTTGTAGACTTTTACAAATTGAATACCTTTATAGGTTTTTGATTAGGGAAACGTCGATACGGAACTACCTCTATAGATTTATGTTAGGTATCCTCACGCGAGTTTTGAAGATGTTCTTTTTAAGCTAAAAAGCCTTTGAAATTTTTATATTGCATGATACAAACTTAGATTAAATGTTATAATTAAGATATTGTGTCTAAGATGAAGACTTTAAAAACTTTATATTGGTAATGGGTTCAATTTGAAGTTTTGTGAGCTAAGGTGTCATCCAAACATGTAGATGAAGTGTTTGGGCTTCATGACGACATAAGACATGTAATTGTTGACTCCATGGGAGAAGTGGTAAACATTTTTTAATAGCGAAAAACGTGGCCTACGGATATTCAAAGGCAGTTTTCAGGCATAATGGTGGCAGTAACATTTGGCATAAGCGAAAAAGTCCACGACATCGCAGGTGATATAGAGCATATAACTGTTTGCTATGAGAAGATGATGATAATAATCATTAAATCCGCAAAGCACTTCTACATAGTTTCAGCTAGAAAGTCGTTACCTGATGAGATTATAGACAAACTGACGGCATTAATAAAAAGTGAAAGATAGAGCTCTCTTTACCTTTAAATTTCCCTTGCAGGGCTTTACATCAAGCGAATCTAACCATATTATTGATGGCTGTTACGCCCACCTTTTGGTGATCTGTTAAAGCTGCGAATGTTGTCTTTTGGAAATCTGAAGTATTTTTGTTGTTCGCGTGGACAGAAACACTTATTAAATATTAATAATTAATATTAAAGATATTGATTGTAAGCGCGCCAGAGGACAAAGCTATGCCCTTTCATCATCACGAGGAAAAACTTAAATGTCCTTATAGGGGATGCGGAAAGACATTTGGCAAACCAGCAGTATTAACCGACACATCGATAATGCCTAGACAAACATATTACACGTGCCCTTACTGCATGTCAAAAATAGACATAATAGTGGAAAAAACGAAAATTGTAGAAGTGAAGCCAACAGAATACCCAAAAGTCTTTGACTCTCCAGCAAAATGCGCCCACTACTTCGGTTTCTTAAACGCTATCCCAAAAGAAATGCCTATCCCAGACGAATGCCTCATCTGCCCAAAAGTGCTTCAATGCACCGTCAAAAAACATTGAAAAGCTATACTGCATTATTTGTTTACAGAGAAATATTTTAAATCAACCTTTCAAGATTTCTATTTCACATAAATAATAGGGGCTGTCGGCTAGCTTGGTCTAGGCTTGGAGACTTGGGCTCTCTAAGCATGTTGGCGTCTGCCACTCGCGGGAAGGACCCCGGTTCAAATCCGGGCAGCCCCACATTTTTAAGCAATTTCAAAGCAATGTTTAAGCAGCGGCTTCGCAAGAATGGAGCAAAAGCTTGCCTTTTTCAATTTGGCAATCACCAGAAGAAACCAAGAAATAGTTTGGCTGTTTAAATTTTACAACTTGTTAGGCAGGGTATCTTTTTTCTTCAATGATATTTCCTGCGACAGTTATTAAGATGTTGTTTCCGTTTATTGATATTACGCTATGTTTTCTTTCCATGTTGTAGAAGCGCCAGAACTTTTCTGGAATTTTCAGCAATATTTTGTTGTCAGCTTTTTGTATCGGAATCTTTTCCAGAAAACAAGAGATTTCTTCCCATTCTGGCATTTCGTTGCCAGAAATTCCTATTGTTGAACTGTCTAATGCGTAAACGTAAGCATATTCGTTCCAGGCGAGGTTGGCTGCTTTAAGTAGTTCGGCTGATACTTCTATTACGTCTTTAGGCTTTTCCTCCTTTGGATAGACAAGATTTACTCGTCGACCCTTCCTTTCCAAAATTTTAATTACAATTTTCCCTTCGTTCAAAAGCCTCCTTATTGAACCATCAACGCGGCCAGTCTTCCACCCCAGCTTTTTCCCCAATTCGTATTGAGAAAGCCCCGGAAACTGTTTTATAGTCTCCAGCAGGATTTCGTCTGATTCTTCGCCTCTTCGGTTCTTTCTTATCTCCGTTATTTCAATCAAATTTGCTCACATTCTCTCTGTCTCTCACTCTCCTAAGTTGTTGCAAGGATATTTAAATTTTTGGAATATTCCAAAAGGCTATACCATTAAACACAAATACCATAAGCCAACGCTAAATAGTATCTATGTTCAGATTCCAGCCAAGAAAACGATGCTACCTCGGTCCAATAAAGCTCGGTTCCCAACCAGTCAGATGGATAAGGGAGCATAGAAGCTTTGCCAGCAGAGAATGGATTGAAGGTCAAGTAAGATATGGCGAATGGATAAGCGAGCATGGCAAACCAAACCACTTCCAGATACACGCAATAGTTTATGAAGGGACAAAGCCTATAACAGTTTTAATTAAAATAAAATGGCAACCCCAACAGGTTCTCGTTTATCACGCGCATGTTGTGCGAAAGAGAAAATAGGTAATCTCAAAATTGTAAAATTTAAACGTGAGTTTTCATCTATCCGGACCCACCTAATTATCAAAATAATTAGGAATTGAGTGCTTTTATAATTCTCGTTTAAAGCCTCGGGCGGGATTTGAACCCGCGACCACCGCCTCTCTGGAAGTCGTTTACCAAGGCGATGCCCCACCAGGCTAGGCCACCGAGGCACGTTTCCAGCATTAATTTGCGCAGCTATTTTTTAAAGGGTTTCGCACCATAAACGGCTAAAGAGCAAATAATTTATTATTAAGGTTTTCATGCAAATGATGACTTGGAGGAAAGCGGGGGTCGCCAAGCATGGTCAAAGGCGCAAGGCTTAGGACCTTGTCCCGTAGGGGTTCGTGGGTTCAAATCCCACCCCCCGCACTG
>CAYRQL010000038.1:0-3892 GCA_964426525.1 uncultured Actinomycetota bacterium | reverse complement strand
GGGGACCAAGGGGGATTGAAAACCCTCCCAACCTCCCTTTAAAAAAGGGAGGAGTTTATAATATTTCCCCCTTATTTATAAGGGGGATTAAGGGGGATTTAAATAAGGTTCTCGTAGGCTCGCAATAACAAAAAAAGCCTATAACTTAAAAATTATTATCTAAAGAAAACTTCTTTTCTTTTTCCTTACAACTGGGTGGTAAAATATCTCTATGCCATTCCGAGAAGAAGACATCAACGAAGTTATCGACCGCAATGACTTAATGGAAGTAGTTTCCGACTATGTTAAACTTCAGCGTTCAGGCCGTTCTTACAAGGGTCTTTGTCCATTTCATAGTGAAAAAACTCCATCTTTTTATGTTGACCCTGCTAAGCAGTTGTTTCATTGTTTCGGCTGCGGCGAAGGGGGGAATGTTATTACTTTTATAATGAAAATTGAAAGGCTTGATTTTCCGGAAGCGGTCAAACTGTTAGCTGAACGCGTTGGTTACACACTCCATTATGATAAACCAGATAAAGAAGTTTCGCTTAAGGAAAAGCTTTACCAGGTTCATGAAGAAGCAGCTAAATTTTTTGAAAGTTACTTTTGGGAAGAGAAGGGCAAAGGTGCTCGGGAGTATCTTTTTGACCGGGGATTTCGCGAAGAAACCCTTAGAATTTTCAGGGTTGGTTTGGCGCCTTCAACAAATGATAAGCTGACATCATTTTTGTTAAAAAAGGGTTTTAACTCAGAATTGCTAAGGACAGCTGGCCTTACAATTATGGGCAATCGTGGCTTGATAGACCGCTTTCGAGAAAGAATTATTTTTCCTATTTTTGACCTGCGGGGAAGGATTGTTGCCTTTGGCGGGAGAGTTTTGCCCAACTCAAAAATTGAACCAAAATATCTTAATTCTTCTGATAGCCCAATTTTTCATAAAAGTAATCTTTTATATGGTTTAAATCTGGCTAAATCAGAAATCGTTAGAGAGGGAATGGCAATTGTGGTTGAAGGTTATACCGATGTGATGGCTTTGCATCAGAAGGGGATTAAAAACGCCGTGGCTACACTTGGAACGGCTTTCACTGTTGAACACTTGAAAACTCTTTCTCGCTTGACTGATAAAGTGGTTCTGGCTTTTGACTCTGATTCAGCTGGGAAAACTGCTGCTGAAAGAGGAATGGAGCTTTTAAAAGAGGCTAAGGTAACAGTTGAGGTCAACCTTTTACCCGAAGGTTATGACCCGGCTGACCTGGCTAAGGAGAAAGGTGAGACCGAGCTTAAAGAATACTTTAGTCAGCGAATCGCTCTGGCAAAATTTTGCCTTGATAATCGTTTAAAAGAGGCTAATCTTTCGACTGCTGAGGGAAAAGCTCAAGCAGTTCAAAAAACAACTGACATTCTCGTAGCTCTCCCAAGTTTAGTGGCGCAGGAAACTTACTTAAAGTATCTGGCGGAAAAAATAGGTGTTTCTGAAATAGCTTTAAGGTTAGAGTATTCTCGTCGTACTGGCTATCGTTCAAAAATAAATCAACAAAAGAAAGTAGCTAGAAGCTTAGGAAGAGCAGAAGCTCCTCAATTCAACTTTGATTCTCAGTACAAAGCTCAACAAAAAAGGGAAAATGAGGTTCTAAAGCTTCTTTTGAGGCGCGCCGAAGTCCGAGATTTTCTTATTGAAGAGCTGAAGCCCGATTTTTTCTACTTTTCTGAAAATCGAGAGATTTTCGAAGTTCTTTTTGAGCTTATCAAGCAAAACGCTAATCTTACTGTCGAGTTAAGCCGATTAAATAATGAGTTTGGAAAAAAAATTTCTCGACTAATGATGGAAAAGATTTATGACGATATAAATATTAAGGATTATGCTCAAACTTTATTAAGGGAAATTAAGGGTTTTTTTATTCGGGAAGAAGTTAGAAAGCTTAAAAAGGAGCTTGAAACGCTGGACCCTCTTAAGGATTCAGAAAAGTATGATATAATATTTCAAGAAATTGTTCAGCTTGAGCGCCTTCGTAGAAATATTAACTAAACCCGTAAAGACGGGTAAATTTTTTAATCTTGGAGGTTTTCTTGACAAAGATTAAATCACAGGGAAACGGTTCTTTAGAAAAGAGCTCAAAAAAAGATTTAACCAAAAAGAGGAGTAGCTTGTCTTCAGAAGACACTGGATTACCTCAAAAAAATAAAACCAACTTAGCCGTTTCTGAAGCGGATGATTCTTTAAAAGAAAGCCTTAAAAATACTGAAAAAGTGAAGAACTTGGTAGAAAAGGGCCAAGAAAAGGGCCACTTGACTTTCGATGAGGTTGCTTACTCGCTTCAGGATGTATCGCTTACACCCGAAGAGATTGACTCGGTTTATAACTACCTTATGAGTAAGGGTATAGCTATAGACTCTGCTTCTTCTGATGATATGCCAGTAGAAGAAGCAACTACGGTGCCAGCAAAGGAAGAAAAGAAGAAAAAGCGGGTTGGGGGCAGTCGAGGAGCTCCCAGTGACCCGGTAAGAATGTATCTGAAAGAAATTGGTCGGGTAAATCTGTTGACGGCTGAAGAAGAAGTTTATTTAGCAAAAAAGATTGAAGCTGGCAAAAAAGCAGCCCGAGCTTTGCGCGGGTTTAAAGGAACTCCTGAAGAAAAAAGGAAACTTGAGCGTGAGAGAACTGAGGGTTTAAAAGCCAAGCAACGGTTGATTGAATCAAACCTTAGACTGGTTGTCTCAATTGCTAAAAAGTATGTTGGACGTGGTTTACTCTTTCTTGATTTAATTCAGGAGGGCAATCTTGGTTTGATTAGGGCGGTTGAAAAGTTTGATTATCGTAAGGGGTATAAGTTTTCAACTTATGCCACCTGGTGGATTAGACAAGCTATTACCCGAGCCATTGCTGACCAGGCAAGAACTATCAGAATTCCTGTTCATATGGTTGAGACAATAAACAAACTATTGCGAATTCAAAGTCAGCTTTTACAGGAGTATGGAAGAGAAGCCAAACCTGAGGAAGTTGCTGAAAGGATGGGGATGAGCGTTGAGAAAGTCAGAGAAATTTTAAAAATTGCTCAAGAGCCTGTTTCTTTGGAAACTCCAATTGGCGAAGAAGAAGATAGCGAGCTTGGGGATTTTGTTGAAGACAAATCAATTCTTTCACCGCTGGAAGCGGCGGCTTCTAATCTTTTAACTGAGGATATGAAGCGCGTTTTGGAGAATTTAAGTGAGCGCGAAAGGAAAGTTATTGAATACCGCTTTGGTTTAGTTGACGGGACGCCACGCACTCTGGAAGAAGTAGGCAAATATTTTGGTGTTACTCGCGAAAGAATCCGTCAGATAGAATCAAAAACAATTAAGAAACTTCAACATCCGCACCGCAGCGCTCGTCTGAAAGAATATCTGGAAGAGTAAATCTGAAAAAATAGCGGGAATTTTTTAAGCAACTGAATTGTTGCCATAAAATAAATTAACCGTTAAAATTTGCTTTTGTTTGGTTTGTTTATTCAAGTTAGAGTTTGCCCAGTCTGGCTCCGCTCGCGAGCATCTCAAACGCTCCGGGGTAGCTCAATGGTAGAGCGGGTGGCTGTTAACCACTAGGTTGTCGGTTCGAGCCCGGCCCCCGGAGCCATTTGAAATAATTGAGATTGTGTTTTTCTGTATGATATAGCCTGATATTATAAAAATTATATTTTAAAGAAAGCATTGTATTCTTAAGATTTTTTAAAAAATTAGGTATTTTAAAAACGAATGCCTTTTTGTGGAAGAAAAGAAATAATGGCGGTTAAATATGTTGCTGAATATTTTACGGAGGAGAAAGCGCACCATTTGCAAACTTGCTATTTGGTCAAATTCTTTCCTTAAAGATAGTGGCCAGTGGCGGTTTAAAAAAGATATAATAGATCAATTTATAAGCGAGGAATCAATGCAAAGG
>CAYRQL010000037.1:0-3971 GCA_964426525.1 uncultured Actinomycetota bacterium | reverse complement strand
ACAACGGATGATAAACCCATCCCTATTTTAAGCAATGTACCAACTGACAAAAGCTTTGAAGAAAATAAATAAACTTACCAAAAGAATAAGGGCGATTGCTGGTGGTACGGCAGCTGGTAAAACTGTTGCTATTCTTCTTTATCTTATAAACTACGCTCAAAAAAATGAAAAAAAGATAATTTCCGTTGTCTCTGAAAGCTTTCCCCATCTTAAAAGAGGTGCGATGCGGGATTTTTTAGATATCATGACAAAACATAGGTATTTTAAAGAGGGGCGGTGGAATAGGACGGATTATGTATATACTTTTGAGACAGGCTCTATTATAGAGTTTTTTTCAGCTGACCAGCCAGGTAAGGTAAGAGGACCAAGAAGAGATGTTTTGTTTATAAATGAGGCTAATAATATAGGATACGAGATATATACCCAGCTTGAGGTTAGAACAAAAGAGTTTATCTTTTTAGATTGGAACCCGGTTAATGAGTTTTGGTTTTATAGTGAGATTTTAAATAAGAGAGAGGATGTTGATTTTATAACCTTAACTTATAAAGATAATGATGCTTTACCAGAGGATTTTATAAAAGCGCTTGAGGCAAGAAAAAGCAACAGTAGCTGGTGGCGAGTGTATGGTGAGGGATTATTAGGTGAGATGGAGAGTAAGATATATAAAGGATGGCAGATAATAGATGAGATACCGTATGAGGCAAGACTTGAGAGAAGAGGGCTTGATTTTGGTTATACGAACAATCCATCCGCTCTTGTTGCAGTTTATTATTACAATGGCGGTTATATTTTAGATGAGGAGTTATATCAGAAGGGATTAAGCAATAGAGAGTTAGCTAATATAATTTTAGCAAAAGAACATCAAGTTTTAGTTATGGCAGATAGCAGCGAACCCAAGTCAATAGATGAACTTAAAAGCTATGGTGTTTTAATAGAGGGGGCAGTTAAGGGAAAAGATAGTGTAAACTACGGAATACAAGTGGTACAAGATCAAAAAATATCAGTTACAAAAAGAAGTGTCAATTTAATAAAAGAGTATCGAAACTACTTTTGGCAAAAAGATAAAGACGGAAGGATTATTAATGAACCTAATAAGTATTTAGACCATCTTTTAGATGCTTCAAGATATGCTATAGTATCAATTGTAACAGGGGGGATAAGGGCGGAGGAGGAGTTTTTAAGGAAGATAAAGGATGAGTTACCAGAGGAGAAATTGTTTGATAAAGAGACGGGTTTAATTATATGAAAGGCTCATATAAATTTAGAAATCCTAAAGTTTTTTATTCTTTAGAGGCTCTTTTTGAAAAGATAGGGCATGGTGAGGTAAATGTCAAGTTTGTCCTTTATAACAAAAGGATAACGTCAATAACAGTGTATGGGAAACAATCATATAAATTCGGATAATATAAAGGCTTTGGAGGTTATAGCAAAACGGATAAAGGAGGCACAAGATAAACAACAGACAATTGATTTTGACTTTAAAGTAAAAATGAAAAAGGGAAAAATTGAAAGGCTTGACTGGTATACAGAGATGGTGTTAAATTTTGAGGATTGACAAGAGGGTAAAAATTATTTATTATACAATAAGGCATGAAAAAAGCAAAATCTTTAAATTTTTATAAACAAGAGAGTAAAGTTTCAAAATTAATTGAACAATACGACACAAGCTATCATGAACTTGAACCCCTTCGGGAAGAATGGGAGGAGAAAGAGGCGATGCTTTTAGGGAAAACTTTAGATAGCAAAACACAAAAAACCTCATCCAAATCAAGAGTGTATGATCCAAGACTTTCAACCTATGTTTTTGAAAGGGCGGCAAGAGTTATGGCGCAAAACCCAACAGGAAGCATAAGAGTTTTTTCAAAAAATGATCAAGGAAAAGCAACCCTTCTAAATCTTTTGCTTAAAAACTACGTTATACCAAATGCCAACAGCCAACACAATCTTTTAATTAAATGTAGAATGCTTGATATCTACTCTAACGTCTACGGATCCTTTGCGGTTTTGGTAGATTGGGTAGTGAAGGATGACTATATAGGACCTGACTTTTATTTAATCCCCATCCGCAACATAACTTTTCAACCTAAAATATCCTCTTACAACGATTGCGAGTATATTTTTGTAAAACATTTAGTAACCGAGAACTGGCTTTTAAAAAGGGATACAAAAAACTGGAAAAATATAGATAAACTTTTAGAACATGAGCAAAAAAAAGAGGTAGAGGATAAATCATACATTGAGCAAAAGTATCAAGGATCAACAACGAAGGAGAAATTCTACGAGTTAATTACAAAATATGAGAAAGATAAATGGACAACCTTTTCAAAAGATGCCAAGATAATTGTAAGAGAAATAGAAAACCCCCATAAAAATGGCAAGCTACCGGTAGTTTTAAAACATTGTTTTCCTTTAATTGATAGAGTGATAGGACTGGGAGAGTTTGAAAGACTTAAAACCTTACAATATGCCATGAACTCGCTAATAAACCTTTATTTTGAGGGTGTTAAAATGTCAATCTTTCCACCTTTAAAAATCACCCCAAATGGTGTTATACTTCGCACCCTAACATATGAGGCGGCGGCAAAATGGTTTGTAAAAGATCAAAATGCTGTTACCCAGCTTCCTTTATCACCTTTAGGATTAAATACTTTTGAAAGAACCTACTCTTTTTTAAATGCGGCAATTTTAAATGCTTTAGGAACAACGGATGTAGCAACAACGGCAACAACTGATCCAGCTTTAGGAAAAACACCCACAGGACTTCGAATGTTACAATTAAGAGAGAGTGCACGAGATAACTGGGATAGGTTTATGATGGAGCAGGCTTTGGAGCAGATATATGATAGATTTATTGACTTGCTAACTAAAAGACAAGAGAAACCGATAAATGTTTATTTTTCAAAAGAGGAGCTTGATTTAATAAAAAGTGTTAATCCGGATGTAGTTGAGATGTTTGAGAGCGGGAAATATGGTAAACTTATAATTAAACCAGATGATACAAAAAATACCAATGCCAAGTTTTTTATAGATGCAGGATCAACATTGAAAAAAGATGAGGCGATAGAGAATGAGACTTTAAGCCAAATTATGGCGTTAATTTTAAAGTTTCCTAATGCCATTGAGCAGATATCACAGACTGGGCAGGTAGTTTTTGGCAATATAACAATTAATTTTGGAGAACTTTTTAAAAGATGGATAATAACCTCAGGAACCCAAGACTGGGATAAAATAGTAAAAGAAAACGAGGGACAAGTTAGCAAGCAGGAGGAGATAAATTTTGAAAACCCACAGCTTCAGGAGTTGTTTAATCAGTTAGTTGTAAACAAAAACAATGAAGGGCAAAGTGAGGGAGCAATCAGACAACCCGATACCACCCTTGAACCAGGTATTACAAACTTTTAAAAAGATAGAGGAGGAGAAAGGGGAGGAGGAGGTTTTAAAAGATGATCAAGAGTTAATAGCCAGTTTAGCAGGTGATTCAAGGTGGAAGGCGATGCAAAAGGTTATTATGGCAAGGATTGAGGCTTTAAAAGAGATGATTGATCCCTTTTCAGGACAACCGCTCTTTGACAGCACGGATACACCTGAAACAATAGGGATAAAATATTTAACTGTATCAATGATTGTTAGATATTTAAAAGAAATTCACGATTACCCTGAAACAATCTTTAAAAATGAATGAGTATGAGAAGATTTTTGAAATTGAGGGAGAGGAGCTTGAGGAGTTGCGAAAAAAAGCAAAAGAGGAGGCAGAAAAGGCAGAGCATAAATGGGTACAGAGGGGGATATGGCTTGTATGTAAAAGTTGTCCCAACCCTCACGCAATTTACATAGGACATAAGATATTTTGCGGAGTGAAAAATGGTAAAATAATATTAAAAGAGATGAGCCTGACTAAATAACAATTTAGTCAAGCTCGCATCTTTTAGATGCTGTTATAAATTCGCTCATAAAAACTATGGATGAGCTGA
>CAYRQL010000036.1:0-4137 GCA_964426525.1 uncultured Actinomycetota bacterium | reverse complement strand
TTGAGGAAATAAAACTGTACCCCCATGGCACTGGACCCTGCTCACGTGGCTCAATATGTTAGACACCAAACCTCAATAGCAGGCAACGTGTCAAACCGATATTAAGGGATAATTCAATAGTGATATCACCATAAAGAACCTGTTTAGCGTTCGGAACATTATATTTTATTTATAACTTTATCCAGTTATCTGGCAAAAGACCTTTAAAACTCCATGAAGGATGATTAATTTTAGGAGCAATGACAATTTTATTTTTTGACTCAGAAAGCCAGGCCCCCCACCAACTAAACGTGCTATTAGCAATTATAAAATTTTTACATAGGGTCATTAGCCATAGATCAGCAAAAGCATAATTATCACCCAAATTATGGGAAACGAGGGTGACACGCTCATCTTGCAATTTAATGAGTCTCCGTGCTTCAATTGGTCTATCTGAGAAAATAAAATAGTGTGCATTTATGAGGTGTTTTTCTATAAAATTAACGGCCATAGCATAATATTCAGCGGGAGCCTTATGGTTACTCTTAATATCCGGACTATCAAAAAATCTAACATGTATGGCTACGGAAAGTTCTTTTTTAATTAATTCCGCCATGGCTAAATTATTTTCATCTTCTGGAGCTTTAATTTTTAATTCTTCTCTAATGACCCACTCAATATCCTTAAAATAATCTTCACTTTGCCAATAACCTTCTATATAAACTGTACCATTCACCTTAAACTTCAAAAGGCGTGGGTCAAAATCCAGCCTCTCTTGTTGAATATACTTGCGTTTTTCAAAGGGCTTAAGGCGTTCAATCCTTTTCAAAAGATACCGTCTAATACGGGAAAAAGGTTCAAGTCGTTCACCGGCTGTAGCTTTCCTAAACGGAATATTGAAATGGTCAAGCATATAACGACGTCTGTAGACATAATCGTATCTAAAACCACTTACATTATCAATTACTAATTCCGCATCATTTATAAATGCCAAACGTCGGGCGGCTGCATAACAAAAAAGCTGGTTACCAATCCCACCAAATATGCGAACAATTACCTTTTTATTCTTTGTAATGGGCATGTTTTTTATTTATTAATTCCTTTATCCATTCCTTCGAGTCTATAAAAATATATTTTGTTTCCTGAATATAAAAAGGCCCAGCCCGTATTCCAAACTTTTTAGTTCAGAAAGAACATCCTCATCTAATACAGAGAACTCCTTAATATCTCCATTCTTTATCAAATAAGCTTTGAATAAACTAAGTAAGTTGTTTTTTGCCATAAGGAGAATTGTACTGGGGTCAAATATTCTATGCGCATTAAATTCTACACGTTCGATGCCAATTGGAACTGATAGATAAAAGGTTCCTTCTCGTTTAAGTATCTTTGCCATATTGGAAAAGGCCTTTTGTGGGCCGAGTGGATCTATCGGATCACCGTATCGCCCTAAGCCAAAATGTTCGAGGGCATGAAGGCAAGATAAAGAATCGCAATAATCAATAATTTCGTTAATTGGCTTTGTAAAATCGCATTGTTTAAATACGACGTTCGGTATCTTTAGCCCTATTGGTCTTATATCGAAAACTTCAACTTCACGAAAAGCGGTTAAATGAGCGACGAATCCATCTAAACGAGAACCGATATCCACGTGTTTTTCAGGGCTGGCATCAAATATCATTTTCGCGACCAATAAATCCTGCCAGAAATACTCATTCCTTATTTCACCTGCTTCCTTGACTCTATCATGTAAACAAGGCAAAATTGTCATGGCGCCGATATAGGACTTTTTGAATTGAAGAAATTGGTTGAGAAAACGAGGGAAATTTTTCAATGCCGTAAATAGTCTAATGAAATCCAAACCAAATTGACTGGCAAGAATCCAATGAAACTTTTGAACCGTTTTCTTTAACATTTGAGTATGTTCAACTTGTGGGCGTCAGCCGAATAATATCGCATGATATCTCGATATTATACTTTCCTTTGCAACGGATCATTTGAAGTAATTTGTCAAGATGGGGGTAATCATGTGAGCCATTGAAACATCGCGCATCATCAATAAGTATTACATGTCCTTTTACATCTGAATTTAAAATAGCCTCTAACTCACTAAGGATCGGAGTTTCTAATTCACCCTTTCCTGTATTTGCACCACTATAGTGCGCATCCAACCAGAATAAAGCGGGTTAATTCAATTCTTTTACCAACTTGGGAAGAATTTGTCCGCTATTACCATGTAAAATTAAAATATTACCAAAAGATGAAAAGCGCTTCTTTGCTGCTTTAAATAGAACTTTGTCTAATTCAATACTTATTGCTTTTATACTTTTTCTCTTGCCGCGGACTATATATGCTAAGGTATCTCCTATATACGTGCCGGTTTCAATAAAACATTTCAAGTCATATTTACTTAGATAGGCAAGAATTATTTTTCTTTTAAGGGGGTCGGGTGGAGCCCCCGAGCATCCATTTTTAATATAGCGGACGATTCTAATAAACCAGCGAATAAAATCTATGCAAAAGTAAATGTTAAGTCGTAAACAAATATTTTTTATTTTTTTCATTATGCTTTAAAGATAAAATTTGATTTGGGTGCTGCATCCGATGTACCAATCCATATTATCCAAAGAAAAAAAATAACGGAGAACATGAGCTGTGAAAACACCACTCCTTTTAATCCAAACCATTTAGCCCCTAATATATTCAAAAATATCCCAAGTATCCCAGTAGCAATCTTGGGTATCACGAGCGCTTTTGAATTAAATCCTGTTAGTAGGTGGAGGCATGCGACCTGCCCAGCAGCAAATAGGCCACCTGCCATTACCATCCAAGGAAGAAGATGTGAAATTGTTCTGTATTGGGGAGCCACTAATAATGAGAAAATCTGTCTATGCAATATGAATACAAGAAATGTCCCAATCATAGTTAGCACTATCAGGCAAAAGATAACCAGATTGTTCGTTCTTCTCGCACGACTCAAACTCTTGGGGTTAGAGCCATTACCTACGTGGCTGAATAATATTGGGGATATAATGGTGGACAAAAAACCTGAAAAGAGCATTAGAGGATAATAACCTAACTGGTAAAGGACTGCATATAACCCGACGTCAGTGGTAGCGCAAAGGGCCTGCAATGCCCAACGATCTGATGCAACCTGAGCCCAAGTAAAAATCCCCCATGTCATAAAAGGCCAGGCATATTGCCATATGCGTTTCGACCAATCTTTTACATCATTCTGATTGAATTGAGCTGGAATTGAGGCCCTTACCAATATATTCCGACGGAAAAAAATATATTGGGAGGAAAGGACGATAACAGACGCCAAGGCATAGCCTATCATCGCCACACTGCTAAATGCGCCTAATACTTTGATAAATAAAGCCGCTATTAGAAACCGCAGCCACTGCCCAAGCCCCTGGTGCCAAGCAACAGTTAAACGTTGTCTTGCGGCATTTTGAACACTGTCTAACGAAGAATTGAAACCAGAAAAAAGGGCAAAAAAGAAAGCAGCTAACACTAACCATATCCAATTTGTGTGGCCAGTTAGCCAAAGTACAAAGAAAATTCCTAAAGTAACCCCTATTAAGATAAGTGTGGTCTTGATAAGCAAAAGTCGAATGGCTAGCAGGTATCCACCTAATTGACTACTACCAATTTCAGCGAGACTAAAGAAGCGTAGAAAGGACTGCCCAAGAGGGCCAAGGATAACCTGATGTATAAGCGTTGCCATTGTCATACCGAGAGCTAATTCACCATACACAATAGGGTCAAGTAAATTTGTTAAAAACCGAACACCAATTACCCCACCTAAAACTGTAACGCTCTGGCCCATCGCTACCCAAAAAGCTTCCTTTCCTAATCTAAAAAAACGATGGTAACGAGTTTGTTTCATAAAAATATGGATTTTTTAAACACAATTTTTCAATGTTAGAAAAAATTTTTATTAAAATAAAAACCAGGTTTCCTGTCACTATTTAGGTTTTTCTCCCTTTATCAAGAACACCCGTGTCAATACTGGGAGGGTTGACCCAGTTTCAACGATATTCCATGTTTGTAAACCTGCACGTATAAATTTCCACATAAACCACCTTAGCGTCGAGGCTAGGCTGTACCCCCATGGCACTGGACCCTGCTCACGTGGCTCAATCTCTACGAACCCTG
>CAYRQL010000035.1:0-4495 GCA_964426525.1 uncultured Actinomycetota bacterium | reverse complement strand
GATACTCCCACCGGTGATCACCGCTACCTTTCCCGAAAGCCCGAGGTCCATTTTTCAACCCTCCCTCTACAAACAAAGACGCATTCTTGATTCCAAGTTTGTCACTTCACAATTCTAACTTTTTTGACTTATCAAGCGTTAGCACCACCACTACCATCGTAACAATACCTTTTAGATGTTACACTACCTCATTTCTCTACCATGGGGACGCAACCAAGGAGAGAATATGGTGCACCTAATCGTAAAAATCTCCGCGTTCCTTCAAAACTTTGTTCAACATCACCATACCGATACTCATAGTAATAACGAAAATTAATAGATTCAAAGTAGCTGCCTCTCCCAGGCGAAACCACTCAAAACTTTTTAGATAAGAATAATAGTATAGAGTCATAGAAGCTTGACCTGGTCCACCACGTGTGAGGCCCGCTATAATGTCAAAAGTAGTAAAAAGAAAAATGAAACGAAGCATGATAGAAACTGTTAATAGGGGCATTAAAAGAGGCAACAGAACTAATCTCACCTTGGTCCAGAAAGTTCCACTTTCGATATCAGCAGCATCGAAAAGATCATCCGGAATAGAATTAATGCCCGAAAAAACGATAAGTGTTACAAAGGGAGTCCACTGCCAAACGTCAGTTATTATCAGACTCGGGATTACCTGTTTCGAGTCGAGAACCCATGTCAAGGGTTTAATACCAAAAACTTCCAAAAACCAATTAAGGACTCCTAACGGCCTATACATAAGTTTCCAGATCAAAGCAGTTACTATTGGCGGTAACATCATAGGAACCATGAATAAAAGAGGCAGCCAATTCCTAACCCTCTTGGCTAAACTTAACAAGAGTGCTATTAAAAAACCAAAAAAATGTTCACAAAATAAACAAGCACCCGTAAAAATAAACGTTATTCTTAATGACGACCAAAACCAGGGATCCTTGAGCAAACTAAAAAAATTTGCAAACCCCACAAAACGCCTTGTGTTTTCAAGAAGATACCAGTCTGTAAAGCTAGCACCAACAGTAAAAAGAAAAGGATAAATAGTGATCATAACTAAATAGACAACGGCTGGCAGTAGGAAAAACCAAACCGTTGCTTTTTTTGCTTCTTCGGAGTGGGATGGAAAATTCTTTCTAACCCCAAATTTTTGCTCCAATTACCCATTAATCTTTACCCCCTGAATCCAACATACGCAAACTTTAATTTTCTTTGGTACTTAAACAGAGAAACCTCTTCTTGGGAAAATTACTTCCCAAGAAAAGGTTTCTCGTCAACAAGAATCCTTACTTAGAGAACTCCTCTACTCTAGCCCTCCTTTTAGCAATAATCTCGTTCACCTTGGCCACAGCCTCATCAAGGGATTCCTTGACAGGCTCACCCCTTAATATCTTGCTGAACCCAACCGACATCGCCTGTCCAACTTCCCTAAACTCAGGGATAAGGGGTTCTGTAACCGTTCCGTATTCAACATACCATTTCGCCGCTTCAATCCAACCCTTCTCCTTGAGTTTTTGGAAAGGCTCTGTCTCCCAAACACCTAGACGGCAAGGAGTTCCTAATGGACCAATTCTTTCTTGAAGCGGTTTCGAAGTCGCCCATTGAATAAACAACCACGCCGGTTCTTTCTGTCTTGAAGCATAGTTAATTCCGTATCCCCACGTCCAAAGAGAACTAAATCTTCCCGTTGGACCTCTTGGAGGAATAGTCGCATCCCAAAGACCGTAAACCTTGGCCTTTTCAGGATCGCCAAGAAAAACTATATGGTCAATACCCTCCAACATAGAGGCAAGATTCCCCGCAGCAAACATGTCCACCATGGTATACATGTCTATTCCTTCGCTCCCGGGAGGATTACCGTACCCTACTTGCGCGTCCCTATAAACCTCAAGAGCCTTTATCGCCTCTGGGGAATTGAAAATCGCGTTCATGTTTTCGTCGAATATCCTCCCACCATAACTAAAAATAATTGGACAGATCGTCCAAGTGTTGGACCCTGGACCTGTCCAACCCCTACTCACAAAAGCATAAACGCCTCTGTACTCTGGATCTTGGTCCATTTTCTCCTGTAGCTTCTTCTTCCAATCTACAAGCTCCTCCCACGTGTCGGGAGGTGTAAGCCCATATTTAGCAAGTATATCCGTCCTGTACCATAGTATAGGACCGGAGAAATTTGCCGGGATGGCGACAATTCTCCCGTCCTCACTGGTGTTCCATTTTCTAAAAGGTGCACCTATGCCCTCATAGTCATACCAACTTTTGTCAGTCAAGTTCGGGTTGTCAATATAGGGCTTTAAGTCCGTTAACCATCCTGAGAAGGCAAAAGGCACAATGTCAGAAAGACCAATCGATGCAATATCGTATAGTCCGGTTCCCATAGAGAAATCCACTCCTCTTTTTCGACGCATTTCGTCCTCGCCTAAAAATTCTACGTTTACCCTTATTCCAGTGAGTTTTTCAAATTCCGGTATATACGGTTCAACAGCTAACCCGTACGCGTGTGGAATTGATAAAATGGAAATACTTCTTCCCTCGAATTGCCTCCAATTTATTTTGGCTATCTCAAATTCTTCCAATTCTCCACTCAAAGCTACTGGAACACTTAAAGACATTATTGTCAAAACAACCATCCCAATCATCCACATCTTCAGAATTTTAACCATCTCTCTTCCTCCTCCCTAATAATCAACGTTCCTCATTTTTGACAAACCAAAACTCCTACTCAAACGCCAACCAGCAAGTACTTCTAGAGTTTTGATTGTGCCTTCCCCCATCTTATTTCATCTCATCACCTCCCCAAGATCATTTAAGTAAACCAAAACTCATGCCCTTCAATAAGTGTTTACGAACAATAAAAGATAAAAAGAGCATTGGCAAGATGTATACGACCCCAGCAGCGGCAACTCTTTCCCAATAGATTTGGGAAAAGGAAATCCAACTATAAATCAGGACAGGTACCGTTCGCGTCCAAGGATCCGTCACAGTAGAAGCAAAGATAAATTCCATCCACGAAAACATGAGACACAAAACAGCAGTAACCATGATTCCTGGAAAAGTCACCGGAAGTGTTATTCTCCACATCACCTCCAGCTCACTACAGCCATCGACTTTAGCTGCTTCCTCGATCGCCTTCGGGAGAGTTTCAAAAAAACCCTTAGTCAACCAAATCGCGAGTGGTAAGTTTAGCGCAATGTGTAGAATGACCACTCCTGTCAACGTCTTTAATAATCCTACCCTAGCAAAAAGTAAGTAAAAGGCAAATAACACAACTACAGGGGGGGGTCATTTTCGTAGAAATTATATAAAATCCCAGATTCTCCCGAGTTGGAAAATCAAACCGAGCTAAAGCATAGGCTGCTGGAACAGCGAGAGCTAGCGTTACCAAAGTAGAGAAGATAGCAACGTAAACACTATTAAGAAGAGATGTAACAAATTCGGAGGAAGAAAACAAGTATGAAAAACCTTCAAAAGTTGGCCGGAAGAGCCACACGGGAGGATAAGATAAAGTCTCACTCCTGCTTCGCACCGAAGTGAGAAGAATCCATACTATTGGAAACCAAAAAAGGCTAAGAAACAAAGCCAGTAACCCATAGACTAACAACAAATTCCCCTTTTGGATCCTAAACATAATTCACACCTTCCATACTAGTAGGATCAATCAACAGACAGGATATCAACCTGCCTTGCATGGGCAGCTATTTGTTCGAACTGCACCTATCTGGCTTTTCCACAATAGCAAAGTTGAAATTCCAACCATCAGCTTCGACCTGCTCCTCTAAAAAGGTCAAAATCATGTTCCGTCAAAACTCACCAGCATACAGCACCAAAAGTCCTCAGTCTTCCCACGCTTAAGCTCCCGACCCACCACCGAGTATGCACCTACTACCGTAACAAGAACCACAATTATCACGAAGACCACTGCCATTCTTCCAAAAACATACTTCTTTCTCGCCTCCCCCTTCAGGCCTACTCAGGCCCTATTCTCCTCTTGAAGGCCCTAAGACCAGCAACAAACCTCTGCTCCTTCTCTTCCAGAAATTGCTTTCCCCAACTTCTGAGAGGATCTTTCCTGATTAATCACCCTCATCTGCTCTCCTCGCCTTACTTCTTCCAAAGGATTCCTTCGACTGAAAGAACAATTAGCTATTGCAAAACAACATATAGCAGTTTCACAGGTTAATACAGAAATACATTAAGTTGCATTTACCCAAAATAAAAATAACAAAATTCTTTTTTCCTGTTAACTACCTGTATAAGTTCAACACATGTGAGATACTCAAAGTAACTCTTTTATTTTGTATCCCCAGGGACTTCTACATTACAACTCTGGTGAGATCTTCTATGATTCCACATACCTTTCACCCAGCATTAAAGGTATTTACTCACCGCTTTGAGGTCAGCTTTATCCTCATAGTGGGTCCAAAAATCTTCTCGAAAAACTTGACGATGCCCACGATAGGACCAAAAGGTTCCTCTCGCATGAGCTTCATGTTCTCCTTTA
>CAYRQL010000034.1:0-5688 GCA_964426525.1 uncultured Actinomycetota bacterium | reverse complement strand
GAGGAGTATATAATATCTCCCCCTTATTTATAAGGGGGATTAAGGGGGATTAAAATGGTATAATCTTCTCGATAGTTTAAGTTAATCAAAAGGAGTATGGTTTTGCCAAAAAGAACAAGTAAGACTGACGAGATTTATAAAGCGGTTCGGGTGGCTTTAATAGCATTTTTTTCAGTTGTTCTTATCTTTCGCACCTGGACAATTGTTTCAGTCCAAAGAACCATAAAAGATTACAACGCTTTGTTAGAAATGGCTTATAATAGTTGGGATTTACAACCTATGAAAACAGTGGCTACTGACAAGGAGTTACGAAGATTGCAAGCAGTTTTAGCTAGTTTGTATACAAGAAAGGAAAAAGCTGAAGTAAAATTATTGGAAATTGAATTTTCTTCAATAAGCTGGGGTTTTGACTCGGTTGGGGCCGAAGCTAAAGAAAAATGGTTTTACAAGCTTTTTACTGAGAAAGACAGCAAACCAAAAAGGACTGATATTTATAATTATCAAATTTTTTATAGTTTGGTTAGGTCTGGTTTAAACTGGAAGATAAACGAAATTAAAATTTTAAAAGAAACGAGAGCAGGCTTATGAAAATTGGAAAATCCTTAATTTTACTCCTCTTTTTTATTTTATTCTCTTTTTTATTTCTAACTTCTTGCGGTAGGGAAAAAACAGATTCTTCTACTATCAAATTCGATACCGATTTCGAAGTTAAAGAGGTAAAAGTTTATGGTTATGCTTCTAAAGCTAAAAGTTTTCGACTGGCAGGCGTTTTGAAAATCGGTTGGGGAATGAAAGGCGAGGAAGGAAAAGTCTATCCCCAAGAATTAGGCGAAGAAAACAATTTTTTAAGCCGGGTAGGAGTTGAGAGATTTGTGCCTGATGGAGAAGGCAATGTTTATCTAATTGACCATCCGCCAGGGAAAGCTGGGGCAAGAGCTCAAAAATTTTCTTTTCCTGAGGGGAAGTTAAAGATGGTTAAATATTTTCAGCCTTCAACTCTTTTTCAAAGCGACAGCAAGGGCAGGTTTGGATTTATCCATCCCCGAGGTTTCTATTTCCCTGATTCAGATGCGGTTTTAATCTGGGGGAAAAAAGGCACACTTGAAGAAACCTTAACTGTTCCTAAAGAAATTGCTTCGGGAGAAATATTCATCCGCGATAAAGATGTATATTTATTAGATGAGGAGTTTGGTATCCCAGCGTTAGTTACAACTGAACCCATTGCGAACTATTATACTCGAATAATTGGAGTAAAAACTGGTTCGGAAGTTGAAGGCAATTATGTTGGCTGGGACGAAAACATTTATTTTTTTGGCACCCGAGAAGTTAGAGCCTTGGATGGCTGGCCAGCCAGAGGAAAGAGATTTTTATTTGGACCTATCAAAGAGGGTAAACCCGAAAAAAAATTTATTTTCCCCTGGGAAGTGAGTTTGGCTGGCATAGACCAAAAAGGGAATGTCTATGTTATTAGAGAGCGCTCTTTAAGCTTTTCTTTAGACAGTGATAATCGAGCCGAATGGAGCCGCTCGCCTCGCTATCTATATCGTGTTAGCCCGGAAGGCAAGATAACTCATGCTGTTCCTTTAAAACCCTGGCTTGAACCAGGAATGTTAAAAAAGTTCTATGTCTGGATAAGTCGGAGTGGCGAAGTTTGGGCCCTTTATGAAGATATTAAAGGGGTAGAAGTAAGAAAATATGTTCTGCCTTAATTTCTTACTTTTTTTAAAAAACTTCTCAAAAAGGTTTTAACAGCCCATTTAAAAACTCTTACCACTTCGTAAAAACTATTAAAAGAAACAAAATGCGATGGTCGTTTAATTGAACTTCCAACTAATGGTATTTCTTTAAATAAACACTTTTCTTTATTCATAAGCCAACATATTTCTAAGTCAGTTTCAAACCGTTCTGTTTCAGCTTTTTGAATTAAAGGCTGTAAAAGTTCTTTGCGAAAAACTTTATATCCCGTTAGAACGTCGGAGGCAGGGATTTTGAGAATGAAAGTTATTAGCCTGTTGAAAACAATAGAAGACCAATGCCGAAATCGAGAGCGGTGAAAAGAACTTTCTTTCAAGTTTTTTGAAGCGAATACGGCGGGAAAGAATTTTATTTCTTCTAATGACTTATTTATTGTTTCTAAATTAAGGATTAAATCGGCATCATGAAAGATGATTATATCCCCCCGGGCTTTTTTTACACCACTTTTCAAAGCCATCCCTTTCCCTTTGTTTTTTGAGAAAATAATGAGTTTTACATTGCCTCTTTGGCTGTTTTTAACTTTTTCAACTGTTTTGTCGGTGCTACCATCAGAGACAACAATTATTTCAAAGATTTTACCCGTTGAATTGAAAGAATTGTCCAGGTGAGATAGAACATCAGAAATTGTTTTTTCTTCATTATAAGCTGGTATTATTATTGAAATTTCGGGTTTAGTTTCCATAGAAGTTTAGGATGGTTTGGTAAAAATTGTAACTTACTGGCAAGCCTGTTTCCAAAGGAAATAACCACAAAGAATAAAGAATAGCAATAGCCACATAAAGCCTGAGGAAAGAAGCAAATTTTAAGCTTTTATTAGCTAATATACTGATAGCCGAGGCGATAACTATGGATATGAAAGCGGTAACAGGAGTAGCTGAGTAAAGATAAATCGGCCGTCTGCTCAGAAGAATGGGGATAATAAAGGCAAGAAAAGCAATTACAAGTGGTTTAATTTTTTTTCCTTCGGGGGAGGCAAAAAGAAATACCACACAAGGAAAGAAAATAAACCATAGAAAAGGGTTAATAAAACCGGCAACCGATTTAAGGAGGTTGTTCTGAAGCTGAAATTGATAAGCAAAGAAAAGAGGGCGAAAAAACCATAACCAAGAGCTTGAGCTTACACCAATCAAGTCTCCGTATTCAGTTATTTTCACACTGGTGATTGATTCTGCCATCTTAAACTGGAAGTGAATCCAGTCAAAAAAAGTGTAGCCCCTTTCGAACCAGGGCAAAAAAGAAAACATGTAAATAGAAAAAGGAAGTAAAATCAAACAGTTAAAGAGGGTTATGATTGCCCATACCCTTTTTTCCTTAAAGGCGAAATAATTTAGATAAGCAAAAACAAAGCCATAGACTGGCAAGAAAAGCCATTTTGTTCCTATCCCGAGTCCCAGGGTCAAGCCTAAAACAAAGAGAAGAAAGGGGTCTTTTTTTTCTTGATATTTAAAGGTTAGAAACAAACTCAAGAGAATAAAAAAGGTAAGTTGAGATTCTTCAAAAGCTAATCTTGAAAAAGCAAGGTGAAGTGGGTCAGTTGCTAAAAACAAGGCAGCCAGAAGACCAACTTTTTTTCCAAAAAAATGCTTTCCCAGCAAGTAGCAAAGAAATACACTGCCAATAGCAAAAAGAACAGATGGCAGACGAAAAGAAAAAGAGTGTTCGCCAAAGATTTTAGCTGAAAGGTAAAGAAAAAAATACCGAAATGGCGGGTGGTGCCAGTTGCGGAAAGGGAGAATGCCCTCTTGAAAATAAATTTTATTAGGGGCAATTATTAAGCCTTCATCACAGACTAAAGGCTGCTGAGCCAGGAAGTAAAGCCTGAGAAAAGCTGCTAAAAAAAGAATTGAAATTAAAAAAAGCGAAGATCGATTAAGATTAGCGGAAATGAGTAAAGTTTTTTTACTTTTCTTCATTTTTCTAATGTTAGGAGAAAAATAATGTCAGGTTGTATTTTTTTTAAAAGTTTTTTCCATTTAGGGAAGATATCAGGATTGACAATTAAAACTGGTTTTTCTTGAAAGAAATTAATGTTTTTAACCGAAGAGATGGTAAAAGGTGTCCCCTCGTAATAAGTTCCAAGCAGATAGTTGCCCTTAGGTTTTAAGAAAGGAGACCAAAAATCAAATTTTCTCATTTCCCATTCTTTTTCTGGCAGATATAGATAGACTTCTCTGACTAAACCTTTAAGGATAGCAATATAAATAAAGTTATTATTGGTTGGCTCAACTTTTCGGTAATCAAGTAAGCTGGCTAAATTTCTTATATTAGTTTGACCATCAGCAGTCGGAACAAATTGAGGTATTTCAGCATAAAAAGAATTAGCCAGTATTATAACTTTTCGTCCTCTTATTTTTCTTTTTTCTAGCTCTTTTATAAAGCTTTCTCCTTTGGTAAGGTTAATTTTCAAAGGCTTTCCGTTGTAAAATTTTCGATTATTAAAGCCAACAATAAATGAGGTGCCAGTTAAAATAGTTGACAGAAGTAGAGAAAGCAGAATTGTTATGAGAAACTGACTTTTCAGCCCTTTTTTAGAGTTCATATCCAATATCTTACCTGAGCTTATATTTGAAAACAAACAAACTTTCTCTGATTTAGTGCAAATTAGATTAAAATAGTTTAAGTTTGTCATTGAAAACTACAGAAAGGCAAGAAATGAAGAAGAAAGAGAAAGTTTTAATAACTGGAGGAGCTGGTTTTATTGGATCACATCTGGCGGAAGAACTTCTAATGAGAAATTACAAAGTTGTTGTTCTTGATAACTTTTCCACTGGTAAAGAGGAAAATGTTGCGCATCTTTTCAAAAATCCTGACTTTGAGTTGGTGGTAGGTAACATACTTGATGAAAAACTGGTTAGAGACTTAGTAAAAAAAGTTGACTTAGTTTTTCACTTAGCAGCAGCAGTTGGGGTCAAATTAATAATTGAGAAGCCCCTTGAGTCTTTAACAACCAATGTTAAAGGGAGCGAAATTGTTTTCGGGGCTTGCCAGGTTTATCGCAAAAAGGTTCTTTTTACATCGAGCTCAGAAGTTTATGGAAAGAATGCTTATGCTCCATTAAATGAAGATGACGATATTGTTATTGGTTCGCCTTTGAAAAGTAGATGGAGTTATTCAATGGCTAAAGCGGTTGGTGAGATTCTAGCTTTTAACTATTGTCGCGAGAAAGAAATGCCTGCTGTCGTTGTTCGGTTGTTTAATGTTATTGGACCTCGCCAAAGTGGAGACTATGGAATGGTTGTTCCTCGCTTTATTGGGAACGCTTTAAAGAACAAACCATTAACTGTTTATGGCGACGGTAGACAAACGCGTTGCTTTCTTTATATCGAGGATGCTGTAAGGGCTTTAATCGAATTAATAGATCACCCTGGCGCTGAGGGCGAAGTGTTTAATTTGGGAAGCGATGAAGAAATAACGATAAAAGAATTGGCGGAACTAATAGTTTGCTTAACTAATAGCTCCTCAGAGATAGATTACTTGCCTTATGAGCAAGTCTATGAAGGAAAATATGAAGACATGAGGCGTCGGGTGCCGAACCTAGCTAAAGTAAGAAAATTAATAGACTTTAAACCAGCCTACTCTTTAGAAAAGAGCTTAAAAGTTTTAATTGAAGTAAACAAAGAAAAATATTATGGTAAAAAAATTTAGTGGCGGGCTTTATATTTGCGGCTATCTGGCAATCTTTTTAGTTTAATCTTAGTTTTTATTTATATTCTCAAACATTCTTTTTCAAAATCTTCCCTTTATTTTGACTTATAAGATTCCCTGCTTTCCCTCCTTATTTATAATTTCTCTTGTCATTCCCCTTTATTTATCAGCTCTCCTTTATCTCCCCCTTAGGATAATCCAATGTCTCTCCCCCTTATTTATAAGGGGGATTGAGGGGGATTTTATAAACACTCAACTGTGTCTCCCCCTTATTTATAAGGGGGATTA
>CAYRQL010000033.1:0-5783 GCA_964426525.1 uncultured Actinomycetota bacterium | reverse complement strand
AAAAAAAGAGGAATTTGCTGTTTTTTAAAAAAAGAAAGTTAATGTTCCTATCGTATTAAAACCTTTTTTTCATTGCTAACTTATTATTTTTTTTGATAAAATGCTATTGAATAATTGTCGGGAGGTTAATTGACAAAAAAGGTAGGTCTAGCCAGCAGAGAGTTTGGCTTATTTATTTTGTTTTTTTTCTTTTTTTTGATTATTTTCAAGTCTTTTTCTAATTCAAATGCTAAAGAGAAGTTGTTTATTCCCCATCGGGGTTTTACTTCTTCTTTATGCGAAGATTGCCACCGCTACCTTGCTGATTATAAAGGAGAAATTGCTGATTTCTGTTTTTTCTGTCACAACGGCTCTTTTGGTCAGCCAGTTTCAGGAACTTTTGCTGGAAGCCATCTTCATTATGAAAAAAACTGTCTGGCTTGTCATTCTCCTCACCTTGTAGCTGGTAAATCGCCAGGCCTTTTAAAATCGAAAGGCAAAACAGGTGAAGATTTTTGCTTTGCTTGCCATTACAATCAAACCACTCAAACTTTAACTTTTTTCAAAAATCAGTTTAATGCTGGAGTTCACAACTTTCCTTCGCCAGGGAAGTCTCGCCTAAGTTGCACCAACTGCCATTTACCTCATTCCTCAAATTCAGCCAAGATGGAAGGTTTTCAAGGGCAAGATGGATTTTCTGGTGAGAAACTTTGTTTTGCCTGCCATCAAAAGATTGAGAACCAGTTTTCTCAAGTTTCCCATCACTCATTGGCTAATAAGGAAATAGGCTTAGAGTGTGTTTCCTGTCACAATCCTCATTTTACATCTACTGGTTCTCTTTCAAACCCCGAAAATACTTTTTTAACTTTGGGAAACAAAACTAAGTTTTGTTTGGTTTGTCATGACAGCGAACCTCCTCAGAAAGCGGCTGACAATTCAACCTTGGTTCCTTACTCAATAACTTTTCCTCAAGTTAAGGGACCTTTCTTTGGTGGCTGGGATAAATCTGCCTTCTCTAAATCGTCTCATGGAGAGAAAAACATAAGTTGCTTAACTTGTCATTTACCTCACGGCTCAACAAACTTTAGTTTGCTTGGATTAAACGGGAAAGATCGGGGTTTTGAAGAGGAAAAAATTTGTTTAAGTTGCCATTTTTACGAGACCACTTCACAATCAAAAATTAACGATTTCAAAAAGGCCTCTCGTCATCCAATTGAGAAAGACAACCTCCACCGTTCTAACGAGGATATGATGGGATTAGCCTTTGACCCTCAAAACTCAAAACGACATGCGGAATGCTACGATTGCCATAATCCTCATCAAGCAACAGCTGGAGACCCTTTGGCTGGCGTGAAAGGAGTTGATTTAAAAGGCAATGTGAAAAACTCTATCGCTGCCTCTTATGAGCTTTGCTTCAAGTGCCATACCAGCTACACTCTACTATCGCCTGGCACAGAGGATTTGAGGCAATCTCTCAACCCTTTGAATCCTTCTTACCACCCAATAGTTGAGGTTGGTAAGAACTCAATAAATAAGAACGCTTTTAACTTGCCTTACAATAGCGAATCAAAAATAGATTGCCTGGATTGCCATGGTAGCGATACTGGAAGTCGTGCTGTCCACGGTTCTAAATATTCTCCTATTCTTCAGCGGCCAGTCGAGAAAGAAGAACCAGATTCAGAAAAGTCCCTTTGTTTTAAATGTCATAAGTTTACTGTTTATAAATCTCCTTCTTCGTTGACACGCTTTCCAAATCATTCCCAGCACTCACAAAAATTTGCTTGCCTTATTTGCCATCAGGCTCATGGCAGTGTTAAGCCTGCTTTACTTCAAAGAGTTTTTGTTTTTAACAATAAATCTTACAAGCTTGATTTCTTTTTAGAAAAGGGGAAAGGTTCTTGCCAGATAACGCCGGCCGGACCCTGTCATGACCAGAAAACTTACGAGAGAAGCTATTAAATAATATTAAGGTGGAAATTAAAGTTTGACAACAAAAAACCAGAGCACTAAATTGACTCACTTGATTGCTAAAATTGATAACTGGATTTCCTGGGGCTTACTGGTAGTGGTTTTTCTTTTGCCTCTGGCTATTTCCATTAGAGCTTTCGACGCCTTTGACCTTACCAAAGTTACCATTCTTTATATCTTTTCCATCTGGCTCTTATTTTTATATCTGACCCGAACTTTGCTGAGCGGCGAAGTCGTTTTTCCTAAAACAGGCGCTGTCTATCCGGCTCTCTTATACATAATCTGGCTCATTTTAAGCACTTCTACTTCTCGCGTTCCTTTGGCAAGTATTGTAGGTGAGTATGGTCGTTATGAAACATTCCAAGCTATATTTTGTTTTGTTTTTCTTTTTTATCTCTCTCTAATTTATTTAAACACTAAAGAATGGACAAATCGCTTCTTCTGGTCTTTGTTTATTCCGGCCACCTTAATAATTATTTATGGTGTCATACAGGGTTTAGGCTATGAACCTATTTTTCCTTTTTTTATGGTTCGGCCAGAGCAATGGGGTGGAAGAGCGCGCTCAACCTTAGGCAACGCAGTTTTTTTGGGTGGTTATTTAGCCTTTGTTTTACCTCTAATTCTTGATGCTTTTCTAAAGTATAAGAACTGGCTTTTCCTTCTTTTTGGAGCCACTTTTGCCCTTGGTTTTGCCAGTAATGTTTTCTCTCAATCGCGTGGCGGCTGGTTGGGAATGATTTTCGGGATAGCTTTCCTAATTTTTGGTCGAATTTACCTTTACCGCCAGAAAAGAGCCACCACTAAGTATAAACTTGAGATTCAACATTGGCTGCTGATTGTGATAACGGTTTTAGTTGTTTTTTTGGTTTTCCTCTTTTTCATTGGCCAGGGAAATCCAGCGGAAAAATTAAACTATTTTTATCAGCATTTTCTTTCTATTTTTAAGTTTGGTGAGGGTTCAGCCGCTACTCGTATAGAGATTTGGAAAAGTTCATTGATGATGATTTCTGACCGGCCCTTTTTAGGTGTGGGGCCAGATCAGATGCTTAATTACTTCCCACTTTATCGGACAGTTCGCTACACTCAACTGGAAGGGGAGATGACTATGCCTGACCGTTGCCATAATGAGTATCTTCAGGTGGCAGTTAATTTAGGAATTCCTGGTTTTTTGGCTTTTTTCTGGCTTTTGATTTACTTTGTTTTTATTATTTTTCGACCTTTAAAAGAAGGCAATCTTTACCTCTGGGGATTGACGGCTTCCGTAGTTGGTTATTTGGTTCAAGCCATTACCAGCATTACTATAGTTGGAATTGCAGCCGTAATCTGGATTGTTTTCGGTATACTCTTAAATTTGAGTCAAAAGGTTAGCTTGGTCAATAAAAAAACTAATTTTTTGAAAAATCTCAATCTTTCTTCACGATTGGGGCTGGTTTTTTTAATTTTGATTTGTTCGCTAATTCTCTTTTCGCTGGCATTACGACCAGCTATAGCTGATTATTACTTTTACAAGGCAAACGAAGCTGGTTTTAATCAGAGTAAGAGTTTGAAAGAGATTGAGGAACTTTTTATGAAAGCGGTTACTTTAAATCCTTATCGGGAAAACTACCGAAATAGCTTAGCAGACCTTTATTACAATGTTGCCCAAGCTCAAAACGACTATAGTTATCTTGATAAGGGAATTGCTTTATTAGAGGATTTTACGCATTTTAACCCCTATTTTCAGGACAATCTGGTCAAGCTTGGAGCTTTTTACTCATTGTATTTTGACTTGACGGGAAATCCAGCTTACAACAATAAAGCTATTGAATATTTCCAAAAGGCAGTCGAGGTTGACCCCCTCTTTCATTTCGGTTACAAAAATTTAGTGGAAGCTTCTCTAGCCACCCGAAACTTTGCCAAAGCCCGGATAGCTATTGAAAAAATGAGAAAAGCCTGGGGGGAAAATGACCCTTATTATTATTACTTAAAGGGAAGGATTGAAGAAACTGAAGGAAAACTTGAGTTAGCAGAAAAAAGCTACTTAAAAGCTTTGGAAATAAATCCTGGCTTTGGTGAGGCATCATCCTCTTTAAATCGCATCAGAACCATGCTCAATCAGACTAAAAAAGATAATTAAAAAGACGATAATAAATAAAAGGTATTGATATTGAAGGGAAGGTCCTAAGAAAAGGTGGGCTCAGAAAAAAAAGAGTTAGTAAGAGTTGTTGCTGGTTTAAAAAAGGGCGATAGGAGAGCTGCCAAGCAGTTTTTCAATTATTTTTTTGACCGCCTTTATCGCTACTTTTATTTTCGAACTGGCTCTTGCGAAGAAGCTGAAGAACTTACTTCTCAAGTCTTTCTAAAAGTTTTTGAGTCAATTGGCCATTACGAGGATAGGGGAGTGCCTTTTCCTGCCTGGGTTTTTCGGATTGCTCACAATTTACTGGTTGATTACTACCGAAGACAAAGTCATTTCAAGATAGAAAGCCTAGAAGATTGCTCGTCGGTGGCGGAGATTGGTGGTTTAGAAATTGAAGAGAAGGTTTTAGCCTCCTTAACTTTGGAGGAATTGAAGTCAGAAATTTATTCTCTCACTTTTGACCAGCAAGAAGTGCTTGTTTTAAGGTATCTAGAAGAGTTAGAAATATCAGAAATTGCTGAAGTAATGAAACGAAATCCCAGTGCAGTCCGAGCTCTTTTGCGCCGGGCCCTCAACTCCCTGGCTAAAAAAATTAAAAAAAAGAATGATTTAAAGGTTTCAGAAGACTATGAAAATCGTTTTTTAATTTGAAGAGAAAAATGGATAAGAAAGAAGAGCTTTTTGAAGAAATAAAACTTTCCCGGTTAGTCGTTTTAATCAGGCAATTTTTTTCCTCTTACCGGCCTGATGAGCTGACACGCCAGCGGGTTTACCAGCGGGTAATGGAAAATTGTCCTAACAAGAAAAGTAAATTTAACCTGGGCTGGAGCAAACCTGTTTTTTGGGTTCCGCTGGCTGCTTGCCTGGGTTTGGCTTTAGCAGCAGGTTTGTTTTTAAACCTCCAGTTAAGATTAGGAAAGCCATCTTTTCAGGCTCGACTTTCAAAACCTGCAGCTCTGACTAAAGGCCCCTTGGTTAAGCCTTTAGGTGCCATTTCTTTTAAAAAAGTCGTTTTACCGGAAGTTGCTTTTACTCAAACCGTTCCTGAAGATGAAAATGAAACTGAAAGCGGGAAAAAGCCAGAGGGAGAAAAACCAGAGCAAAAGCCTAAACCGCCTTCCGGAGGAACCAAACCAAAACCCCCTTCTTCAGAAGAGCCTGAACCTACCCCTGAACCAACCTCTTCTCCTGAGCCAACGCCCACACCTGAGCCTTATGTTTTTGTGTCTGGTCAGATAAGCCCTGCTGGCATTGAAGCCGCTAGCCCAGCGGTTTCCGATAGAAAAGTTGTCTGGCAAGACCGCCGTCGTGGCGATTGGGACATTTATCTTAAAGATTTAACTACTGGTCAGGAAAAGCAATTAGTAACTCACGGTGGCGACCAGGTCCATCCGGACATTGATGGAAATTATGTCGTTTATGAAGACTGGCGAGAAGGCAATGCCAACATCGTTCTTTATAACCTGGCAACCGGAGAAGAGATTTTATTAGCTGATAGCTCCTACGATGAGAGAAATCCCCGAATTTCTGGAAACTTTGTGGTTTGGGAGGAGAGGCGTTTAACCTCTAACCGTGAAGTAAGCTACCTTTTGGTTTACGACCTTTCTCAAGGTAGTAAGTTCCAGGTTCCTTCTTCGCTTTCTAATGGCGAGATGTATGCTTTTTGCCCGGATATTTGCGATTTAGGAGGCGGCAACTTTATAGTTGTCTGGGAAGA
>CAYRQL010000032.1:0-6342 GCA_964426525.1 uncultured Actinomycetota bacterium | reverse complement strand
GATAATTTTAAAAAAGGGAGGAGTAAGTTAGGTAATTTAAAAAAGGGATGAGCCTAAATCTCCCCCTTATTTATAAGGGGGATTAAGGGGGATTAAATTTTATACTCTTCAACTTTAACCGTTTGCCAATCAAGTGTTAATATTTTTGGAACCCACTTTTTGTTTTTTGAGTCGAACTCATAAGTTGTTACAAAAGTAGTAACTCCAAAAATTTTTTTCCAACCCTTTGGTTCGCCAATTTCAGCTTCATCTGCAATTCTAATTAAACAAACCTTTCCATAGATACTATCAATTCCTGTCCGGAAAATTAAAGTTTTTTTCAAAGTCTTACTTCGGTAACCTGCCTGAACTTCTTGAGGGGTAAAACACCAGGAAGCAAAGAGTCTCTTTAGTTCAGGCTGGTTTTCTTTTGTTTTCCAGCGAGAATGAAGCATTTTTAACATCTCCTCGTAGAGATTTGAATCTGAAGCTTCATACCATTGGTCTATAAGTTTTTCACTGTCTTTATAAAGTTGGGAAAGAGGTGGCGGGGTGACAATGCGTTGTTGCTTCCTCATCTCCTCAATGGCTTTTTGACGACCGATTTCTGGCGAGTAACTGATGTAATAATAAACAAAAAGTAAAACTGCGACTAAAAGTGTTAAGAAAAAAATCGCTTTCTTCACAAAAGAAATTATACACAACTTAACTTCAGGTTCATTCCGGGAAAAAGAAGTCGCTAAACTAGTAATTTTAATAAATTTTTGGCCAATATGTTCAATCGCTTATAATTTGATTAATATGTTTGTGAAAGATGAACGGAAAATAAGAATAGCTATTCTATTTTTGCTCTTAATAGTCTTTTTTCTAACCTACTTTTATTTCTTCTTTCCTCGCAGCGGCCAGAGTCTAATCGAAACGGGAGGAGAAAGTAAGAATAATATCCAGTTTATAATGGCTATTTATGGCCCTGGTCCACGCAGCTCTCTTCCTTATTTCTGGCGGCCGCTCGGGGTAGCCACTGATGTTCAGGGAAGAATATATGTTGCTGACACAAACAACCACCGCGTTTGCGTTTTTACGAATAAAGGACTTTTCAACTTTGAGTTTGGCAGCTATGGGCCTGATATTGGAGATGGCAAGTGGCAAGGTGGGGGCTTTAATCGGCCTTATGGAGTTGCGGTGAGTGAAGATGGAAGAATTTATGTTGCTGACATGTTTAACGGAAGAATTCAGGTCTTTGACCATTATGGTAAATATATTGATTACTTTCCTAAAATTAAATCGATTGACCCAACAAGCCCTTTTCATCTTCTGATGCTTCGACCTAGGGATGTCGCAATTTACCAAGACAAACTTTATGTCTGTGACTCTTTTAGAGTTGCCATTTTCGACCTTAATGGCAACCTGATCGGCTCGCTGGGAACGGGGAAGATTGGAGCCGGGCCAGGAGATTTAAAAACACCAAATGGAATAGCTGTTGGTCCTGATGGTACAGTTTATGTTTCCGATTCCAATAATTTTCGGATTCAAGCTTTCTCGCCTGATGGTAAGGTTAAGTGGGTTTCCTCTCGAATAGGCGTTCCAAGGGGCTTAGCTGTTGATAAAAGGGGGAACTTAATTGTTGTAAATGCTATTAATTCAAACATTTTAATTTTTTCGCCAAAAGGTAAATTCTTAGGTTATGCTGGTGGTTTTGGCGAAGGGAAGGGTGAGTTTCTTTTCCCCAACGACATTGCTCTTCAACCGAACGGCGATTTGATAATTGCTGATAAAGATAACAACCGCGTTCAAATTGTCAGAGTTAAGTATTGATTGGGTAATTTAAGGTTGGCTCGAGTTATTAAAAACAAAACAAAAGAACAATCGCGAAAAACATTTTTAAATTTTTTTAAAAAATTATTGATATTTAAAAAGAGATTTAGTACAATTTTTCCCGAGGATAATATAAAGGAAAGGCAGGCAGGCTTGATAAGTAGACGTTTTGTTTTGATTTTTGGATGTTTAGTTTTTTTCTACTTCTCTTCTACCCTTTCTTTTGCCGCTCAGCATGATGTAGTGAGTGAACCTCAAAGAAAAAATTGGAATCCCTGGGGCTTTACCTTTTCTGAGCAATGCACGGCCTGCCATGTTGATGCAACTGTTCGAACTTCAGAAACTCTTTGGGGCGGCCTTCATAACCCAAACTTTAGAGCATATGGTTACCAAACAGCTGTTGGTGCAGCGGCAACCAGAGGTTGGTGCAATGTTTGCCATGATATTCACGAAGCCGGACAAAACAAACTTTTGCCTGAAAGAACCATTTCCGACTTTTGCTTCCTCTGCCATGACGGGACTGCAGCTAATGTTGATGGTGACCTTGACGCTGGCCAGCAATCCAATCTTTTTGGCTATCCCCGAGCCAACAATATAATCTACGGTCAGGTTGTTCCTTCTTCGGCCCTTGGCGTCTCAAGCATCTCCAAACATCAAGTCAACAGTAATAATGTCTATAACGGCACTACCACTACCTTAAAATCAGGAAGCTCTGGAGCCACTTCTTCCATTCCTTTAGGCGATGTGGTTCGAGACTATGATGGCTCTGTCACGGTTTTAAAGTGCACTTCCTGTCATTCGCCGCACGGAACAAAGGTAGTCTCAACTTTTTACTCAAAAACCGCTTTTCCAACTGACGAGACTACAAGCTCTGGCGTTGTCCAGGGTGTTGAATTCAGTGGTGGCCTTTATCCTCTTGCTTCTTCTAATATGCTGTTAAGAAATGTCATCAGCGGAACAACAGCCAATCAATACTCAAGTGCTTGGTGCTTGGCCTGCCACACTCAAGCTTCAGGCGGCACCCATCCCGACCACCCGATTGATCTTTCAACTGAGTATAACTATTACCTTGAAACTGACCCGGGAGATCCTCGCTGGACTGAGTATCCTGACCCCTTTGACCCGGCTTACGGTGGTCTTTACTTCTTTAACCATTCCTATGCAGCAACTTCTGGCGCTCCCCTTCCGCCTTGTATGTCCTGTCACGATGACCGTCAGAATGTTGACTTTGGTCAGTTTGGAGCAACCACCACTTTCCTTTATACGGACAACTTTCCTCACGAGGTTGCTAACCCTAAAATGACAGTAGAGGTTGGCGATGATCTTTGTTTAAACTGCCATCAAACAGGCATTTTGCCTTAAGTCAAGCTGGGTTCAAGTTTTAGCTGGCGAGTGAAAAAAATTTTATAGAAAATTTTAGAAAAAAGTTTTACAAGCAAAAGCAATTCGTTAAATAAATTGAGGTGTTGGTGCAAGCAAAGAAGGAAAGAGGCAAAAACTTGAAAAGAATAAAAAGGGGTTAGCCCTCTTTTTTGCGTTAATTTTATTTTTACGGCTTTAAAAGGAGGAAAGGCGATGAGGTTAGTAAAAAAACAGGGTAGGTTTAGAAAAAGGAAGGTGATGTGGCTAAGCCTGCTTTTATTTATAGCTGTTAGCGGCTTAGCTTATGCTTCTTTTCCCTCAAAGCCTTTAGAAAACTCTTCTTTCTTACGCCTTTCTTCTCCTCAGGTAAGCCTTCCTGCCTTTTTAAATAGCCGTTCTCCCCTTGCCTTTAATTTAAACTTTAAAAGCCTTTTAAACTTAAAGAACTATAATAAAAAGAACTATAAAAGCCTTTTAAACTTAAAGAAAAAAGCCAAAAACGACACAGAGCCCCCGATTTTATCAACTCAAATTAGTCCTCAATCCCCTGATGGTTCAAACAGTTGGTATGTTACGCAACCTCAAGTTGCAATCACCGCTAATGAAGAAGCCAAAATTTACTATCAGTTTGACTCAAATTCTGGTTCCTGGCAAACTTATACGGCTGGCTCAAATCTTTCTATTCCTGAGGGCATTCACACCCTTTACTTTTACGGAGAGGACCTGGCTGGCAATAAAAGCAGCATCTATCAACTGGAATTTAAAGTTGACCTAACCTCTCCCCAAGCCCAAATTCTCTTTCCTTCATCAGGCGACCGCTATGAAACCTCTCTTTATGTGGTGGGGACCGCTAAAGACGCTAATCTTCAAAGCTGGAAGTTAGAGCTGATTGATGCCGCTGGCCAATCTACTATTATTTCTGAAAAAACCGAAAGTATTGTTGAGGAAACCTTAGGATATCTTGATGAACCTAAACTTAAACTTCACGGGAGTTATTCTCTTCGCTTAACCGTTACTGACCTTGCCGGTCAGACCTCAGAAGCATTTGTATCTTCTTTCTTGGTTGATAACGGTGCTCCTTCAAGTCCTTCTATTTTAAGAGTTTTTGCTGGCAACTTAAAAAATAACCTTTCCTGGTCAGCTTCTCCTGAATGGGATGTGGCTTCCTACTGCGTCTATCGCTCAAACTCACCTGATAGTGGCTTTTCTTTAGTAGCTGAAACTGCTTCCAATACTTATAGCGACCCCATTCCGGAAGAAGAGGTCGGAACTTATTACTATTATGTAACAGCGGTTGATGAGTTTGGCGACGAAAGCGCGCCTTCAGATACTGAAGAAAACGATCTGGTGAAAATAACTGAAGAGTTTTCTTCTGAATCAGATAAAAAAGTTGTATCTGCCAACGGCGATTTAGTTTTTGAAGTCCCGGCTGGTTCTTTATCTCAATCTCAAACAATTTCAATCACTGAAAACCGCCAGGAAGAAGGAAAACCTGTTTTTAAACCAGCTTCCTCTCCTTATACTTTTGAACCATCTGGCTTGACTTTCTCAACTGAAAACCCAGCCAAATTGGTTGTCAACTATGACTTGGGCTTTACCAACGAGGCAGCTTCAAATAAAATCGAAGAGGGCTTAAGTGTTTACTATTATGATGAGACAGATAAAGCCTGGGAATCTGTTGAAACCACAGCTAACGTTAAAGAAAACAAAGCTACCGCTACTATTACTCACTTTACTCAGTATTGGAGCGGTGCTCCAACCAATCCCCACGGTGTTAAAAACTCAGTTTCAAACAATCTTTGTGGTGTTTGTCATAATATAAATGGCATAACTGATATTGAAGCCTGGAAGAAGAGAAATGCTTGCTTCCAGTGCCACGGAGCTGCCAACTCAACTTCTCCTCCGGCCGGCTCCTTTGGTCCTAACATCCAGGCTGAGTTTATTGACTGCTCTGACCAAACTTTCACCACTTCAACTATGTCTCGCCACCCTATGCCCTTTATGAACACCGTTAGAGGGTGTCTTGCCTGCCATGATATTCATCAGGATGTTCAAAACTACACTGACCTTTTAAGCATCAGAAAACCCAATGTTCCAAGAAGGGATCCATGGGACCCGGCTAATGATGACAAATCCACTCCTTCTTCTCCCTTGGGCGATAAGGTTTGTCTTAATTGCCATGGTGCTACTCCTAACTCTACCTGGCAGTGGTTAATTCAATACTATAATGGTTATGACTACTATACGAAAACAAATGGCAGCCATGCTGGTATAAGCAACACTCCTCACGGTTACGCTGTTACTCCTCCTCCTGATAGTGATGCCACTGGAACTGTGTCTGTGGGGGCTAAGTGCCTCGGTTGCCACTTTGAACATGGTTCAGCTTCTGGTACTGCTTTAGCTAAAGCAGTGGGTAACAATATTTGTTATCAATCTGGCTGCCATCTTAATAATTCAACTAATTATCCGACTGCTACCCGCCTTTCTTCAAGTTCACCTGATGCTGGCTATCCGGCAACTGGAACCTATCCAGGAAAGAACGCCTATCAAGCTTCACGCCACAACACTTCTTCTCTTGTCTGGCCTGGTTCTGGCCTAAATGGCGGCAGCTGCAAAAACTGCCATAGCAATGTTCATGGAACAAGCTACTACGATTATTTAAGAACCACCTATACCAGTCCAAAAAGCTATCCAACTGCTACTTCTTATGAAGCTCTCGCTCTTTGCATTAGTCAGTGCCATGATAGCGATGGTCCTGGCTCAGACATACGCCAGTACTACACTGACCCAACAGAAACTGCCGGCCATCGCTTAAACCGTAAGCCGGGTGTAATTGCCGATGCTTCAGGTGCCTATTTACCTACGGGCTCAGTTATGCCTTGCTATGAGTGCCACAATCCTCATGGCTCAAATAAAGGCAATGTCTATATGTTTACCGACGAGCGGTCAGCAACTACTGTTACCAACATTGACTCAATGTGTAAATCTTGCCATCGTCCTTATGGCTCAACTGCGCCAACCCCGACTGTTGCCGGAATGACCTTAAAGACATTACCTGCTGGCCACTCAACTTCTGGTTGTAAGGGTTGTCATGGCACCGGGCACCGAGTAGTCAGAGGTGGTTTATCTTCTGGTGGTCAAGCCTGTGCAACCTGTCACTCATCCATCTACAACGCAATGATCACT
>CAYRQL010000031.1:0-6550 GCA_964426525.1 uncultured Actinomycetota bacterium | reverse complement strand
AAAGGGAGGTTGGGAGGGATTTAAGCTATAATTACCCAATGAAGTTGGCTAAAACAAAGTTTTTAAATCAAGGATTTTCTTTTTATTTGACAGCTGCTCTTTTTTCCCTTTACCCTTTATTATTTTGGCCTTTTTCTTACCCCGCCTATACTTTTAAATATCCACTTTTTCTTCTCATAGCTTTTACTTTAGGTGTAGTTGGGCTTATCCGATGGAAGAGAACTGGACTGTTAAAAGTTCAGGCTACTGCTCTTTTTTATTTTTTATCTTTAAGTTTATTCCTTGTTTTGTCTTTACTTTTTTCCGTAAACTTGAAGACAGCTTTTTTTGGTGAGCAGCTTCGCTATGAGGGTTTTCTTACTTTAATCGGCTATTTTTTTATTTTCTTATATTTCTCATCTCGTTTTAAAATTGAAGATTTCTTAAAGCTAAAAAACCCTTTGACAATTGGCCTATTTTTAGTTTCTCTGGTAGCCATTTTCGAACACTTTTTTTTCAATCCTGTTTTGTATTTAATTACTAAAGGTCATTTGAGCGTGGTGACAGGCCGCTCTTTTTCCACTTTTGCTAACCCAACTTCACTTTCTACTTATTTAGTTTTAGTGCTGCCTCTGGCTTTGTTTTTTACTTTCCAAGAAGGACAAAAAGGAAAAATTTTCTCTTTTTCACTTTTTTCATTTCTAACTGGTTTCCTGGCTTTGCTTTTTACTTATACCCGCTCAAGCTGGTTGGGATTTCTCTTAAGCTTTTTCTTATTTTGTTTTTTAAGTCTTTACTTCGTTCCAAATTCAAAGCTCAGTCGCTTTTGGTTGGTTTTTATTTTAGTTGTTTTGATTTTTGCTTTTGTTTACTTTACTCCTTCCCGAGGATACCGCTTAAGCGAAAGGCTTGGCCAGTTAATTGAAGTGGAAGCTGGGACCAGTGGAGGCAATCGCTTGTTGATGTGGAAAGAGGCAATTAGAATAGTAAAGAAGTATCCTTTATTGGGGAGCGGCCCGGACACTATTAAACTTATCTTTCCTCGCAGCAAGGATACACCCTGGGGTAAGAGTTCAAACCGACCTTTGCTTGACAAGGTTCATAACGAAATCATTCAGTTAGCTTCCACTCACGGATTTGGTTATTTGCTAGTTTATCTTTCTTTCTGGATTTACATTTTTTCAAAATCAATTTCATTGTTGAAAAGAGACGAGTTGGTTGAAAGAAAGACAATGCTAATAGCTCTTTTGTCTTCGTTTGGTGGTTATTTATTTGCTCTTCAATTTCTTTTTTCTCATTACAGCTTTGCTCCTTTAGCCTGGGCTTTAGCTGGTTTTTTATTCGGGCAAATTGGAAGCGCAAGCAGTAGCTCAAGATTTCTTAAAATTAGATTTAAGCCGATAATTTTTGTTCCTTTGCTTCTCTTTATTTTTCTTATTTATGGGTTTTCTGTTTCTTTCTGGCTATCTAATCTCTGGTATTTTCAAGCCGAGTCTATCTCAAATGCTAATCCAGCTGCAGCTTTGGAACTTTCTCGGCGAGCAACAAACTTGATACCCTGGGAAGACTTATACTGGTTGAAACGAGCTCAAATAGCGGCTAAACTTGCTCAAAACACCAAAAGACTTGATCTTGTTTTAGAATCAGAGGAAAGTATAAAAAAAGCTTTGCAAATTAATCCAGTGAATGATTCGCATTTTTACCAGGCTGCTTCAATCTATATATTGATAGCCCAAAGCACAATGGATTCCGGTCGAGCTAAAAAAGCTCTTGAACTTACAGAGGAAAGCCTAGTGCTAAATCCTTACTCCGGTGTGGGGTGGCTGAAAAAGGGCAATGCTTTAGGCACCCTTGCCGAAATTGAAGGAAACAAAGTTTATTATCGACTCGCTCTTGAATCTTATTTCAGAGCTTTGAAGGCAGGAGAAAAAACAGCAACAATTTATTATAACTTGGGTTGGTGTTATCAAAAATTAGGAGAAAAAGAAAAAGCTAAAAAAGCTTACTTCAAAGCTCTTCAACTAAACCCAGATTATTATCAAGCTAAAGAAAACTTACAAGTTTTAAATGCTACTTCTCGTTAAAGACTTCTGGTAATATTAACTCTTTTGAGATGAATAAAAGCAAGCGGAAGCAAAGAGAAAGAAAATTACGATTAATTGAAGCAATACTTATCGTTTTGCTTATAGTCTTTCTTTTCCTTCTTTTTCTTTATTACCAGTTACTGCTGCGTCGGGGGACCGGTTTAGTTGACTCAAATATAAAAAAGGTAGGTCCTTTGACTCATCTTTTGACAATTTACGGACCTGGGGGGCCGGAAATGCCCTATTTTTCTCGTCCTAATGATGTGGCAATTGATGGAAAAAGAATATATGTATCTGATACTGGTAATAATCGCGTTTGCGTCTTTAATTTAAAAGGTGCTTTTCTATTTTCTTTTGGCAAAACCGGCGTAGCTTTTCCTTCAGCTGGAACTAAAGTCAGTTGGAGGCTTGGCGAGTTTAATTACCCCTTTGGAATTGATGTTGACGATGACGGTCAAATTTTTGTTGCCGATACTTCTAATCGGAGAGTTCAGGTTTTTTCTCCTGAAGGTAAACCGCTTTTTTGGTTTCCATTTTTAAAAGATAAAAACTGGGCTGATATTTTTCCTTTGAGTCTTGATATTAACGGTGGCCGTCTTTACATAGCTGATGGCTTTAAAAAACGAATAGTGGTTTTTGACCGTAAAGGAAATTATCTATTTAGTTTAGGGGAGAGAGGACGTTTAGCTGGGATGATAGCCGGTCCTTTAGGGGTAGCAGCGGCTAAAGATGGTACAGTTTTCATCACTGATAACCGCAATCTTACTTTAACAGCTTATCAACCATTGGGTAAGATTTTCTGGGTGAGAGGGCGCCCACCTAAGGGTATCGCTTCTGTAAATCGTTTTTTCGGTTTGCCGGCTGGAGTAGCTGTTGATGATGAAGGTTTTGTTTATCTTGTTGATGCTTTTTCTTTTAGCCTGAAGATTTTTAATCGGGAAGGGGAATTTTTAGTTGAAGTTGGCCGAAGAGGGACCGGCAGAGGTGAGTTTAATTTTCCTCGAGGAGTCAAAGTTTATAAAAACCTTTTAGCCCTAGCTGATATGGAAAACAACCGGATTCAAATTTTCCGCATCAATAAAGCACTTTTGCACTCTTATCAAAGAAAAAAAATTACTACTCCTTCCTGGCTTCCTTAAATGTTTTTTTGAGTGTTTGAAAATAAATTTTTGTTCCTTTTTAAACCGAAAATCTAAAAGTGAAAATTTTTGGCTGTGGTTTTGATTTGAATCGAAGAACCTAAATATCAATTGACTAATTTCAAAGCAAAAAGCTAAAATTAAATTAGATGAAAGTAAAAATTGAGATTGGTTTGGTTTTTTTAATCCTATTAGCTTTATTTTTTTTGAAAGCTACTTATGCTCACTCCTTCACAACCACTTCAGTTCCTGGCAACCCTAGCGATTACTGGGGTCCAACTGAAACAATATCTTCACCGGGCAGTGGAGCTGGCTTTCCGGATTATGGTTATAATTTTCCGCCTCAATACAACTTTTCACCGGTTGGACCACATGGTGGCTATGTTTCTACCACAAACAAATGTCGAGAATGCCACGCTGTTCATCGCGCTTACTCCTCGAATGTTCTTTTGAGATATCAAACGATTTTGGCTAATTGCCGTTACTGTCATGACCCAACCTTTGGGGTAACTTCAGAAACAGTCGCTACTCGAGGCTGGGTTTACCAGGTTATTCCTTCGGCTGAAGTAAAAGGTGGCCACAACTCGGCCATGGAGGTTGCCACTTCCATTTTGGGGGGTAATTTTAGTCTTTTAACTACTTTCACCTGCACTTCCTGTCACTCGCCTCATGCTAATCCTCGCCGGATGATAACTTCGAGTTTTGTTGGCGACGGAGAAACAACCGCGAGCAACCATCTTCTTTTAGGAAACCCTGGACCGCCGACTGGTGTTTACTTTTTTTATAGTGGGGGCTGGTGTGCTGATTGCCATGGCCGGCGTCATAATGGAATCCCCGGCATTAATAACCATCCAGTTTCGACTTCCACTCTCTATGAAAATGTTGACTTCTGGGATGGTTCAAATTATGAAACAACCTCTTTAGCTAATTCTAACGTAGGCTATGTTATGAATGACCGCCTGGGGATAGATGACCCAAATCCGATTTGCCAGCAGTGCCATGAAGATACTCGAGAAGTTCCTTCAGCAACTTTCGATCCAGGTTCTAACCCGGTTTACATTTCTTTCCCTCATGAAACCACTAACTACCGGATGGTTGTTGAAACTGGCGATGACCTCTGCTTGAACTGCCACAATACTAATGAACTTCCGTAAGCTTAGCGAGTGTTCAAGTTCTCTCTAAAAACCGAGAAGTTTGTCACGGTTGTTCTTTTAATCTTAGTCGCTACTTTGAGTTTTTTTTATTTTTACATTACCCCCCAGCCGCAACTTAAGTATCGTTTGGATTTAAAGGGCGAGGAAAGTTTTTTAAAAGGAGCTTTTGTTCTAATGGCTGGGGGCTCAAAAGGAGATTTTTTCGAGAGCCCATATGCGATTGCTTTTGACTCAACTGGTAACTTTTATTTATCGGATATCCAGAAGCAGAAAATTTTTGCCTTTACTCGACAGGGAAAGTTTCTTTTTTCCTTTGGAGAGATGTCTATATCAAATCCTCCTCCTGGCGAGAAGGTTGATGCTTCCAGAAAGGGCTTTCTTTACCCCGCAGGCTTGACTGTGACTTCCAGAGATGAAATTTTAGTAGTCGATTCAGGGAACAAGCGGATTAATGCTTACGATTTGAAAGGAAATTTTGTCCGTTATTTCTGCCCCGACATTTTATTAATAAATCCGTTGATGATAACAGCTTATAGAGGAAAAGTTTATTTGACTGACCGCGGTTGTGTCCATATTTTCACTCAGGATGGGCGCTTTTTAGGCTCCGTTGGCCAAGGCCATCTTGAGGGACCTTGGGGTGTAGCTGTTGATCGTGAGGGGAATATTTATGTTGCTGATACTTTAAACTTTTCATTGTTTGCTTTTTCGCCCACTGGCAAACTGCTTTGGCAAAAAGGTGGTTTCAACCAAAGAGAGTTTGGCTTACCTTCTGGCCTGGCAATTGACCGAAAAAAAAAGAGGCTTTTTGTAGCTGATGCTTTACGGCAAAAAATATACCTTTACGATTTAAAAGGCAACAAAGTAGCAGAAGCTGGTAGCGAGAAAGGAGAGTATAGCTTCCGCTTTCCTCGTGGGCTGGCTTATTCATCCAATGGATACCTCTTTGTGGCTGATACCGAACAAAAAAGAGTGGCTGTTTTTAGGGTAAAATAGAGAACTGGTTTTTTGTTTTTTGCATGTTAAATTGAAGAGCGAGTTTGATTAAAAATTGTTGACAGTTCAACCAGTGAAAGCTAATCTTTAATTAATGAAAAGAGCGTATAAAACGGCTTTAGTTTTTGTTTTTGTAGGTTTTTTTGTTTTTTTTGTTTGGCTTTTGCCGGCTTTAGCTTTGGGGCCTCACCGTGACTATACCAATGACACTAATGCTTGTCGTGAGTGTCATGCTCTTCATGAAGCTCCATCTCCGGTGGGAGTGGTGTTGTTGAAAGTAACTCCTTCCACTGTCGAACAGGCGGCTTTGGCAACCTGTAATTTATGCCATGGGGCAGGTGGTCCTGCCGTTTACAAACCTTATGTTGTTCCCACTTTCACTATTTTGGCTCGGCATACACCTACTCTTACTTTGACAAGCATTTCTTATTTAGGGATTGCTACTCCGGAAACAGGAGTCCCGACGATTAGAAAAATCCTTTGCTTAGCTTGCCATAATCCCCATGGGACGACTATCTATACAGTTCCCACTTTTACTTCTGACACTACCTATGGGATAAGCAATGCTCTATTAAGACGGCCGGGAACAGCTTCTGTTGGCTATAACTTGCCTGGAGCTGGAACTACTGGAACCCCAGCTGCTTATGGAAGTCAGTGGTGCCGCGACTGTCACAATAAGCCTGAAAACATTGTCGCTCATAAACTTGGCCCCTTGGGGCAACCTCATCCCTACTCTGCAACCAATACTTATCAGTCAGTTTGGTATTGGGCGACTCCTACTTATGTTCAGGGAAGGCTTGGTGGAACAACTTCTGCTTACGTAATGTATGACCGCGCAGTGATTAATGACCCTGACCCAATTTGTCAACAATGTCACGAAGACGCTCGCAATGTTGAAGGAGTCTTCAGAGTAACTACTGCCAGCTACCTGGCTACCGACAATCCGCCTTATAAAAACTTTCCTCATCAGGGTTTGTATTCTAGTTTTAGAGTAGAAAATGGCGATGACCTTTGTACTAACTGTCATCCGATTGAGGAACTTCCTTAAAATTCTTTTGGAAACCTAAAGGTTTCCGCTACAATTAAATATTTTTTCCCCCTTAGGATAATCCAATGTCTCTCCCCCTTGTTTATAAGCTCTCATGTTCTCCCCCTTATTTATAAGGGGGATTAAGGGGGATTAAAAAAAGAAGGAGTGAAA
>CAYRQL010000030.1:0-7777 GCA_964426525.1 uncultured Actinomycetota bacterium | reverse complement strand
CTGGATAAAACCGTTTGATAAGATAGCTTTTTACGCCTCTCGTCAAAGTTGGCTCCGATGGCTGGAATTGGTGAGAACCTATTTTATAGACCAAATCATCACTCCTACCTTACCTAGTGAGATTGATTTTGCGATATTACAAAACTGTATTAAAAGAGAAGGACTAGCCTTGGCAACTAACGTATAATGGAAGCAGTATTGTACTAGTATTTTTATGCCACCCACATGAGAAAGCGAAAATCATCCAATAAACCCATTGGGAACATGGCTCTTCTATCAGAGTTAAACCGCTCACTTTATTTGATTGGACATTACTCCAAATAAATCATTGAAGAACACAAAACAGTATTTGGCATACCAATGTCCGTAGAACTCAGAAGGCTATATTCCCCCGGTCAAGGCAACCACTTACTAGAAAGAATTGAACAAAAATTCAACGTTAAACTTAAATATCCTTTAAAAGATAAATTACCAGACAAGTATAAAGAGGTGTCGCTGACAGAGTATATAAACAGTCTCGCCTTTGTTTCTAATGGAATAACCTATACAAAAATGGAGGTCATAAACCTTGTAGCAGACCAAAGAGGGGCACACACAGACAATGTTGCGGACGCATTACATTACATATCTCCTTTTATAATGCTTCCCTGGAAAAATCCCGCTAAAACTAAATTGCTACTTCCTCAGGTCCTACATTGTCTTTTAAGTATAGCCGAGACAACATATTTTGTTGTAGATAAACAACTAAGGGTTATAACCTCTAAGCTTTAATTTAACGCCGATATTTTCGAGGAAGCTTAAGTAATAGCGACAATCCACTGTTACTTTCAATCTCTCTAGCTGTTTGAAACCTTTTAACTCCACTTTTTAAATGACTTGTAAACAATTTCAGTAATTCGAGCCAGCTTTCTATGGCTGGATTAACTTTAATTCTCCAAAGCAACTCGGGCGCTTCAATTGATAGGTCAATAAGTTCACTTTTTATAATTTCTCCAGGTGTTTCCAACCTTTTAATTAAAGCGTTTATCTTGAGCTCAATGTTGGTTTTTGCTAGGTAATCTGCCTCTTTTTCAAGTTTACTTAAGGACGGGTGCTCTCCTATTAACTCTCTAAATTTATTAATCATGGATAGCGATATACTATGTAAGTCTGCTATATCATCTTTCATTTTTATTCTAACCTTCATTATTTGTTCAGCATTTAATGGTTTTATTCTGGGCATTACTAACATAAGGTATGACAAAGCTAGATAAGATGCCAATAAATCTGCGTTCGAGCCGTGCTCGATATTTTGAGGAAAAGGAAAGTCCTGGCGGTCAGAGAATAAGGGTATGTTCTTTTTTTGTGAGACTATGTAAGCAGCAGGGTAAGTAATTCGACTTGGACCGTTTATTTGACCACCCACTAAGCCAAAATTAACCCTCCAGTTATTGTTGGATAAAACCTTTTGGCGGTGGACCATAAATTATCGTCTCCAAGTTTTTAACACTGCATCTGTCTCGCTTTCAGTTATTCCTAAACACCCCTCCTTTCCAGTCAGAAAAAAAATATCAGATTGTTCCTGATATTCCTCCAAAAACTTAATACAGGATAAATAAATTAAACTCTCTGGTGTATGGCCGCGTTCTTGGTCAATTCCATTTATTCTATTAAACTCATCTTTCAACAACTTCTTGTCAACGGATTTCGGGAGATATAATCCGGAAAGCAGAACTCTGTCAAAAAGAATTCCAAGTACCGTTATAGAGTAACGATTTGTTGGAACCGGGTATGGGTAATATACAATGTCTATCTCATTTTAAAAATGTATCGTTGATAGCTGTAAATTCCGAAACTGCTTTAAAGTATTTTTCTAACTGTTTATATTCTCTGAATTTAAAGTCCGCTTTGTATTTGTAATACGGGTCTGTGTTAAGGTACTTCTCAAAAAGATAATAATCCTTGGCAGAAGCGATTATAAAAAGCTTGGTGCCCAATGGTCTTAACTGATAAAGCCTTTGCATGCCTGTAATCATCTTTGTACTGTGTTCAATCTCAAAGGCAAATTTCGGCACCTCATCCTTAAACCATAAAACATCAATTTGAGATACTAATTTGGCTATATCATCGCCTATAAATCTTGCTGGTAATTCTTTTAGGGTAATGTAATCTTGAAGCTTCTCACCAAAAGCCTCTTTTGACTTATCTGGGCTAAAAGTGTCATATCCAAGTAGGCGTCCTATTTTTAGAAGCAACATTTCTGCTTCTACATGCGCTGTTATTTCGTTCTTTGTTTCAAGATCACTCTCAACCAATTTTTCATCCTCAGACACCCTGTAATGGCTTAAGAAAGCATCGATGCTCCCAAACTTAGTTAGTATTGCTTGAACACCTTTCTTGTTTAATGGCATAAAGCCTTGTACGATAAAATTCCTACTATAACCGGCTAAATCGGTTAATTCCGAAATTGGTATATATACCGGTTGAAGTTCTTTGAGAAAGAATACGCATGTCCATGGTTCCTCACCCGTTTTTGGCGGCCACAAAGCTAGACCAAGGTCTCTGCTGTGTTGTTTGTAAAGTAACTTACCGGCATAAAGTAATTTTCCTTCTCTCTCGTTACTCTCTCTACCTTTGTAGAATAAGACAAGGTCGTTTGGTTCCATTTTGTCCCACGAGGATTTTTTAGTTTCTTTACTTCCCCACACAAATATCTTGTCATAGGTAGCCAAAGCTTTTTTACCTTCATCATCCAAGTACGGTTCAACTATCGATTTGTCAACACCATTCTCAACAGTGCTAAGAAAGTTTTTATAAGACGTTTCGTTTGACCTGGGTGCCAAAAAGATTTTCATACCCCTATTTTACCACTTTTGTATACGTAAGTTAATGATAATAAAGGGCCTACTAATCGGAACATTTCGCTTTATAGGGGTAATGAAAAGTAGTAAAATTATAGGTATGGATAAGGGTGGACCAAAAGGCATCAATTGAACTGAGGCATTCAAGTTTTATTTAACTCCCAACACTCACAGAACAATGCCTTCTTATCAAGAAGTTGCAGATAAATTTGGGGTAAGTAAAAAGGAAGTCGGACTTAGAGCTAGGCGAGAAAACTGGGTACAACGTAGACAAAACGTATACGATGAAGCGGAAAGTCAATTTATGGAGAACAAAACCGAAAGAAACAATCAAAGAACATGTTGGATACTGGAGAGAAGCGCAAGAACTCGCTACTGAATTTCTTAAAGACATTAACAAAAAAATAATTCGTGGTAAAACTACATCGCAAATAATTAAATACCTTATTCAAGCAACCGGGGCTTTCAAAGTCGCAATTGAAGATGAAAGAAAAGCGCTAGGTCTACCAAACACCATAAGCACCAACAGTCAACAAATTACGAAACAGGAGATGTCCTTATCACCAGAGCTCATTCAAGAAATCGATAGGATGTATAGGTTAAACTCAGATATATGAGCAAACAAACACCGGCTCAAATAAAATACATTTATTTTCTCCAGAAAAAGTTTCCTCATCTTAGTTAAAACGATTTAACCGCAATACTTAGTGACACAAAAAAATTTGTGACCGTTGTCCAAAGGATTTATACCCAACCACAAGCCAAGATAACTTATAAGGACATTAAGGTTAAGGGGAAAAATGTAAAACAAAGAATAATTACCTCCGGCATTAAGGAAGTTATGAAAGTTGCCGATAAATCAAAAAAGAAACACGATATTAGTGAGCTTTTATCTAACTTTCATCAGAAAGTAACAACTAAAATATGATAAAGGATGACCAAATAAAATATGACAGATTTGTTGCGTATATAAGAAAATCTTCGGAAGATAACGAGCAGGGAGAGGCAAATAAACAACTTAATTCTCTTGAATACCAAAGAAAGTTTGTCGATGAAGCTTTAAAACAATACAACCTCAAACTTATACAATGAAGTTTTTGAGGATGACAAAACTGGTTATGAGGCGTTTGTACGCGATGGGCCAAACGGATTTAACAAGATGCTTGAATTCTTAAAGGAGTATAAAGATGAAGTGGATGGGATTATTTGTACTGAAATAAGTCGACTGCTCGAAATTTTGCAGATGGAGGGATGATTTTGTGGTATTTGCAAAACGGAACTATTAAAAGAATTTACACTCCAACCAAAGTGTTTACAAACTCTTCATCGGACCAACTCATGGTAGCTATTGAATTCGCCATGTCAAAGAAATCAGGCGATGACACAGGATATAGAACTAAAGAGGGAATGAAAGCAAAAGCTTTAACAATGGGGCATCCACCGAAACCGCCCGTCCTTGGATACATTTCGGAAGGACCAGTTGGTAGAAAGAAATGGGTAATTGACCCAATTAAGGGACCCTTAGTCAAAAAGGTTTTCAAACAATTCTCAACCGGAAAATTTACTTTTGAACAAATCGCCGAATACGCCTATCAAATCGGACTTAAATCAACCAGTAAAAAAACTACTACTGGTAAAATCTCAAAAAATACATGGCAAAACCGTTTAATGGACATTCAATATACCGGTGTTTTTGAAATTGAAGGAGAAAAGGTTGCTGGTAAATATGCAAAGTTAATAGACCCTATTTTGCTTTATCGTGTTCAAGAGATTATTGCCGAACATGAACACCCAAAAGAAAATCATATTGATTATGCTTATTCCGGTTTAATTAAATGCGGGATTTGCGGGGGGATGCTTTCTGGAACCAATAAAAAAGGGATTACTTATTACAGGTGTGGTAAACGTAAATTACCCTGCAAAAACATAGAACGAATAACCTATATATCTGAAGAGACGTTAGAAGAAACGATATTAAGCGCTTTGGAAACAATAGAGATTAACCAAGAAACGTGGGAAGCTGCAAGAGAATATGTTAGCTAACTTAATCAACCACAAAAAATTGATATTAACAAACAAGTTAGAATTTTAGGTGAAAAAATTTCAGCAGAGCAAACGCTTCAAATTAACACAGGACGAAGATTTTCTTCGGGAGAGATAGTAAAAGAAGATTATGGCAGACTGATGGAAGATAGTCGTTGTAAGGAAGCTTCACTTAAAAATACACTTATCAAGTGTGAGAATATCATCCACGAGCTTGACGAACTGATGTACCAGTTCCTAGATAACGTCAAATATGTCACAAAAAGATTAAAAACCACATTACTACACAACAAAAGAGACATGGTTAATTTATTCTGTGAGAACTTAATGTGGAAGGACGAAAAAGTCCGATGGGACTGGGAAAAACCGTACTTTATACTTGCAAATCAACCAAAAAATTCAACAGTGCTCCCCCTAAAAGACTTATTCTGCAACCATAAAATAGAGTTTGGTATAAGCCTGAATGACCTCAAAATTGCTTTTGAGAGTTTGGGATTAAACCAACCTAAGCCAGCCTTAGCGACTATTTAACCTTGTCGCTATTGCTTCCTGCTCATCATACAAAGGCTTATCTTGGTCTATCATTTTTTGTTCGGTAGTGCTTAACCACTGATTTGCTTCCATTTTAGCCACGATAGTTGAAATGTTGGCAATTCTTGTAGAAATAATCTCATTGATTCTATCAACATCTTGCTTGTTCTTTTCGTAAAATTCTTTGTATTCTTTTAATCTTGCCCAACTTGGTTGTATCTCTCTTAGTCTGGAAAGAATTGTTTTCCAAGACTCTATATCCTCTTTTTTGTAGTTAGGTGGGATATATCCAGCCGCATGGACAACAATGAGCTGTGTAGGGCATCCATTTAACTCTCCCTGAACTTCCCCAATGCCTATATCATCAAATTTTTTATCAAACCATACCTTTTTGGCATCTGTTGTATCTCTCTCAAGATAATCCTCAACCAACTCGTCAGCGGTATAGTAGCCTTCTAACGACCATTCCCAAACATAACTATTCCAGTAACCAGCCTTTGACATCGCACTTGAAATTACATCATAAGAAGCCTGTTCTTGAATTGAATTGTGCTTTAAGAGCGATTCGCCTCTTATTTTTGCAGATATATCTAATTTCGGTTCATATTTTACTGGGGTCGCTCCATTTTCTTTGCGTTTTTCATTAAGAAGCTCAACAAACCGACTTCTGTCTATTGTTGGTTTTGCTGTGTCTGTTAAATCATTGGTTGTGTCGCGCCAGTTTTTATCTAATTTGCCTTTTTGCTTTTCAAGAGGAATAACATTAGTAATGTCCTTAATTGGAACAAAACCGATTTCTCTTGAGTCAGAACTGCCTTTTCTATTATCTCCCATAACAAAGACTGCATCTTGAGGGACACTAACCACTTGGCATTCTTTTAAGAATTTCCCACCAAATGTTGAGCGTGGTTTAGCAATATAAGGTTCTTTCTGTGGTTCGCCATTAAGATAAACAACGCCGTCTCTAAGCTCTATGGAATCTCCTGGCAATCCGATAATTCTCTTTACTAAACCCATGGGTTCGCCTCCGTCTCTGCTTGTTAATTCTCTTGTTACATCATTTTCCCAAATGATTATGTCGCCCCTTCCTAATGTGTGTCCCAAATACCTTTTTCCTCCTATAACTATTCCGTTAGGATAAGGTAAAAAGCCCGTCGTTGAAATTATCTCTTTTGCTAATTCCTTGTTGCTCTTACCCTTAGTTCCCTTTTCCCAAGTTGGATACATTGAGCCAGTTCCTACAATGAATTTATACTCTGTTATATAACCGAGTTGATTGGCAACCAAAGCACCGACAATCGCATACCCGCCAATCCAAATGGGTAAGATTATGACTCCAACTAAAACCAAAGCGACCGCCTTACCCAATATCGGTTTGAGGTGTAGTGATTTTAGTAATTCCTTGAACCCACCATGTTTCAATCTTCTAATAATCTCAAGAGGTTTAAGAATATAAATCAGCAAATATAGAGGTAAGAGAGCAAGAATAAAAAACAATTTAATAAGAAAAATGAAGATATTTTGCTTCTTTTGAGACCTCTTGGCTATGAGTTGTGCTGTAAAACTTATCACTCCCACCAAGAACGCCAAACAACCTAATAAGATTAAGCCGAGAAGCCAAAACACAAAGACATTGGGTGCTTTATCAAATAACTCTTTCCTAATACCAAGGACATAACCAAGAATTGCAAAAACACCAAGAATACAAGTCAACCAAACAAAAACTGATATTTTGGCAGCTCTACCAAGGAGTTTCTCTCCGTTTAACTTTAAGGATAACTTTTTCAACATTGCTTAATCAGATTATTATAAATTTTAGAAAAAATTGATAAAATATGATAAGTAGGGTTAAAGATGTAATGAAACTATGAATTACGAAGAAAAACTTGACCTTATTGTAAAAGCTATAGTTGAGGCTAAAAAGGCTACTCGCAAAGGTTACCAAACTAAGCTCTATTACACAGTTGAAAACGGATTAAAGCATATAAATCTTAATGAGCTACACGATATTCTTCTTCAACTCCAAGATGACGAAAAAGTAATTACAGTTAAAGACTATCCGACAAAATTAAAAGGAAGCTTTCAGCAGACAGACGACATTCTAAGTGGGGAATTACTGAAGATTTCTACAGCATAAAGTATCAAGAGTATCGGGATAAACAGGCTGAAATAAAGAAGAAGATGGTAGGTCTTGAAAGAGCCGATGACGACTACTATTTGACCGCTTCTCACCTTCTACAGCTCACAAATAAGGCTTATGACCTGTTTATCAGTTCTGAAATGGAAGAAAAAAGGCAACTTTTGAAGCTGACACCTCAGAACTTGAGGTTAGAAGGCAGTTTAGTCCGATATGACTTGCTAAA
>CAYRQL010000029.1:0-8353 GCA_964426525.1 uncultured Actinomycetota bacterium | reverse complement strand
GAAAGTAATGTTGCTTATAAGACTGGATGTGCTTTTTATGCTTATCAGTCAAGTGCGCAAAATATTCCACATGATACTCTAACAAAAATTCAATTTAATTATGAAGTTTTTGATTTAGGGAATAATTATGATCCCTCACAATCAAGATTTACTGCTCCTGTTACTGGGTATTATTTTTTAAACGCAGGTATTATATTTACTAATAACACCAATGGTGATAGAACATTAGAGTTACATGTAAATGGGCAAATAAAAAGACCTCTTTTAGCTTATGCATCGTTAAAGAGCTCATGGGGAGCTGCAATATCAGGCTCGGCTTTTTTAAAATTAAATGCGAATGATTATGTAGAAATATACGCTAAACAAAATTCAGGAGCAACATTATCTACATCCATTTGGGCTGAGTCAAATTTTTTTAGCGGTTTCCGTGTCCCATTATAACTATGGAGGAAAAATTAAAAAAATTTATCAATAAATGGCAAAATAAATATTTAGAAGTAGTTGATGAGACAAATAAAAATCAATGTTTTGATTTAGCAGTTGCCTGGTGTGATGAGTTGGGTATCCCTCGCATTTTACCTCATCTTTATGCCTTCCAGATATACACAGTTGACACAGAGGATAAAAAAAAGTATTTTGATAAGATACCAAATACAAAAACAGCTTATCCCTTACCAGGTGATATTGTGGTATGGGATAAAGCTTACAATGGCAGGGCAGGTCATACGGCTTTGGCAACAGGGGCTCATCTAACACAAGGGAAGGCAACTGACTGGTTTGAGGCTTTTTCACAGAATGATCCTGTCGGCTCACCTTGTATCATAAAAAAATACTCTTATAATAATGTTTTAGGATGGTTAAGACCAAAAAAAGAGATGATAAAACTTGATAATTATTACAAAGGAATTGACTTAAACAACATTGAAAGTATTAAAGTATGCGTTGATACTTGGCATGAGGTTGCGGTTTTGGGAGCGTATGTTAAAAAAGAGGAGCATCAGAGAATAATAAATGAGAAGGAGGCAACAATTCAAAACCTTAATCAGCAGATAAGTCAGTTAAACAGCAATCTTATAAATCTTGAAAAAGAAAAGAAAGAGAAAGAGATGAGGCTTCAAAACATTGAGGAGCTTAATAAAAAGATACAACAGCTAACTGAGCTTTTAAACACTTGTGAAATTGACTTTAAAAACAGCAAAAAAGACTGGGAGATAAAAGAGATATCTTACCAGCAGAAGATTGCGGTTTTGGAGAGAAAATATCAGGCGATTAAATCACCGATTAAAAAGTTGCTAATTGATTATATTTTTAAAGTATGACTAATAAAGATTTAATTAAAGAAATGGTTGGCTTATTTAGCGAGTTTAACAAGACACTTAGAAGAATAGATACAGCCATAAAAGTTCAATCAGAAATTTTAAGAGAGTTAAACGATCAAAACAAGCTTCATAAACAGGCAATTGATATAAACACGGGCGCAACGGTTGAAATGACAAGGTCTTTTAACAGAATTTGGTATATTTTTTGGTTGACTGTTTTGGCATTGATTGTTTTAGCAGGAGCAGAGAAAATTTTAAAGTTTTTGTAACCTATGTTTCCTGGCTATCTTCTACAAATAGTTGCTTTTTTTGAGGCTGTTATTTACGCAGCTATTTCTTTAATCTCGCTTCTTATTGCCACCTCTTACTTTAAAGCATACCAGAAAGAAAAACCGACCTGGATTATTCAATCAGTTATTGTTCTTTTTGCTTGCTTGTTTTTCTCTTACTTTTTATTTTTTTTGACGGCAATGGCTTTCTTTTTAGAGGGAGCATCTTTTAAATACACTGTTTTAGTTAATTTTTTATCAATTGCGAATTTGCCCTTATTAATTGCTATTTTAAATTTTTGGTATGCGTCAACAAGCAATCAAGGTAACAAAAGAAGAATTAGAAGAAAGATTGATTGATTTTTTCAAAAAGTTTTCTTGTGAAAGATGCGGGGAAGAGCTTAAGATGACAAAATCAAATGTATGTGTTAATTGTCGAGCAGAATTAAACTACCAAAGAGTTAAAAGTTATCAAATGGCAAAATGGCTAAAAAAATAGGCGGAAGAAAATTTATTCTTACCCTTTTTGTTATTTTGTTAGCTTTTGTTTTGCTTTTGATTGATAAGATAAAAGGGGATCAATTTTTAGATTTTGTTTTGGTGGTGGCAGGTGTTTATACAGCAGGAAATGTCGTATCAAAGTTTACAATACCAAAATGAAAGAGACAGGACCAAAACCCATACCTAAAAAAATTATACAGGAGGCGGAAAGGTTAGGTGGGGCAGATTTAGTTTACGATCAAAATGACCTTTTGCCCTCTTATGATAAGGGTTGTCACAAAGAAAGATCAATTGCTAACCAACCTAACCATTTAAAACATTGGAACAGAAAGACCCAAAACAATGACCGATAAAGCGAAAGCAAGTTGTCTAATTTGCGGGAAAGAAATTATTTTGGAGATTGGTAAGTTTTATCCGTTTCTATCTTTAATTTGTGTATTTTGTGAAAAAAGAAAGAAAAAAAATAGATAGTTTTGATTGGATTGAGATACAATTAAATTTAAACCCCTCTTACACAACAGAAGAAATATAACTCACTTGTAATAACAAAAATATTAAACAAAACAGCAAAAAAAGAAACAACCGTAAACAAACATACCGCTATATATACCAACCTAAACCTTAAAGCCAACCTTAAAACAATAAAACTTAAAACAACCTGCCATAAAAGAAAGACAAAAAACCCTTTTTCAAGCAAAAACCTATTAAAAAAATTTAACTCATTCAGTTTTAATATATAAAAAGCGTAAGCGGTTGTTAAAACATCAACCCCTCTTGTTAAAACAAAAAATTTTAACATATTAAAACCCCATCACTGTTAAAATAACAGTAACTAAAAAAAGAATAACAAACAAAGAAACAGCAAAAATAAAACCTCCGCACACACTGTAGAAATAAACACCGATAACTCTTTTCAACCAAAAATCAGAATTTAAAAGCCCTTTATAAGAATATCTATCCTTCCTTCTAAAAATCCTCATTCTTATCACCCCCTTTATTATCCTCCCACACAACCACCTGATCGTCAACTTTTAATTTAGAATGATTTTCATTCTCAATCTCTCTGTAGTCAACAAGCCAGTATTCTCTAATTTTCAACTGCCATTTATACGCTTTCCCTCCTCTTTTCACCTTCTTTTTCTCCCATTTAACAAGCCAAGCCTTGTTTTCCGCATCAAGCCAAAAGAAAAGATTTTTATTATTTATAAGTTTTGTATGGTGAAGAGAAAAATTGGAAGATGAGGTAACTTGTATGCCGTAAAGCGTATGATTAAAGATTGCTAAAATATCAAACAAACCAAAAAGATCAACTGTCTGGCGACTGTGAGGATTAAAAAACTCAACATTACCAACAACAGCCCCATACTCTTTTTTAAGATAATCCCTTGTTTTTTGTTTTAAATTAGCTCTCATTTTTTATAAATAGCAACCTCCCCTTTACATGAGCAAACATTTTTGTAATATATCTCAATCATCCCACAATTTTTACATCTTTTAATGACAACCTCTTTTTCTGGCTTAAATTTTGCCTCCTCTAACTCTTTTTCAAAATCTAATCTTCCTAAATGTTTTGCTTTTTCAACCCATTCAATCTGCTCCTCTTTAGGAAGATTTTTTATTTTGCCTGTTAACTGGTGAAGTCTGTTAAAAGGAATATTAAGCAACTGCTCTTTTGGTAGTTTTAATTGCTCAATGAAGTACTCATACACTCTGATATAAGCAAAAGCCGTATTGTAATTGATAGAGATTTCCGGATTTGCTAAAAACTGCTCAAAGGATGAAAACCCTCCCTCTCCCATATAAAGGTATAGCTTTTTCTCTTTTATTCTCTTAAGCGTGTATCCTAACTCTAAAGCAAGCTCTGATTGTTTTCTTTTTAGAAAAATTACCCGATTGTATAAGTCAAAAGCCTCCTGATTTAATATGTGCCTCATATCGGTATCTCATCTGGCTCAACCTCCTCTAAATTTCTATCTTTTATATACTCCTCCAGCCTTCTTTTTAAAACCCTCTCATAAGAATGTAAAATCTCAAACAACTTTTTATCTGCCTCCTTCACCTCCTGCTCGCTAACTTTAACCTCCTCTCCTCTTACTACATTATATCTTGTCCCTAATCCTTCCCCTTTTTTGCCTATTATCCACTCAAAATCTCTTTTGCTTTTTTTCATTAGTCTTTCAACCTCATTCATGGCGACAAAAACACTTGCTGGTATTCTAACAACTCCCTCCTCCCCATTTACATTTGCCCAATAATACAACTCAACCCTTGGCTCTTGTTTTGTTTTTTTATCCCATAAGATAGATTTTTTTGTTTTGTTATCAAAAAAAGTTAGAAGTTTAATTAAATGAGATTTTAGCCTAACTTTTGCCCCATCAGTAATTTTTAAAAAGTTAGATTTTTTTGTCTTAACCTCCTGCTCGTCAAAAATTAAATCTACCATATCTTTTATAGTTAAACTTTTAATGATTTCTCAGTCTTTCTCAAAAAAGCTGGTATTGATAAAACATTTACATATATTTTTGAACCTCTTGTATTTTTCACCCTCTTACAATCAAAAATACCATCCCTACAATACTTTCTAACTGTATGAGGGTTTAACTTTAAAATACAAGATGCTTTTTTTATTGATATATATTGCTCCTCCATTATTTTTTAATTAATTTATAAGTTACCCAAGCATCCCAACCTGATTTTTGATAAATTTGATAAGCACAATCAGTATTTTTATAAGCATCTAATAAAGATTTAGGATTGCATCCTTCTTTTTTCCAATGAACTGAATTAATCTGAAAAATCCCCATATCTATAGTCCCGTTATTGTTAATATTTATAGCCTCCTCCCTCATCCCACTTTCTGATTTTGCTATCCATAAAGCAATCTGGCACTCTTCTTTAAACTTTTCACATATATACTTTTCAATTGCTGTCTCAGGTTTAGGAAGGGAATTTATAAACTCTTTTATATAAACAATTTTTTCTTTTCTTTCCACAACCTCAACTGGTTTTCTAAACTTGACTGAAACCGGATAGTTAAATTTAAGCGTTTTTCGGTCAAAAAAGGCGGTTATTTTCATTAAGCAGTATATACCTACTACCCCCACCAGAAACGCCCCTAAAAACGGCAAAAAAATGCCAAATTTTGAATGTTTTTTAATAGGTCTTATCATTTTTTAAGATATCCAACTTTTAACAAGTCCTCATAAAACAACTCCTCATACAATTTTTTAGCTGCCAAAAACCCCTCAAACTTATCAATTGACGTTGCGTATTTAAAACTACCATCCTCATGTAAAAGTAAAACCCCAATTTGCTCTATTTTAAATTTTTCCTCCTCTAAAGCGTGTTTATAAGCTGAAACTTGTAAAAATGCCTCTTTATAAATATCTTTCCCTGTTTTAACATCAACAACCGCATAATTTAAATCTTTATTAAACCTAACTAAAAGATCACAAGTCCCAGCGTATTGATACTTTTCACTAAAGACTGTTTTCTCCTGATCTATAATATCAACATGTAAATCTTTAACCCATTTGTAAAATGCTTTAGCGTAGTTTTTGAAGTCATCTGAAACCTTCTCCTCAATATTTTTTTTTGATTTTTTGTATGCCTCAATTATTGAATGAACTGTTTTTCCTCGCAAAATAGCTTTATTTGACTGAAGAGACGGCACCGCCATTGCCTCTGCCTCTGTAAGATTAGGATTTTTAATCATTGCTAAATAAACCTCCCTTGCCATCCAGTAGCGAAGTGACGGTTTATCAATTACTTTTAAAATCTGCGTTACTGATAAATACGGTTTATCGCCTTTCCAATAAAAACCTCCCCTTTTTTCCATATTTGCTTTTATAAACTTTTCCTTCGCAAAAAGGAAGGAATAGAATTATAATTGACATAAACCGGTGATCGCCTTCTTCCTTTATAAACCTGTTTACATTCTATTATGCCCTTTTTACAATAGGAATGAGCGGTTGGGTAAGAAACTCCCATTACCTCCATTGCTTCTTTTAAGGTGATATATCTTTCCTCCATATTAAATATTAATAAAAACTGGTAACATTAATTTCTCTTTTAAAATTTTCTCTGCCTCCTCCTCTAAAAAAAAGTCAAAAGACCTATCAAACATCTCCTCTTTCTCCTCATCCTCAAACTTATAATCTAAAAGATAATCCTCCCATAACAACTCCTTTAAACTCTTTTTCTTTTCTTTTGCCTCCTGCTCATATCTTTCTTTTAAAAGTCTTTTTAAATTAATTATTAACTCTGCCTGCTTTTCAAAAGATAAGTCGTGAAAAGTTAGTGTGTCTTTCATACTTTTTTAAAAAACTTAATTTTAATATAAAACATTTTATTTAATTTGTCAATACGTATTTTTTATATAAAATTATATAAATCTATATCAATTTTAACTGCTTCCCTAATTTCTCATACTCTCTCGGTTTCTCCTCTTTTAATTTTGTTAAAAAGTTTTTTAAATACTCTCCCTCGCTTGGTTTTTTTTCAATAAATGGCAAAATATCAATCTTGTAAAAAATCATCGGCTCATCTTTTCTTTTGTAGTATCTTTTAATTTTTATGGCATATTTTAAATATTGATTTACATTGTCAAAAAAAGCTTTTCCCTGCTTTGTTTTGATAATAATTTTTAATTTTTTCTCTTTTGCTATCTTAAGCCATTTATCCCATACGGCATAGGTTGTGTTATAAATAGGTTTATAAAGGTTAAAAATCATTGTTTTGTTAATAATTGACGGTTTATATCTCATACTGACAATTTTTCAAAAAATCTAAACTCTGATTTTTTAAACATTAAAGCGTAAGTTTTTGTTTCTGTGTTAATGAAAGTCTGCCCGTTTCTGTTTTTTAATAAATCTACCCTAACGGTTGATAAAGTATCATCTAACAAAAGCTCATCATCATCCTTATCCCTCCATAAAGAGATAACAATGTCAGCATCCTGCTCCAGCGCCCCGCTTTCTTTTAAATCAGCAAGATTTGGTTGATTTCCTTCTGCTTTTCGTGAAAACTGGGATGCGCAAACTAAGGGAAGGTTAAATTTAGTTGCTATCTCTTTTAAATCACCTGATACATAAGTTACTCTCTCATATAAATCCCTTGTTTTAATTTTTGGTTTTAAAAGCTGGATATAATCAATTAAAACTAAGTCAAAATCCCTTGCTTTTCTCTGGATTTCGCTTTCAATTGTTAAGATGCTTGATGCTATTAATATATTAAAATTTTCAGGTATATTTGATGGTTTATAGGTTGTTAAAATTCGAGAGACAATCATCTCCTCCCCCATCTCAGCTGATACAAACAAAACTTTTTTCCCTTTTTCAGCGTTGTGAAGTCCTATAAATTGTAAAAAAGCTGATTTTCCAATAGATGGTCTGCCTGCTACTATGATATATTGTCCTTTTTCAATTCCTCCTGTTGCTTTATCTAACAAACTTAAGCCATAATTGACTGAATTTTGTTTTTTCTCTTTCAAAATCTCATGCGCTATATTTTTTATATCCTCACTTGTCAGCCATCTTGCCCCCCCGTTTCTGTGAATTTTTTCTAAATTTTCTTTTAAAACATTTAAATCAAGTTCGTTTATATAGCTTTGTTTAATCTTATTTTTAATAGATGCCTCTGCCAATGTTTTTACTCTCTCCTCAAAAATTTCCTTGTGGGGAATAAGAATTTGCCCCATGTTATCCTCTGATAAAGCTAACAATACTGCCTCTTTTGTCTTTTTTTCTAAAGAATAAATCAAGATATAATCTATAGTTTTCCCCTCCTTTTTTGCTTTTTTTATAGCTTTAAAAACATTCTGGTAATATAAAAAATCCTCCTCTTCCAGGTTAAGTAAAATATCAATAAATGAAGGATTGCTTATTGCTGAAAACAAAACTTGTGCTTCCAAAAGCCTTTGATTTTCTGTGTTATTGTCTGAATATATATCCATACGCTTTTATTAACCAATTATGTAAAAAAGCTCGGTAATTTTTCTTTCTTCTGCCATTTGCCTCAAGCCAGTTTAAACTTTTTTCCGCCTCCCTTTGAATTTCTAATACGGTTGCGTTAATTTTTCTAAAATACTCTTTTTTTTCTTTTAAACAAAACTCTTTTTCTTTTATTATTTTTTTTAAATACTCTATGCTTCTGTATAAAGGAAGCTCTTTTAATGTGTTTTCTCCGGATGCCTCCTCCATCTGTTTTTCCGTGGTGCTTTTCGTGGTGCTTTTCGTGGTGCTTTTCGTGGTGCTTCTGTCATCT
>CAYRQL010000028.1:0-8904 GCA_964426525.1 uncultured Actinomycetota bacterium | reverse complement strand
CTCCTTTAAGCGCTGAATTTTTCTAATCGATTAGTAAAAGAAAAGCATTGCCAAATATAAAGTTGTGCACAAAATATTTCTTTTATTAAATCATTAGTTCTTTTCGCTTCATCCAAATCATAAAGAATCTGTTGCTTAGTCAGGATAAGTTCCTTCCTTCTTATTTCCCCCGAAGTAAATGGTCCTTTGAACAGACACCAACTATCAATTTCTCTATAAATCTTTTCAAGCTCACGCTTGATATCTATACTTTTCAACTTCTCTAATTAGCCCCGAAGCGTTATAAGTTTAAATTTTAAATTACAAATAAATATAACAAAAAGTTTCTTTGCTGCAATAATTGTTTGTTAATCCAGGTAAAAAAAGTAACCCAGGTAAAGAAGTTTTAATATCAGCCTATAACACTTTTAACAAAGTCTGACTTAATAAAATAAATAGTTAAAAAACGAATCAATTTAGTTAATTTCCCCATCTCAGTAAAAAATTGTCTACTATAAGTTTACCAGCTCAAATTCACCAAAACAGACAAGTCATACAATTTTTCTCAATTCACTTTGAAAAAGAAGTTAATTTTTAAAATAAAGATCCAAGAGGCAAATTGAGAATTAAGCTACCAAATATAAACCAAAACAAAACTAGGTTGGGGAGTTTAAGGGGATTGTATTGAACCCTGTGGGTTCAGAAGAGAAATAGTTGGTGGAGGCGGCGGGAATCGAACCCGCGTCCGCAAAAGCCCTGATAGAAAAGACTACGAGCGTAGTTGGTGATTGGTTCTCGTTTTTCCCGCGCTCACCAACAAACTAAGGAAAAACCAGCCTTAGTTAATCTCTTGTTGACAACCTAAGGCGTAATGCCAACCGTAGCCGTTTAAAGCGACGCTCCTCTGAAAGTAACGGCGCCCTCCAGAGAAACGTGGCCGCTAATTAAGCAGCCAGAGCGAAAGAATTGTCGGCGTTTTTAGCCGTGGAAGTTTTAACGAGGTCCTCCGCCTCGGCTCGCCTTTCCTACCCAAACTCCTGCGTCGAAACCGTTCGCCCCCATTATTTAACAAAATCTAAAAATTTTTTTTAAGGGAAGATTCAGGCTAATCGTTTCTGCCAGTAAAACGCTCTTTTAATGCCCGCTCCACTTCCCGTTTTGCCGTTCTTTCAGCAATATCTTTCCGCTTGTCATACATCTTTTTCCGCCTAGCTAAAGCCAGTTCGACCTTCGCATAAGGACCTTTAAAGTAAACCGATAAAGGTATTAAAGAATAGCCTTTTTCCTTCACCTGGCCAATTAACTTCCTGATTTCACTATTATGTAAAAGCAGTTTCTTTTTCCGATTCGGGTCGGGGGCATAAGTTGAAGATTTGGAATAGGGCGCGATATAAAAGTTGTAAAGGTACACTTCGCCTCGCTCTACCCGAGCAAAGCTATCTTTCAAAGAAACTTTGCCCTCCCGCAAGGACTTAACCTCAGAACCTTCAAGAACCAAACCCGCTTCATATTTTTCTTCGATCTGGAAATCGTGATATGCCCTGCGGTTGGAAGCCATTACTTTCACTTTTATTATAATTATACCACGAAAAAGGTGTTTAATCACCCAAACAGTTTTGAAAAGAATCTTAAAAATCCTGCCAGACGATTTTTGTACTTATGCTTAATTGTCAATTTTCGGTGGACTTAAATTGGGAGTGGAACCAAAAATTAACTGAGAGTAAACCCAGGGATATATTTTTCCTTCTTTGTTGCAAATACATGAGTAATAAGACAATACAAAATCTTTTTTCTTCTCATTCGTCATTAAATTTGCCAGGCTCTTTGTGATTTCTTTTAATCGAGGCTCAAAGGGGATTAATAAAGTGTAATAACCGTAAAAAACAGTGTGAGATAACCCCCAAGGACCTATCCCATAACCATCTCTCCCAGCATAATAAACTCGATACCAGCCATTAACACCATTGAGATAAACTTTAAAAAGAGGACTTGAGGAATTTCGATTATACACTTTCTCATAAAACTGAGCTCCTAAAGCTTTCATAACTTGATTATCAGGGAAGCTTTCTTTAACTAAACTTTTACTTCGATAAAGAGATAAAAAAACAAGGGGAAGGCGCATTCCGTGACCAATATCAAAGGTAGCATTAGAATCTTTATATAAATCTCTTTCTGACTTGCTCAAAATCCGGGGCAAAAAGGTTATCGAGCCATCTGATTTTATTACTGCTCGCGTTGCTTCTTCAAAAAAACAAGCATAAAGATGGTCGGGGTGATCTTCTCTGGTCCCACGGTCAAAAATAAAACGAAAACCAAGAATATTAACTTCTGTTCTTCGCTTTACCAGTTTCATCCCCAATTTTAAATATTTCTTCATTAGCTTGCGGTAACTCCTTTTACTCCCCGGTGCTTTCCTCTCTAAACAACGGCGAACAGAATAATCATTTAAGGCGCTACCCAGAAACTCAGCAGTTGAAGCAATAATCCAGAGGTCAACATCGTTTACTCTCTTTTGTAAAGGTGAAAGACGAGTAAAGCCATAACTCCCCGTGTAGAGTATTTTTAACCTTTGGTAATGAGAGCAAGCAGGAATAAATGAATTTCTCCACCATTGAGCCGTTTGGCGATACTGCCACCGATAAAGATGGCTGCAAACTAAAGGTGTAAAAGTTTTGAGAAAAGTATTCATATTGGCAGTACGTTTGGAAAAAGGTAGAGAACTAATAATATTTAAAATGCGAGCGAGAAGGTAAATAAACTGGGAGCTCTCGAGAATGCCTTCATTTAGCTGAAAAACTGTTGAACCAGTAGAGTGATACTCCTTAATTTCTAAGCCCGACAAAATATTTCTACTTTTATCCCTTTGTCGATAAAAAATAATTTCTTCATCAATCATCACAATCCCGGAATCAGGAAAAAAAGAAGCATCCTGAACACTAATCGAGTTTTTCCCCGGAAACACTTCTTCTCTTAAAATAGTTTTTGAAGCTTTAGTTACCCAGCATTCGGCCAGAAAACTCTGGCCATCATTGCCTTTAATGGGAAGACACTCCAGATAGGAGCGCGTGGGCAAGAGAAGGCTTACTATCTCATCAAGTTTTTTTAAATCTAACTTGCGATATGCATATTCAACAACTACTGAAAGGTCCCTCTGGGCAAAATAAAGAGAATTAGAATCAAAATATAAGCTGCCCAACTGTTTTGTTAGAAGTTGCTCAACCCTACTCTTTCCTGAGCTCTCCCAAATCTTACCTGCCAAAGCTTCCTGGGTTAAATACCAGTCTTCATAATTCTTTATTGGCAAAGAGTTAGCTTGAAGCGGGAAGAAAAAAAGAAAAAAAATAACTAATAGAGTAGTCTTTTTTAGAAAAAAATCTTTTTTGAAAAGGCAAAATTTTAATTTCTTCCTTTTCAAAATACCTTTTCCCCCGTTAAACCTTAAATTAAATTCAAAGATTAATTGAAGTTATTTTACTACATTTACTAAAAATTCTATTGAACAAGCGCAAATTCAATTTTTTTCTCAGGCACATTAACATCAACTACTTTCACCTTAACCTTTTGCCCCAAGCGATAAATTTTGCCGTTTCTTTCGCCTCTAAACTGATGCTTCTCTTCCTCAAAACGGTAATAGTCATCGTCTAAAGTTCTTATCGGAACCAAACCTTCAGCCGTGTTGGGAAGCTCAACAAACAGCCCAAAAGCCACAACTCCTGAAATTATTCCTTCAAAGACATCTCCCAAATGATATTCTTTCATATACTCAGCAATCTTAAGTTTAACCGATTCACGTTCCATCTCTTCAGCTTCCCTTTCTAAAAAACTCATCTCTTCAGCCAGCGAAGGAAGCATTCGCAACCAGACAGCCACCTGAGTATCAAATTTCCCCCAGAGAGCCTTCTTTAAAAGCCGATGAACCATTAGGTCAGGGTAGCGTCTGATTGGAGAGGTGAAATGGAGATAACGGTTCAAAGAGAGCCCAAAATGCCTTTCCGGATGAGGAGAATAACGAGCTTGTTTCATAGAGCGAAGAAGTAAAAAGTTGAGAAGGTGTTTGTCCTCTCGTTGCCTCGACAATTCAATTAGTTTTTGAATCGCCTTAGAATGACCACTCACTAAACCTTTCACTGGCAAGCCTAATTCACCAAAAATCTCAGCTAACCTGATTAAATCTTCTTCGTCGGGTTTCTCATGCACCCGATAAAGAGCCGGAAACTTGCCGTTAAAAAGCCTTTCAGCCACTACCTGGTTGGTAACTATCATAGTTTCTTCTATTAAGCGGGTAGCCAGGGTTCTCTCTCTGAGTTTAATTTCAACTGGCTTTTTAGAAGAGTTAAGAATCACTTTGGCTTCGACTGTTTCAAAATTTAGTCTTCCCTTTTTAAGAGCTGCTTTTTCTAAGACCTCAGCTAATTCAGCCAGCCTTGTTAGAAAATTTTCAAGTTCGGAAGAAGGAAACTTACTGCTTTCAAAATACTTATCGACTTCTTCATAACTCAAGCGATAATTACTTCTTATTACTCCCGGGAAGAATTCATAGTTTAGAATTTCTCCTTGAGGAGTAATTTCTATCTCCACTGAAAAAGTCAAGCGGTCAACCTGAGGATTCAAGCTACAAATACCATTGGAAAGCTCAAAAGGGAGCATTGGAATTACCCTATCAACCAGGTAAACACTGAAACCGCGTTTGCGCGCCTCGCGATCCAGCTTTGAATCAAAAGGAACATAATGGGAAACATCAGCAATATGAACAGTCAGGAAATAGTTCTCCCCTTTCTTCTCAAGAGAAACTGCATCGTCAAAATCTTTTGCATCCAGACCATCGATGGTAACCGTAAAGTTCGTGCGATAATCTTTTCTTTCAGCAAGATCATCTTCTTTAACCTCTAAAGGAGCATTTTTGGCTTCTTCTATAACGCCGGTCGGAAAACTTTCTTCCCGCTGGTGCTCATTTAAAATAATTTCAATCTGGATATTGGGGTCGTTTGCCTGACCAATAATTCTTAAAACTTCTCCCCCAATTATTCGAGACTTCTCGGGAAAATTCTTTATTTTAGCTTCTACAATAGTCCCTTCCCTCACCCGCTCATTCTTCGGAAGCAAAAGGCGATAAAAAATACGATTATCGGTAGGGATTACAAACTTGCGCTTCTTCCTCTTTTCCACCTCGCCAATTATCCGGTCGCGTGCCCTTTTGTTAACCTTAACAATTCGCCCTTCAAAATTCCCTCTGGTTTTCTGCAAAACCTGAACGGTAACCAGGTCTCCATGCATTGCTCCGCCAACCTGACGAGGAGGAACAAAGACATCAAAATCTTCGGTGATTACAAATCCGTAGCCCCGCTGATTTGCTTCAAATTTTCCTTCTTTAAGATCAAACGCTAATTTAGGCTGCTTTTTTCTTTTCGATTTTCTCACTTAAAACTTTTATTGCCTTATCAAGTTGAGGGTCAGGACCGCCAATTTTCATTTGGCCTTTAACTTCAATATCAGGCTTTATGCCTTTCTTGCTAATGTTTTCCCCGCTGGGTGTATAATAATGAGCAGTAGTCAAAACCAATCCTCCTTCGCTTAAATCAATTATATCCTGAACACTGGCTTTACCAAAAGTAGTTTCCCCAATTAAAACTCCTCTTTTGTGGTCTCTAATTGCCCCGGAAAAAATTTCCGAAGCGCTAGCGCTCCCCTTATTTATCAAAACAACTAGAGGAAGGTCGAATACTTTTACCTCATGATAATCGCTCACTGTATTATAAACTTGCTCTTTCCCACCTCGCCCCTTTACCTTTACAACAACTCCTTTCTTGATAAAAAGCGAAGCCAGAAAGACTGACTCATTAAGAAGTCCTCCTGGATTGTTGCGCAAATCAATAATTATCCCTTTAGCCCCTTTACTAACCAAATCATTAAGCGACCCCCTGACTTTATCTGAAGTTCCCTGATTAAAAGTGTGAATTCTTATGTAAGCATATTTCTTTTCAAGAAGCTTGCTAGTCACATTAGGCTGCTCAATCTTTGTCCGGGTTAAATTAAAAAACAGAGGTTTAGCAGAATGATTGCGAAGGACTTTAAGTTTCACTTTCGTGCCTTCTTCTCCTCTTATCATTCCTATCACCTGGTCAATAGGCAAATCTTTTGTTGGCCGACCATCTACTTCAAGAATGACATCGCCAGCTTTCATACCTGCTTTATAGGCTGGCGTCCCTTCAATAGGAGAAACCACCACTGGATAATGGTCTTTCAAATCAATTTGAATACCTACACCATAAAAGAAACCTGAAGTATCGTCTCGAAAGAGCTTAAAATGAGTAGGGTCAAAAATATGAGAATAGGGGTCGCCCAAAGCCTCAATTACCCCCTTTGCTGCTCCTTTAACTAACTTATCTTCGGAAATCTCATCGACATATTTACTCTTCACCTGGTCAATCACTTCCTGAACATAATCCAGTGAAGGTTTCTTAGAAGATTGAGCAGAGATTGTTGTTTTATCCCGAGGAAGAAGGTATCCGACAGTCAAACCGCTAAGAAAAAAGACAGCCAAAAGAAAGATTACTCCTATTATTTTTAACGCCTTCAAATTTGCCTCCTAATTAAAAAATTAAAAATACTTATAAATAATTTAGAGGATTTTGAGGCTCACCATTAACCCGCACTTCAAAATGTAAATGCGGACCAGTACTATAACCAGTAGAGCCAACTCGAGCAATTACTTGGCCCTGGCTAACCTCTTCATCTTCTGAAACAATTATAGCACTGGCGTGAGCATAAAGGGAAGAGTAGCCCCCGCCGTGGTCAATTATCACCGTGTTACCATAGCCACCCAGCCAGCCAGCAAAAATAATTTTTCCTCCAGCTGAAGCTTTAATATCAGTACCATAAGAAGCAGCAATATCAATCCCGGTATGGAACTTCTTTACTTTTAAAATGGGATGGATGCGCCAGCCAAAATAAGAGGTCACTGTTCCGTTAACTGGCCAGATAAAGTTGGCTGGGCGACTTCCGGAAGATGATTGGCTTTCCAGCCGCCTGATCAAAGAAGTAAGGTAACGAGAAGTTTTCTCAAGTTCCGCTTCAAGTCGAGCTACTTCAGTTTTGTTTTTAAGAACCCTTGATAAGTTCGATTGCTTGTAAGAAAGTGCTTTTTGAATAAATGACCTTTTAGCTAAACGTTCATTTTTTATTTCATTAAGCTGGTTGAGTTCACCTTGAAGCCTTACCTTCTCTAAAAATACTTGCTCCTTCTGGCTTTCAAGCTCAGCTTTTCTTTCTGACAGCAAAGCTTTAGTTTGCTTTATTTCTTCTATCAGGTTTCTGTCCGATTTAACAATATAAGAATATAAGGTAAGCCGCGATATCAACTCAGAAAAACTATGAGCTCCCAGTAAAACATCGAGATACTCATAGTCGCCTCCAGTATAAATCTGCACCAGCCTTTTGTTTAAAGCCTTAGTCTGGGATTTCAGCTTCTCCTGATAAGCCATAATTTGTGCAATTTTTTGATCTATACTTTTTTGGAGGAGGTTAATTTTTTCTTCTCTTTTTCTAATTTGAGCTTGTTTGAAATAAATTCGAGCTCCTAAGCTGTTAATTTCACTCTGAACCAGATTTATTTGAGAGTCGAGTTCCCTAATTTGAGTAGAGATATTTTGTTCTTGTTTTTTTAAAGCTTCGAGCTTTTCTTGCGCTTTTCTGAGCTCATTGTTGACTTGGTTGAGTTCACTCCTCTTTTCTTCAATAGGAGAAGCAAAAACCGCACTAACGAGGAAAAATAGAAGAAGAAAGGAAACAATAATACTTTTTCTGCTACTTTTTAAGCTGCTACCCATAATGTTTAAAAAAATATTACCAAATTTTTTTTAATATTTCAAAAAAACAAATTACCTCAACGAAAATCTACTTGGAATCTTATTGTTTTTCAATTAAAAAATCTACTTGAAAAGAGAACAACTCAGGTCGCTTTCAAGCAAATCAAAGGCATAGGGAAAACATATGTTTTTGCTTATAAAATTATATGTCTCTTGCTATGGAAGAAAATGTTGTGGAAAAAAAGAAAGCTTAACTAAAGAGAATGTAGAGAGTATTAAAGTTTCTTAGGCTGAGAAGGAACTGATTCTTGTAAACCACTAAAGCCCCTTATATATCACCATTTATATGCTTTTTGGTTTTTTTAGACGCTGTAAGGGGAAAACAAGTTGTGTTTGAAGAAAAAGAACTAACTTTTTCTTTAGTGAAAAGAAAGAGAAAAGGAAAGAAAAAAACTGTTTAGTGTTAAGGAAAAAGTGAGCTATAAAGATTGACAGCAAAGGAAAGCTTTAACTCTTAAACGACTCTATAGCTAACTTAGGTTTTTGCTTGCTCTTTTAACCAAAGATGAAGCTCGCTTTTAAAGAAAGAAAAGAAAGGTAAAGAAGACAAAGCCAAAACACCTTATTTAAAAGTTGAGGAGCTACTTATGTATAAAAGAGAAAGCGAAAGAAACACAAAGAAAGAATATGAAAAACTTAACTAAGCTTAGTTTGAAATTTAATTTAGTTTAAGTTTTAAAAGAGTTTCAAAAAAATTGCCAAGAGTCCAAAATAAACTTTTGAAGGTAGCTAACTTTAAATGAAAAAGTTGGCTTATTTAGAAGATTAAAAGGATAGTCTTTTTGATAATAGTTTTAATGAGAAAAGAATGGTTAATCTGGAGGGATTTTTTTGGTGGGGTAGGATTTCTTTGAGGTTTTTAATAATTTTTAATAAAGAAGAGATGAGATATTTATGAGATATGAAACTTACTTGAAATAAAAACTACTGTAATTTGCTTTAGATTATTAACAAGCAATATAGAAAGAATTGATATTTAAAATAATCTTTCTGGTAAAGAGTGTTAAAAAAAGGGCTGGTATTAACCAGCCCTTTTGGGTTTAGTGTAATTTGTAGTTTT
>CAYRQL010000027.1:4506-10014 GCA_964426525.1 uncultured Actinomycetota bacterium | reverse complement strand
GAGGTTGGGAGGGATTTCACTCCTTCTTTTTTTAATCCCCCTTAATCCCCCTTATCCTAAGGGGGAGACACTAGCCTTCTCACTTTTTTTAAAATTATCTAACTTACCCCTCCTTTTCCTAAAGGGAGGTTGGGAGGGTTTTACAATTGTTATTGCGAAAATAAAAAAGTTAAGCGTGGCAAATTCTGCCGTGAGTTTTACTATACCAAATTTCTTGATTCACTTTGACTTCTCGCTTCACTTGCTATTGTTTTTAAAAAAGTTGAAAATGTTATAAGCCAGAAAACCAAAATGGCTAAGCATTTCGGGAGGATTAATGAAAAAAACAGTGAAAAAAGAAACAAAACCAATCAAAAAAGAAGAATGGCTAAGAAAAATTCCTTCAGTTGACGACCTTTTACAAAACAAAGAATTTAAAAAGCTCTGTCAGGCTAATCCCCGCCGTTTAGTAGTTGAAAAAATTCGTCAAACACTTGGCGAAATTCGCCAGAAAATAAAAGAAACTGCGTCAGAATCAAACGACATTAAAAATCTCATTCAAGCAAAAAATCTTGCTCAAATAGTAGAAAACAAATTAAAACCAAGCTTAAGAAAAGTAATTAACGCCACCGGGGTGGTTATTCACACCAACTTAGGACGCGCTCCCCTATCATCAGAAGCTCAAAAACAAATTATGGAAATTGCTGGGAGTTACTCAACTCTTGAATACGACCTTTCCACTGGCGAAAGAGGTTCTCGCTATTTTCACGCAGTCGAACTCTTAACCACTTTAACCGGTGCTGAAGATGCTCTTATTGTTAACAATAATGCTGCAGCTGTTTTTCTTGCTTTAAATACTTTGGCTTCAGGGAAAGAAGTAATAGTCTGGCGCGGTGAGCTAATTGAAATTGGCGGGTCCTTTCGCTTGCCAGAAATTATGAAAATGAGCGGTGCCACTTTAAAAGAAGTCGGAACCACCAACAAAGTCTATTTAGGCGATTACAAAGCCGCAATTAACGAAGAAACGGCTCTTTTGATGAAAGTCCACCCCTCAAACTTTAGAATTATTGGTTTCACTAAAGAAGTTGAGCTTAAAGAACTGGTTGAATTAGGGACGATGCATAAACTTCCTGTTCTTTACGATGCCGGAAGTGGTGCTCTAATAAACCTCTCAGAAAAAGGATTTCCAGGTGAGCCAACAATTCAGGAAGCAATTAAAGCTGGTGCTTCTCTGGTTACCTTCAGCGGCGACAAGCTATTAGGCGGACCACAAGCCGGAATTATAGTTGGTAAAAAAGAATATGTTGAAAAGCTAAAGAAAAATCATCTTAATCGAGCTTTGCGAATTGATAAACTAACCTTGGCTGGCTTGGAAGCCACTTTAAAGCTTTACTTTGAAGAAAATTCTTGGGAAAAGATTCCCGTTTTAAAGCTTCTTTTTACCCCCGTCGATAAACTCAAACATCGAGCTAAAAAAATAGCTGCCAAAATAAACCAGGAAACTAATTTTAAAGCAGAAGCTATTCCAACTCAGGCTGAAAGTGGAGGCGGAGCCTTACCAGCAACCCCTATCTCAAGTTTCGGTGTTGCCCTTTTTTCCCTTAGAATTCCAGCCCAAAAATTACAAAAGTATTTAAGAAACTTTGAGCCGCCTGTAATTGTTCGTGTTCAGGAAGACAAAGTAATTTTGGATATGCGAACAATATTTCCCGAAGAAGAAAAAATTATAATTGATGCTCTCAAAAACATTGAAAGCCTAAAACAAAACTAATGGGTTTTTACATAGTCGGGACTGCTGGGCACATAGATCACGGAAAAAGCACGCTGGTTAAAACCTTAACAGGCGTTGACCCTGACCGCTTTGCTGAAGAAAAACGGCGTGGTATGACCATTGACCTTGGCTTTGCCCATCTCACCCTTCCTTCGGGAAATGAAATCGGCTTCGTAGATGTACCCGGACACGAAAAATTCATTCGTAATATGCTGGCAGGAGCAGCAGGAATTGATGTTGTCATTTTAGTTGTAGCAGCTGACGAAGGAATAATGCCCCAAACTCAGGAACACTTTGAAATACTAAACTTGTTAGGCGTTAAAGCCGGATTTATTGTATTAACAAAAGTAGACTTAGCTGAAGATGCCACTTGGCTCGAACTAATTGAAACTGAACTCAGAGAAGAAATAAAGAACAGTTTCCTTGCTAATACCCCAATTATTAGGTTTTCTGCCAAAACCGGCGAAGGCAAAGAAGAAATAATCAAAGCTCTTGACAACGCCGTCAAAGAAGCCGAACCTAAAAAAATTGACTTGCCAGCTCGTTTTCCTGTTGATTGGGTGTTTTCTAAACCAGGATTTGGAACCGTAGTAAGAGGCACGCTCTGGGAAGGAGAAGTTTTTGCCGACCAACAACTGCTTTTACTGCCTCAAAATGAGATGGTCCGAATTAGAGGTGTTCAATCTTTTGGTCAAAACTTAAACAAAGGCATAGCTGGTCAAAGACTGGCTTTAAATCTGGCTTCTATTGCCAAGTATGAGGTTAAAAGAGGCGATGTATTGGTTGAGCCCGGGTTTTATCGTCCAACATCTTTAATTGACTGTCAACTTACTTTGCTTCCCAAAAGCTTCAAGCTAAAGCAAGGAGAAGAAATTCTTTTTTACCTGGGGACAAAAGAAACTATTGCAAAAATCAGGCTTTTAGAGTCTGATGAAGCGCGGCCCGCTGCCAATTATTTTGTCCAGTTTCGTTTGGTAGAACCTGTAGTTGCTCGCCGTGGTGACCACTTTATAATCCGCCGCACTTCTCCTCTGCGAACTATTGGCGGCGGTAAGATTATTAATCCCTATCCACCATTAAGACACCGCTTTCGCCAGGATATTCTCATGCTTCTTGACCGCTTAAGTAAGGCAGATGATAAAACTTTCTGCCTGGAAACAATTAAAGAAAGAAATGTCATAGAAAAAAGCGAACTCAATTACTACTTGGCTAACAGCCAAAAGAAAACCGAAGAAATTGTCAGCTCTCTTCTTAAAGAAGGAAAGATTCTAGAAATAAACCCCTTTTTAATCCTGGCTGAAGAGTTTGACGCCAAACTCAATACGCTCGTATCTCTTCTTGAAGAAAACCAGAAAAATAACCCAGCCAATCCTTACCTTTCCAAAGAAGTTCTTCGCAGCAGCTTAAAAATCGGCAAGCCAATATTGGAAAAACTTATTAAAAAATTGGAAAACGAAGGGAAGATTGAGACTTTAGATGAAAAAATTAAGCTTAAAAAAGAAGAAGCAATAACTGATATAAGAACAGAGGTTGAAAAAATATTTCTGGAAAACCTCTTCTTTCCTCCTACCCCTCAAGAAGTTGCCGCCAAATTTCCTGGTAAACAAAAAGAAGCCGAACAGATGGTTTACCGCCTGATTAACGAAAAAGTCCTGATAAGAATCGGCTCTTTCTACTTTCATCAAAAAGCAATTGAAAAAGCAAAAGCTTTAATTGGCGAAAAAATAAAAGCCAGCGGCCCGCAAACTGCCTCAGAAATAAAAGACCTTTTGGGCTCAACTCGAAAATTTGTCATTCCCTTGCTGGAATACTTAGACCGACTGCGTTTTACTCGAAGGATTGGCGACAAGCGAGAGTTGGCAAACTAAGAATTAATAAACACCAGCAAATAATTTAAAATCAAAAAACTGGCGGAAGGGCACAGGAATCGAACCTGCCCGGGACTTCTTCAGCCCCATACTGGTTTTGAAGACCAGAGAGGGCACCAGCCCTCAAGCCCTTCCGCAATTAAAATTATCTTTCTAAATAACAGATTTTACAAGTTTTTAAAATGACCTGTTGTGAAAGCTAATTTTGAATTAATCTTCTACTAATTCTATTAACCAAATCAAAAGATTGTTAAATTCTCAATGAAAATTGTTTTTAAAATAAGTAGTAAAATCTTTTAAAAACTTGGTTTTTTCTTCTTTAGGCAAGCCTGAATGCAAACAATCAACCAAGACATCAAAATTTATTTCCAAAATCAATTCCAGCCATCGCAGTTTATTGTTTTTTTCTAAACTAAATATGTTTTTAAACTATTTAATAGTCTTAATAGTCTTTTGCTGGTGCCGCTGGCATTTAGGGCAAAAACAGCAAAAATTGTTATAATCAATTTATGTCTTTAATCTCACCTTTTGATCCCTGGCAAAGTAAACTATGTACTTGCCCCAAAAAGTTTAGCCTTTCTCCCTACACTGGTTGTGGCCATGCTTGTCTTTACTGTTACGCTTCTTCCTACATACCCAACTTTTATCAACCCCGTTCCAAAATCAATTTTATTGCACAGTTAGCAAAGGAGCTAAGAAAACTCCCCAAAAATTCTTATTTAACTCTTGCCAACTCGTCCGACCCCTACCAGCCTTTAGAGAAAAAAGAAAACCTAACCCGAAGTTTTTTGAGACTGCTTTTAAACAACGATTTTCAGAGCTTAAATTTAAAAATAATGTTCGTTACAAAATCAGATCTCATTCTTAAAGACCTTGATTTGCTTTTTAAATTAAAAAATGTCGTTATTGCTTTTTCCTTAACTACACTTAATAAAACTTTAGCCAAAAAAATTGAACCAAAAGCTCCAGAACCCAAGCTTCGCCTTAAAGCAATGGCTGAAATTTCTAACACTTTGCCCGTTATTTGTCGATTAGACCCCTTAATCTATCCGCTAAATATTGAGGAAATTGAAGAACTGGTCCAAGCTAGCAAAGAAGCCGGCGCTAAACAAATCATAACATCAACTTTTAAATCTCGAACCGATAGCCTACAAAGAATGATAAAAGCTTTCCCTGAATTGAATAAGCTATGGCACGAACTCTACCTCGAAAAAGGCGAAAAATTAAACAACTACTACTATCTGCCTTTTTCTTTAAGAAAAAAAATAATTGAGAAAGTAAGAAAAACCGCCTTAAAAGAAAAACTCAGCTTCTCGAGTTGCCGCGAAGGACTTGGCCAGCAAAACACCGGCCCTTGTGATGGTTCAGCCTGGTTTTAAATATTTAAACCACTTTTTTATTTGTTCCAGTTTGAAGCTTGTTTGGCTCTGCTTTTATTAAACTTTTTTTAGTGAACTTTTTTCATTAAAATCATAGCAAGCTAAGAGTCAAATCAGCAGAATTTTCATTTTGCTTAACCGTTCTCTTTTCGAATTTACTTTTTTAATTAAAAAAGCCTAAACTTTAAAAAATTAAAAAAAATATCCAAACACAAACAGCAGAAACAGTTTCAACCAGCTTTTATTAGTAAGTTTATTAAGTTACGCCTGAACGGTATTAATTATTTCAGTTCTTGCCAAACCCAACCGATATAATAAATTATTAGAGCCTAGGTTAAATTTTAAAAATGAAAAAAACAATTTCTACACTTTTAATCTTATTAATCTCGCTTTTTGGCACAGCAAGCCTTGCTGGTTGTCTTGAGAATAACACCTATCAATCTAAACCTGAGAATATACCTAACTCCTCAGAGAAACCTGTTCTTGAACCGCAAACCCATACTAAAGAAAA
>CAYRQL010000027.1:0-4406 GCA_964426525.1 uncultured Actinomycetota bacterium | reverse complement strand
CCTAACTCCTCAGAGAAACCTGTTCTTGAACCGCAAACCCATACTAAAGAAAAAGTTCCGAACACCGAAATAGGCCGGGTTATTGAAGTAATAGATGGAGACACCATCGTTGTTCTTTTGAACGGGTCTAAAGAACGCGTCAGACTGATCGGAATTGATACCCCAGAAGTAGGTCGTCCTTACTTCGAAGAAGCTAGCCAAAAAACCACTGAGCTTACTTTAGGCAAAACTGTTCGTCTGGAAAAAGACATTAGTGAAAGGGATAAATACGGTCGCCTTTTGCGCTATGTTTATCTTGGCAACATCTTTATCAACGCTGAACTTGTTCGCCAAGGCTATGCTTATGCTTATACTTACCCCCCTGATGTCAAATACTCAGACTATTTTTTAAAGCTCCAGAGTGAAGCCATTGAAAAAGGTGTTGGTTTGTGGAGTCTTTCAAGTCAGAATTCAACAAAAGAAAAAAGTGAAAAAATAAAGTACGTGGCGAGCAAAAAACGAGCTCCTTTTCACTACCCCTGGTGTCGCTGGGCAAAGCAAATTTCCCCTTACAATCTTCAAACTTTTTCCTCAAGAGAAGAAGCCATTCAGGCTGGCCACCGCCCCTGCAAAGTCTGCAACCCTTAAAATCTTCAAATAGAGGTTTTAGCCAAAAACGCCATTCTCAAATTCTATTCTCAAATTCTTAAGAAATTGAGAAAAAATAGGTTTGAATGGTTTGTTCAAGTACAAGTCAATTGTTAAGAGGTGAAATTTTATTAAGTAAGGTGTGAAAAATAAATAAATTGTAAGAAATAAGGAATGAAGTATTTTTACCAGTGCTTTTACTAAAAATGCTTACCGGCAATTTTTTTGTTTGGATTGATTTAGGAGTTTTCTAAAACACAATTTTCAATTACCTAAAATGTTAGAACTCAACTCTTTTAACGCTTTTTTAAAAGGGAGCTCATTCTCTTGGTTATCATATCAACAGCAAACTTTGGATTTAACCTATAAAGAATATTCATCATGCTGGAATCGCTGCCAGTAAATATTTGAAATTTGTCTTTTTCCATTCCATCAACAATTATTCTCGCAACTTCATCCGGTTTCATCATTGGAATTTTGTTTCCTTCTTCTTTTGACTCTTGAGAAACTTGAACGCCGCTATGTTCAGCAATTTTTGTCTCAGTTGCTCCGGGGAAAACCACTGTTACTTTAACCTTTGTATCTTTTAGCTCTGCATAAAGGCTTTCTGACAAAAGTTTAACTGCTGCTTTTGAAGCACCGTAAATTGCTTGCCCTGGAACAGGAAGGAAGCCTCCCATGCTTGAGATGTTTACAATATGAGCCTCTGGTCTCTTAAGTAAATAAGGAAGGAAGGTTTTTGTCATATACAGCGTCCCATAAAAATTCACATTCATTACTCGAAAGACACGCTCGTAATCGATTTCCGAAACCATCACAAAGGGTTGAATTATGCCGGCAGCATTAATTAGACCATCTGGTTCTCCAAGTTCTGCCCTGACTTTTTCAGGTAAACTTTCAACCAGAGATTTGTTTGTTATGTCTACTTGATAAGCCTTTAACTTGTCTTCGCTTTCTTTTAGCTGCTCTCTTACTCTTTCAAGCTCGTTTTGATTAATATCAACTGCTGCAACTTTTCCTCCCCTTTTGATCAAAAGTTTAACTATTTCCTGGCCAATTCCTCCCGAGGCTCCTGTTACGACAAAAACTTTTCCTTCCGTTTTCATCTAAACTTTTCGCCTCCCCAAAACAAACAATTTTTAACTGGATTTTAACACATGTAATTCTAACCAAACTAATGCTAAAAATTGTTGTTTCTAAACTAATACTTTGCGCCGTAATGTTTATTAGCAAATCCTTAACTACAATATTAAATATTCATTCTGCTTACAAAATGATCGAATAAGCTTTATTCGATAATTATTATTTGATAAATTAATGTTAGATAAAGGGGATTAGATAAATTGGCTTCTCGGCGCAAAGCAATGTATTCAATTAAAAAATATACCCAATTAAAAAAGCTTTCAGCTTTTTTTATTATTTTGGCAACAGTTTTTATCGGTTGCGAAAGTGCTTCGCAGCCCCAGACAAATAAATTCATATCTCAAGAAATTTCTCTTCCCCAGCCAAAACTTAAAAGCGATATCAGCCTGGAAGAAGTTTTAGCCAAAAGAAGGTCGGTTCGCTCATATTCAAAAAAAGACCTCAGTTTAAATCAAATTTCTCAACTTCTCTGGGCTTGCCAGGGAATAACCGCGCCTTCTTTTGGTGGACGAACAGCTCCTTCTGCTGGCGCACTTTATCCTCTTGAGGTATACCTTGTTACTTCAGAGGGGGTTTTTCACTATTTTCCTCAAACTCACAGTCTTAAAAAAATAAAAAAAGGAGATGTGAGGCAAGAGTTATCATTAGCAGCTTTAGGTCAATCACCGCCAGCTGAAGCGCCTGTTAGTTTTGTTATTGCTGCCGTATATGAAAGAACAGCCCAAAAATATGGGAACCGAGCAGAGCGATACGTTAAAATAGAAGTTGGCCACGCCTGCCAAAACTTACTTCTTCAGGCAGTAGCTCTTAACTTAGGAGCCGTGCCAATTGGGGCGTTTTTTGATGAAAAAGTTCAGGAAGTTCTTTCTCTGCCCTCAAACCATGAACCTTTATACATTGTCCCCGTGGGCTATCCTGCTAATTATCGATAAGTGGGGCTTAACAAATTTTGTAACTAGTCATAAAAATTTAGGTTTAAAATTAGTTGTAATTAAAAATCTAAATATTTCCTTTCATCGAAGTTTAAAGCTTGAGAATTTAGTTTTTTTAAAAAAATAAATCAAAAAAAAATTTTTTTGAATCTACTAGTGAATAAATTTTTGGGCCGATATATTTTATGAGCTTTAAATTATATCTTCGATTTTCCAAAGTTAAAACTTATAGCCCATCCAAGCAAGATAAGTTGATGGTCGATATAAAACACAACTTAAATCCTTGTGACTCTCCACTTTTTCTTTTTTTGCCTATTTAAGTAGTAAACAGCAGTGCCATAGCTATTTTCAGACTGAAAGGTCTTTCGCTAAAAAAATAAAAATTGTTTATAGGAGCAGCAAAGATAATCGCTAAAAATATAAAAATAAATTGAACAAGCCTAAGGGCAGCTTTAAAAAGTACGAACAAAAAATTTGCTTAGGAGGATAAAAAACACTGGTGACAGTCACCCAGCTCTAAAAAAGCTCTGGAAATATACATTTCACTTTGCTAAAATGAAGGCTCTTTCACCTAACGGTGATTTGATCAAGCTACCCATAACTTTTTGAGGCATAGATAACTTAAAGAGGTTGAGCTCAATTATTTAGGCTAAACTAATGCCTCATTATGATTGGTACGAACAAAAAAATTGCGAAAGCTGGGAGGCACAAGCAATGGCTAAATTTATAACCGCAATAAACTGTATGGATGGAAGAGCTCAGTTACCAGTGATTGAGTATCTCAAGAGCAATTTTAAGGTTGATTATGTTGATATGATTACTATGCCAGGGGTAAACAAGATTCTTACCGAGCAAAAAGATAAAGTCCTTATTGACTATCTGAAAAACTGTGTAGACATTTCGGTAAAGCGTCATGGTTCAAACGCTGTAGCAATTGTTGGGCATCATGACTGCGCCGGTAATCCTGTGGACAAACAATCTCAATATAGCCACATTCGTCGCGCGATGGAGTTGATAAAATCATGTGGTTTTGAAGGAAAAATTCTTGGTCTTTACGTTAATGAAAACTGGCAGGTTGAAGTGGTTAGTGAAACTAATAATATATAAATGGATTACCATTTAAAACATATTGCTCCTGATATTTAACTTCTGATACTTAACAACTCTCTAAGTATTCCACTTTAATTTACTTAGATTCAAAAACGAAATTCACTATCCAATGCTAACAAAATAACACTCGCAGGCCTAAATATTATTTGCTTCTTCGCATTGCTCCATTTACATCAAAATTTCTTTTAAAGATTATGTCTCCCTTTTTGTAATATTCTCAGATTTTACAAAATTGCATTTTTAAAAAAATAACATAAGAGATAAATAGAACAGAAAGGCAGACGGTAAATATATCTTTACTGAATTCCTTTCTTCCATTTTAAATTGTCATCATCTATACTCACATTAAACTTCAACAAATCCATCACATCTTGCCTCCACTGCTCAAGCGACGAATGGACCACTCTTCCAATAAAAAGATGGCGTAATTCTCTTAAGGCAGGTATCTTTTGTATTGCAAATTGATATTTCTGATATTGGGGTTCTTGTAGTTTTTCATCAGGCAGGTAAATCGGCTCGCGCCTGAAGTTTATTGCCAGCATACACCGATTTATTTTTCTGATAAATCCATCTGCTTCTTTATGTAAATCCTCA
>CAYRQL010000026.1:0-10028 GCA_964426525.1 uncultured Actinomycetota bacterium | reverse complement strand
ATAAGGGGGATTAAGGGGGATTAAAAAAGGGAGGAGATTACTTGTCTTTAAAAAAGGAGAAGAAAAGGGCTTACAATGACGATTTAGCTCAGACCTTCAGGTGACTGTTTTTTCTTTGCTGCGCTTGTGATGGTCAGAGGAAAGTATCATTCCAAGCTCTCCAGCTTTACTTTGAGAGCGAGGTTTTTTCGTTATAATAAACGAATGTTAAGATTTTTATCTTTTCTTCTCTGGCCTTTGTTGTTGCTTTCGCATTTTTTACTGGCAACAGTTAGCGGGGAAAAACATTCCTATGCCGTTTCTTTTTTCTGGGTTTTCATTTTTCTTTTTATCTTTCTCCTTTTCTCCTTTTTTCAAAAATTAAAAGCGAAAGAAGGCAAGCTCGGTTTAAGTATTTTTCCTTTATTTGCTGGTTTGCTTGGAGGAGTTTCTTTGCCTTTGTTTTATTTTCGTCAGAGTACATATCTCCCACCTCAAAGTGACCTTTTATTCTTGCTCCTTCTGGTACCTTTTTTCACCTTTGTATTCACCTCCAGCTTTAACAAATTCTTTTCTTTGAGATTTAAAAACCCACCTCAACCTGAGACTAAAACTGGTGGCTTTTCTTATTCAACTTTATGGCTTGCTCATTTTTTTGGTCTCTTCTCGACAGTGTCGGTTCTTTCCAATCTTGAAAGGCCAAGCTCTTTTGCCCCCCTAATAAGATTTTTTGGCCTGGAGATTTTTCCCCTGGCTTCTTCAATGCTGCTATCGATTTCATTAACCTGCTTTGTATTAAACTCAAAATTTTCCGGTGATAAATTTAAAGCCGACTTCAGCTGGCCTTTCGGTTTTGTTTTGGGCGGTTTTCTTTTTTCTTTTCTCTGGATAATAAAACAGGGCAAAAGTTTGGCAATTGAACTTTCATCATTTTCCCAGCCGCTAATTCTCTCAGTTGTAATGGCTGTTTTTTTTGTATTTCTTAAGGTCTGGCGGAATGACCTCCAAGAATTTTTCTTAAAACTACATTTTATTTATTTCTCTCCCTTGCTGATGGTATTAATTTTTGTTCCCCTAGAGAGGATGAAAGAGACCTTTTTGTTTTCGCCTCTGGTAATAAAGGGGGTTGCTGGCGGAGCCGGTCTTTTTTTGGTGAGTTTAATTGTCTCCCATATAAAATTAACAAAGTTATCTCGAGGCCGCTTTGGGTTGATTTTTCCGGGAATGACTATGCTCATCTTTGCTTTAATTATTTTAGCCTCTCCCTATTGCTTATATAATGTTAGTGGCCGGCCCGGAAGTGCTATAAGTTTTTCCAAGAGCTGGACTTCGTCTGGGTATGAATTTGTCGTTCCCTGGCTCTTTCTTCTGACAGCTTTTTTAATTCTTTACTTAGCTCGCTCGGCAAAAGCTGATTTATTAAAAGGCTTTGCTTGCCTTGTTTGCTTGAGTATTTTTTTGTCCTGGCTTGCCAGGACTCGTCTTTGGAACTGGTTTGCTTTCCTGCCGCCGGAAGTTAGTGAAGCAATTGGCACTGAGTATATAAGATGGCAGGAAAAACTACTCTCTGGTTTTTATTACCATCTTTCTTTTTTTATAATAATTTTTACAGCCTTAGTTGTTTTAGCTTATTTTTTGTCGAATTTTATTTTTTGGAAAAGGGGATGAAAAATTATGAATAGCTGGCTTAAAGAGTTGGAGAATCCATTTTTATATGACGAAAAGCTCTACCCCGAGGAGTTTAGTGACCTTGGTTTGGAAAAATTTATTTTTCATCGAGAGTTGGAAAAAGTTAAAAAAACATTAGGGGAGTTTGAAAGCTCGGGAAATCGACCATTGTGGCTAATTTTACCGGCGGGAACAAGTCGAGCAATAGAGATTGACTTTTTTAGCCTGGTTTTTCGCTATTTTTTAAACTCAACTTCACCGCGTTATTTTGCTTCCCTTATTCGCTTTGATTTCCTGACTCAAGATGCGCCTACCAATTTGCTTCGCTTGATTGCCACCCGGATGACGCCGGAAATCTGGCGTCGCTCCTTTTACTTTTTTTTGAAAAACTCACTGGAAAGGTTGGAGCAAGAAGGAACTTTAAAAGAAGCTTTGCCAGGAGCAGAGAAAATTAAAGAGATACTCAGTGATGGCGAGGAAAAAATTGATGAACTCCTTTTTCCTCTCGAGCCTGAAGATGAAGAGGAAGAATTAGCTTTATCGCTACGCGATTTTAGCTTAAGAATGATTGATAGAGAAAATTTAGGCAGGGTAGTTAAACGCTTAACTGAAGCCACTTTTATCTGGCAAAGCTGGGAAGAGGGGATTAAACAGTTTCAGAGTGATATTTTTTTGCCTCACCAAGCCAGGGAGGGGCTTAAAGGTCTGTTTGAGCTGGTTTCTTCAGGCTACAAGCCCGTTTTAATGTTTACAGGTTTAGAAGGTTTTTTGACTTCTTTAGATGAAGAGTCTCAGGCTAGTCTTGGTGGTTTTCTGGTTGAAATAGAGTCACTTCTTCGGAAAAATTGTTATTTTATTTATGAAACTTTAGAAGAAAACCTTTCTCAAGTTGAACTTTTGAAGCGAGGCAAAGAAATGAAGATTTCCTTCTGGCCACTTTCTGACTTACCATTAGATTCGATAGAAAAGGCAAAGAGGTTGGTTAATGAACAGTTAAGTGCTTTTCTGCCGCCTGATTTAAAAAATGAAAAGTTGGTGGATGAAAGCGCCATTGAGATTGCTTTTAAGAAGGAAAGAGATCCTCAGTTGTTCTTGACTTTACTGGGAAAAGCTTGGCAGAAAGCTGTTGAGTTGGGAAAAGAAAGCATTTCTCTTGAACTACTTGAGGAAGCCTCGAAATAAATCCCTCCCAACCACCCTTTTCAAAAAGGGAGGAGTCTAAACTCCTCCTTATTTATAAGTTCTCATGTTTTCCCCCTTAGAATAAGGGGGATTAAGGGGGACTAAGGGGGATTGCAAAGGGAGTAGCAGCAACCTTTAGGCCGCTGGTTTCTTCCGGAAGCCTAAAGGTTTTTTTCTACAGGTTGGCGGGAAAAGTTCCTAGGGTATCCAGGGGTTTTCACTACCTGCTCTTGGAAACGCTACATTTATCTAAACATTGTTTTTAAAAAAAGCCAGAATTGTTAGGAAGACGATTAGAAATTATATTTCTAAAGGGCTGATTGATGGGGGGTGGAGGTCTTACTTGCAGGTTCTGCAAGTGTAAAAAGTTTTTTAGAATGTTACAATAATAGCATGCAAATTTGGCAAAACAAGCGGGTATGGTTACTTGTTGGCTTAATATTTTTGTGCATTCTAGCATTGGTTTTTTATCACTTCCGGGTTACAGTTCCTGAAAAACAAAAGAAAGCTAATGCTTTTTATCGAGAAGCCTTAAAATTAGAAGAACAGGGAGAGCTGGGTCGAGCGGCTAAAAAACTTCAGGAAGCTTTGGAAATTTTGCCTTCTTTTAAAGAAGCCAGCTCAGAGCTGAAGAAAGTTAATAAAAAAATTGCTGAGAAGCAAAAGCAGGCTGGGGTAGGCAGCAACTTGGGTAGTAGTTCAGGCAGTAGTAGTGGGACTGGCTCGGGACAGAAAACAACAACTTCAACTGCTGATTTCAAAAAACCAGAAGATTTAATTGCTTTGTTTCCCACCTATTATTCAGGTTATGAACGGTCAGAAGCAGTTACAAATGAACTTGGGGCTTTTTGTAACTATCAGCCAATAATTCAAAGTGATGCTCAAAGCATTGAAGCAACTATCTGGCTTCAAAAAGATACTTCCGATGCTGCTGGCTTTATAGGCCGAGTGAGCAAGGTGTTATACCCTGATAACAAAAAAGAGTTTTTATTTAAAGAGAAATACCCCGCTTATTTTGGTACGGGCTCTCTTGATCGAGCAACTTATGTCTGGGTAGTGGGTCGATTAGTGTTTGAGCTTCACGCCAAAGGAGTGAAAGGCAAACCAGCTGAACTTTGGGATGAGCTTAATGGATTGGCAATGAGGTTCCAGTTATGAAGGGAATCTGGAATTGGTTAATAAGCCATCCTTATCTTTCTGGTTTTTTTGCTTCTTTTTTTATTCTTGCTTTGTTTTTCCCGGTTTCAGTTAGAGAGGGAACTATTACTCGCTGTTATTACGGTGAAATTATTAAGAAAGAGGTCAGTAAAGTTTTTGTTCCCTGGTGGATGCAGGACAAATACCGAGTTAAAACACGATGGTTTTTGTGTTCACGTCATCAAGAAGCGGAAGAACTTTATCTAACCTGGAGAAGACTTATTCGGGCAGGGAAGAAAGAAGAAGCCCGAGCTTACCTTAACAGAATAGAATCTCTGGTTGGCTCTTATTGGAGTCCAGCCAAAAGGGTTGTTGGAGGCAGCTCAAGCACCTCTAAGTCTGAGACAGCCGTAGGCGATAGCACTTCAAACAGTAGCAACTCGGTTGGTCAGGGTAGTAATTCTAACAACAATCAGAGCTCTGGCGGTGGAAGTGATGATGGGTCAAAAGGCGGAGAAAAACCAGGGACTTACAGCGGTGATTTGTATTCGTTGCTTCCGGTCAATTTAGATGGGTACGAATTTTTTCTGAAAGAAGAGTACCCTCTGCAGGCCCTGGCAATGGCTCGACCTTTAAATGATAAAAATGTGGTAATGGTGTTGTTTTCTATTGATCGGGTTGATAACCAAACTGCTCAAAATTATCTCGATAGCTTCAAAGAAAGCTATAACAAAGACTGGCAGGAAGTCAAGGTTGATGGCTTGAAGGCTTACTGGGGAAAAACAAATAATTCACAAGAAGCTTTGCTTGCTTGGCGTCGCCTCGACCTTCTTTATGTGATTGAATTAACGACTAGGGTAGATGTTGGTAATTATCGTTCAAAGATGATTGAATGGGGTAACAGTTTATTTTAAAAAGCTGAAGGTGGTTTTCAAAAGTCAAAAATTCCTTGTCTAACGAACTAAACTATGTTATAATTTTTACAATCTTCAAAGGGAGGGGTAGCTTTGAGGTTTATTAAAAGTTGCTTAATAGGGGTGGGCGCGTTAGCAGTTTTTTTAGCTGCTTTTTTGCCTTCTTTTAGCCTGGCTCTTCCCTGGTCAAGTAACTATCAGCTTAACAGTGGTGCAACTGATTTTGCCTCTTACTCTCAAATAATTGTGGATAAAGAAAACAATTATTTGGTTTTCTGGCGTAACATAGAAACGGGCGCTATTCAGTATAATCGTTTTAACTGGCTCACTCAGAGTTTTGATTCAGCAACTCGCTCAGCTACTACTGCTTCGGCCGTCCCCTGGGGGCAGCTTGATAGCGTTTTTGATTGCGTGAGAGATAATACGGGATTAATGAGGATTTTCTGGTTAGAAGAAACAACTACTGAAAGCTTTCTGAAACAGAAAACTACCACTGATGGTATTAATTGGCAGTTAGAAGAAGTCTTAAGAAGTTATTCAGGAAATTTAATGCATCTGGCAGCAGCGGTAGATAAAGCCAACAATGTTTATGTGGCTTATACTGAAGACGGCGATCTAAAACTGGCAGTTTATAACGGAAGCTGGACAACCACTGATGTGCCAGATACGGCTGGGGCAGGACTTTTTTCTGGTTGTGTCAAGTCAGTTGATATTTCAGCGGATGAAACGGGTACAGCTTATATTGTCTGGCGCTATTATTACTATTCTCCTCCTAGCAGTTATAATGCTCGAATTAGGAGCATAAAATTTAGCTTTTCAACTGGATTTTCAGCTGCTACTGATATTGAAAACCGTAATATCAGCTTGCCAACCGATGAAGAATATGTTGCACCAAGTGTGGTTAGAGACCGAGCTAAAGTTTATGTTGCCTGGGAAACCAACCGAATAGTTTATTTTTCGCAGTCTTTCAGCGATGGCACTACCTGGACGCCAGCGGTTGCTTTTTCTCCAGCTCAGGCTGCTTTTTGTAAGCCTCGTCTGGCTGTTGATCGCACGGGACAGCTTCATTTTATATGGGTTGAGATGCCCGGAACTTCAGCTTCACTTTGCTATCAAAGTTTGTGGAATGGCAAATGGTCAAATAAAGAAACACTGTCCAGCGAAAGTGGAGTCTATTACTCAAGTACGGGTATAGCTGCCGACCGAAACGCTAATCCTCTGGTTGCCTGGTCAAAAGCCCCGGCTGGCGGCGGCTCTTTAATGTTTAAACGAGGGATTTCAGAGAGTTTTGAGATATATAAAACAAGTTTTGAAACAACCCCGACGGTAACTCAACCGGGAAGCGGCTGGCAAGTTTTTGGTATAACTACTCCAACTACCTGGGGAGAAACTGACTACCGCTTTAAAACTGGCTTACTTTCTCTTTGGTGTGCCGGTACTAATAATCCAGCTTTCAATGAGCGTCGTTACCAGCCAAATATGGCGGCAAAGGCTCGTTATCTGATTGATATGAGTGGTTTTGCTGATGGCCAGGCCTCTTTCGGCTATCTTATCCCCTCAGCTGATGGACAGACTCCACCGGGTAGTGGTGTTCTTGACTTGATGGGCTTTGCAACTTATCGTTCAGGAAGTTTAGCCACTTCCTACCCTAATTTCCCGCTGACTTCTTCCTGGCTGACCCAAACTGTGTCCTTAAATAATATTGCTGGATATTCAAACTCCTGGTTGGAGTGGACCTGGAGTTCCAACGGTGACCCGACAACGCCAGCTAATAAAAATGAAGGAGCATACCTTGATGACCTTGAGGTTTACGGTTATTTTATTCCTCGGCCTTCGTCTTTTGACGCTCTTCAGGGCAGTTCAATTTATTTAAGCTGGGAAGGTAGGAGCCTTTCTGGTATTCGTTATGAAGTATGGCGAGCTGAAACATTAAATGGTACATATACAAAAGTAAAGGAGACGACGGCAACAAGTTATCTCGATTCAGCGGTGATTTACGGTGAAGATTATTACTATAAAATTCGCGCCAGCGATGGGGTGGCGATCAGTCCATTTTCCGATGTAAGGAGCGTAGTTGTTTATGATAACCAACCCCCATCAATTGCTATAAACAGCCCTTCCAACAATCAAGAAATTACCGAGTCAATTTTAATCACCACTGCTACTGTTAGCGATTTAGGGAGAGGTTACTCTTTGATTGGTGGTGGTGGTATTGGCATTGACCAGCAAGCGATTACCACTTTAGCGGTTCCAGCCGACGGCGCATTTGATTCTTCAGTTGAGGTTTTAAGAGCTCAAATAAGCTTGAAAGATTTGTCAGAAGGAACCCATACTCTTTATTGGCAAGCCTGGGATAATCGAGTTAACAGCTCGCTTTGGCAATCGGTCAAGTTTGTTAAAAAAGACCTGAGCCCTCCTTGGACTTCTATCATTATTTTACCTTCAACTCCCAACGGCTTAAGCGGCTGGTACACAACCACACCAACCATAACTTTAACTCCTGATGAAACTGCCACTACTTATTATCGCTGGAACTCAGGTAGCTGGCAAACTTATTCAGGACCCATTATGCCTCCATCTGAAGGCACTCAAACCCTTAACTACTACTCAGTTGATACAGCTGGCAACACCGAAACCGTTAAAAACGCTACTTTTAAAGTGGATACATCCACTCCTCAGGTAACTATTGGGAGTCCGCAAGCTGGTGAAAACTGGATAAGCGGTCAAAGTTATGAAATAACTTGGACAGCTGTTGATTCGCCTGTTCACCCCGCAAGCGTTAACCTTTATTACTCGCTAAACGGTGGCGTTACCTACACTACTATTACGGCCGGAGAAGCTAATGATGGGAGTTATCTCTGGTCAACGCCGGCGGGAGCCAATACTAATCAAGCAAGGTTAAAAATAACAGCAACAGATGCGGCCGGGAACCAGGGTTTTCAAACTAAGCAGTTTTCTCTTTACACTCCTGTAACAGATCGGCTTCTTATTAGTGCTGTCTGTTACGATCCTTCAACAACGGAACCAGCCGGTGAATGGGTGGAGATTTACAATCCGCAAGACACTACAGTGAATATTAGTTACTGGTATTTAATTGATGGCGAGGCAACCTTAACAGTACCTCCGGGGGTATCGGTGAAACCAAAAAGCTTTTTTGTTATAGCGAACCGAGGAGTTGATTTCAGTAATCAGTATGGTTTTTTGCCTGATTTTGAAATAAATGAAACCACAGATGCAGTTTTAAATCTTTCAATGAAGGGGAACTTTATCTTGAGTAACACCGGCGATGAGATAGGGCTGTTTAATAATGCCAAACAGTTAGTTGATGCCGTTGTCTGGGAGACAACTTCTGCTATCTTTTCTCAGGTGTTAAAACATCCTGGCGTACCTGATGGGAAAGCTTTAAGGAGAGTGCCTTTTGATAAAGATACTGATGATTGTAGTTTTGACTTTATTGAAGCGACTCCTTCACCAACTGGTGGTGGAGTGGTTACCGAAACTGAACCACCGGTAACGCAGTTGCAACTTGAGCCAGCCTCTCCTGATGGTAGCTACGATTGGTATGTTACTTACCCCACAGTTAGTTTTACTGTGAGCGAGTCTGCTACTACCTTTTACCAGTTCACGGGAAGCTCATTAACTACTTACACTGCTCCTTTCAAGCTTTCTATTGAGGGAAATGTTTCTTTGCGCTATTACTCGGTTGATTTATTGGGCAACAAAGAGACTACTCAGGTAACTTCATTGAAAATTGACGTTTCTCCGCCTGAAACCAGCTTTAGCCCATCAGTTAACTGGCAAAACACGACTGTTACCGCTCAAATTGAAGCTTCGGACACGGCTTCTGGAGTTAGCCAGGTTTATCATCGGCTGAACAGTGGAAGCTGGCAAGCTGGAAGTTCGGTAGTGGTTGGCGAAGAAGGTACTACAACGATTGAGTACTACGCTCTTAATGGTGCTGGATTGGAAAGCACTCGAGAGGCCAAAATGGTGAGAATTGATAAAACTTTGCCAGTAATATCGGTTGCAGACATTGTCGATGGAGGCTACTACAACACTACCATCACCCCTGATGTTTCTTTTTCTGATTTTCTAAGTGGCCTTGAGGAAACAACCTACACTCTCTTCAAAGGCGGAAGCTCAATCCTTTGGGCATCAGGCGAACCAATCTCAGATGAAGGAACCTACACTCTTACAGCTTACGCTAAAGACAAAGCTGGTAACGAAGTAAGTAAGGAAATTTCCTTTGGGATTGATTTTACTCCACCTACTGACCCTGACAGTTTTGAGTCAACTCCTATGGCTGACACTTGGTCGAACAATAGCACGGTTGAAATAACTTGGACGGGAGCAACAGACAACTTGAGCGGAGTAGAAGGTTTCTCTATATGTTGGAGTGAGAATACAACTGATATTCCAGATGCTTTACTTGACACTACTGGTGAGATTACCTCAACTACTTTGCATGATGGCATCTGGTGGTTTAACTTAAGAACTGTTGATAAAGCTGGCAACTGGACTTCCACAACTCACTACGGACCTTTCTTAATTGACACTGAGGCACCTCAAATCATTATCACCGGTGTTACTAATGGAGCTCGCTACAATACAACATTGGCTCCGGAGATATTGATAGATGAGCCCAACCTGGAAACCTCGGAGCTTCTTCTTGACGGTAACCCGTACACTACAGGGACACCAATAACTACTGATGGGGAGCATTGGCTAAAAGTTCGGGCAGTTGATAGAGCGGGTAACATCGGCCAGAAGGAAATAGTATTCTATCTTGACCTAACTTTGCCTCGCATCATTTCTTACTTGCCTAACCAGACACTAATTATTTCAACTTCGCCTGAAATTAAGGTTAAGTTTTCGGAACCAGTCAAAGGGGTTAACACAACAACTTTTAAACTTTTTGACGGAAATACTCTTGTTTCTTCGACAATCGTTCAACTTTCTTTAAATGAGTATCGCCTGATTCCTCAATCAGAATTAAGAAGAGGTGGTTCTTACACTGTTCTGTTAGATTCAGGAATAAAAGACTTGAATGGCAATTCTTTAGAAGCTTTTTCTTTTACTTTTCATCTTGACCGAGATGCCTCAGCTGAAGCCAAAGCAGATGTCAACGGTGATGGCAAAATGGACACC
>CAYRQL010000025.1:0-10451 GCA_964426525.1 uncultured Actinomycetota bacterium | reverse complement strand
ATAAGGGGGATTAAGGGGGATTAAAATGGTATAATCTTCCTGATAGTTTAAATTTTAAATTAAATAAAAGGAGTATGGCTTTGGTAAAGAACAGAACTAAGCGAAATAAGAGTTCAAAAAAGTTGTATTTTGCTCTGCTAATATTTCTTTTGGTTGGACTTTTGTTTTCTGGCTGCCAGAAATCTTTGCAAGGTAAAACCACTTTAGAAATGGTTACCCTAGCTGAGCCTCGTAGCTTTGACCCTTACCTTCTTCAACCTGTGTCTCAAAAAAGATGGAGCTTTTTGATTTTTGATGGTTTATGGGATATTGACGAAAAGGGCGGGGTTAAAGAAAGTTTGGCTTACTTACCCGAGTTTCTTAATGAGGGCAAAACTGTAAAAGTTAAGCTTAAAAAAGGTGTTAAATGGCAGGATGGCCAACCGTTTACCGCTTTTGATGTTGAGTTTACCTGGCGAGTTTTAAGTGGCAAGGTTGACCCTGATTATAAGCCAGAACTCTATAAGCCTTACGAATACATAGAAAGGGTTGAGGCAAAAGACGATGAAACGCTGTTTTTTTACCTAAAGAAACCTTTTTATCATTTTGGTTATCTTTTTCCTGCTATTTTACCCAAGCATCTTTTGGTTAAAAAACAATCGATTGTGAATTCGGATTTTTGGTTTAAACCGATAGGAACAGGGCCTTATCGTTTGAGCCAGTGGGAGATAGGCAAGAAAATGGTTTTTGAGGCAAACCAGGATTATTTTAAGGGCAAGCCAAGGATTGAAAAAATTAGAGTTTCGGTGGTTTTTTCTATTGAGGAAGCAAAAAAGCTTATAAGTGAAGGTAAAGTTGATTTATGTCAGGATATTCCGGAAGACGAAGCTAAAACATTGTCTAAAGAATTGCTAAGCGTTAAAGAAAGCGAGAAAGTTTTAGATAATTACCCGGTTGGCTGGGAAGCGATATTTCTCAATACCCAAGGAAAGTGGTTTAAAGAAGATGATTTTCGAACCGCCTTTTTTTACGGCCTTGACTGGCAAAAGGGCCGAGAGTTTATGGACAAAAAAGAGGCTGGTTTATTTGGCATTCCTCCGTTTAAAAACTGGGAAAAGCTGGTGGAAAATTACACAGTCAGGCTTAACCGCAAGAAAGCAATAGACGCTTTACATCGGCAGGGTTATAAAAACATTGGCCCAATGAAGTTGTGGGAAAGAAAAAGAGACGAAACCTTTAATCCAAAGTTATCTTTTGATGCTCGCTTTCAGTTTTTCGATAAAAAACGCTATGAACTTTTTATAAAGGTTTTGCGGCCGGAGGCAGAAAAAACCAGGATTGACCTGACAGTTAACCTTTTTACTTCACGAATGTTTTTAGCTCCAAAGGAAAAGTCAGGCAGTCTGGCAATGGGTCAAAACTTTGACCTACTTTATTTTTCTCAAGAGTTCTATCCTCATCCATTAATGAGAAAGCCTTTTCTTTTTCAGGAAAGCCCGAAAGTAAATGATAGAGGCCTCAATTTTGCTTACTATTCTTCACTTGAAATTGAAAAAAACTATGAGGCAGCAGAAAAGGCTAAAGATAAAGATGAATTAATGAAGTGCTTAACCAGAATTTATGATGAACTTAAGGAGAAAAAAATTTTAATCCCCTTTGGTTACACTTATTATTACGTTTATAAGCCGACCTCAATTGCCAACTACCAACCACCAAAGTTCTGGGAGACATCTTTCCAGAATGTAGAGCAGTGGGAGTTAAAATAGGTTTATGATAGGGCATAAGGAAAAATTAAAATCAGGTTTTCATACTCTTTCAGAGCTCATTGTTTTTAGCTTGAAAAATAAAATCTGGTGGTTAATACCTTTTTTCTTTGCTTTGTTAATCGTTGCTTTGCTGGTTTTAGTTGTTCAAAAAGCGGGTTCCTATCCTTTTATTTATGTCCTTTTTTAAATCAGTTTTTCATTACTGGCAAAAGATTATAAATAGTTTATTTTTACTATTGCTAAGTATTTTGCTTTTTTTGATTTATTTTGTTCTTGTTCTTCCTTTCGGTTTGTTTATCCGCTGGGGGAAAAGATATAAAAAAGGCTGGGTAGACTCGGAAAAAGTTATTAGAAAGGAAAAGCTTTACTGATGATAGTTTTAGGTATCTCAGGATATTATCATGACGCTGCCGCCGCTTTAGTTAACGATGATGGAGTTATAGCGGCTGCTCAGGAGGAAAGATTTAGTCGAATAAAGTATGATTACTCTTTTCCTCAAAAGGCAATAAAGTTTTGCTTAGAAAAAGCCAGAATAGAACCTTCGGAGCTGAAGGCAGTAGTTTTCTTTGAAAAACCTTTACTAAAATTGGAGCGAGTTTTTTATTCAATTACCAGAGAAGCTCCTTTTTCTTTTCCCCTTTTTTTGGAGGCAACTTACAATTGGGCAAAGGAGAAACTTTGGATAAGGGAGAAAATAGTTGATTTTTTGGGTGTGCCAAAAGATAAAGTTTTTTTTATTCCTCATCATCTTTCGCACGCTTCATCAGCTTTTTTAAGTTCTCCCTTTGATGAAGCAGCGGTTTTAACGGTTGATGGGGTGGGCGAGTGGGCGACAGCGGCCATTGGTCGGGGGAGGGGAAACAAAATAGAGCTGATTAAGGAGCTGCAATTTCCTCATTCCCTTGGCTTGCTCTACTCAACTTTTACTACTTTTTTGGGCTTTAAAGTTAATGAAGAAAACAAAGTTATGGGGCTGGCTGCTTATGGGCAGCCAGTTTATCGGGAGCAAATAGAGAAAATAGCTAAGCTAAATAAAGATGGTTCGCTGGAGTTAAACTTGTCTTATTTTTCCTTTCTTCGTTCGCGAAAAAAAATGTTTTCTTCAACTTTTATTAAGCTTTTTGGCGAACCTCGCTTGCCCGAAAAGGCGTGGATTATTAAAAATGGGTCGCTTTTACCTGAAGACCAGGTTTATGCCGATATAGCAGCTTCAATTCAGAGTTTTACTGAAGAGACAATGCTCAAAATGGCTCTGGAGGCTCATCGCTTAACTGGCTCAAGAAACCTTTGTCTGGCTGGGGGAGTGGCTTTAAACTGTGTTGCTAACTCTTATCTTTTTCTCAACTCACCGTTTGAAAATATTTATATTCAACCGGCAGCTGGAGATGGTGGTGGCGCTTTGGGCGCTTCCCTTTATTGCTTAGTTGAAGAAGCAAGTAAAAGGATTTTACTCTCTCACGTTTACTTGGGGAAAAGCTATAGCGAGGAAGAAATTATTAAGGTGGTTGAAGGAATGGATTTTCAAAATCTTGACTATTCTGAACTTTGCTTAAGGGTAGCTGAGGATATTGCTCAAGGTAAAGTGGTTGCCTGGTTTCAGGGAGGTTTCGAATGGGGGCCGCGAGCTCTGGGTCATCGCAGCTTGCTGGCTCGACCTGATTCTCTTCAGCTTAAGGATTATTTAAATTTGGAAGTTAAAGAAAGGGAACCTTTTCGACCTTTTGCTCCTTCAGTGAAAGCCGAAAAGGCGGCTGATTTTTTTGAGCTTGGCAAAATGGAAGGAAATTATCCGCTAAAGTTTATGCTTTTAACTGCCGAATGTATTGATAAGGAAAAATTTAAAGGTGCTTTACAGATTGATGGCACGGCCAGGCTTCAAATAGTTGAACAGCAAGACGAGCCATTGTTTTATAATTTACTCGAGGCTGTGGAGGAAAAAATGGGCCTGCCAGCTGTTTTAAATACTTCGTTGAATGGGCGAGGAGAACCCTTAATAAACAGTCCGCAGGAAGCAGTGAGGTTTTTTAAGGAAAAGGCAGTTGATGTTTTGGTTTTAGGCAATTTTTATTTTCGGAAGCAATGATGACAAGCGTTTTTTAGGATAAAAAATTGAAAATGGCAAAATTAACGAAGGACAAAGTAAAAAAAATTATTTTTCAGCTTTTACCCAACTTGGCTTTAGTTTTTTTATTTTTGTTTTTTCTGGAAATTTTAGTTCGCTTTTTACTGCCTCAATTAGGGATGTCTAAAGATATTAGACTGCCTGACCCCGTTCTTCATCATTCCTTTACCCCGGGCTCAGAGACAATGATGAACTCTCAAGAGTTTAAAGTTTATTACAAGATAAATAAGTTTGGATTGCGAGATAAAGAGATTGAACCAAAAAAAACGGGGGTTTTCCGGATTTTAGTTCTTGGCGATTCAGTGGTTGAAGGCTGGGGGGTTGATTTGGAAGATTCATGGGTCAAACAACTGGAAAAGAATTTAAATGAGAACTTTGGTGAAGGAAAGTTTGAAGTGATAAATGGTGGGGTGGCTAGTTATTCTCCTTTGCTTTACTACCTTTTTTTAAAAGAAAAAGGCTTAAAACTTCAACCTGACTTAGTGATTATGATGATGGATATGGGGGACCCAAGTGATGATTACGCTTACACTAAACTGGCAAGTTTTACTTCTTCTGGAGAGCCAAGGGCTTGTCCGGGAGGATATTACAGGGAAAAAGGGGCAAAGAAGTTTTTCTCTCGCTCAAGTCTTTTTCTTCGTCGCCATTCACATCTTTATCTGCTTCTTGACTACTTGCTTTCCGTTGTAAGCAATTCAGATAATATGGCAGCTGGCGGTTTAAGACCTATGCTTTTTGACATCAAGAAAGCTAAAAGCTGGGATGAAGCCTGGCAGTTAAGCCAAAAGTATATTTTGCTTACTAAAAGCTTGTTAACAAAGGAGAAAATTCCCTTGGTTTTTGCCGTTGCTCCTCCAGCTTTTTTAGTTGGAGAAAGCGAGTGGCAAAAAGGCAGACAAATGTTGAATTTTAATTTAAAAGGAGTGGATTTTAATAAGTATTTTCGACAGTTTAGGGCTTTTTCTCGGAACAATAAGATATTTTACATAGATTTGCTCCCGCATTTGCGTAACTTTCCTGAGCACCCACTTTATTACTCGTATGATATTCATCCTAATCCAAGGGGGCATAGGGTAATAGCTGATTATGTTTTTGAGGAGTTAATTAAAGGTGGATTTCTGGAAGAAGTTATTAAGTAGTTTGGGGCAGCTTTCGCTGGTAAGGTTTTTGGTTTCTTCTAAGGTGGCTGCTGCTTTGATTGGGCTGGTTACTTTATTTTCTCTGGTGGGAATGATAATTCCCCAGAAGTTCATTTATCCGCCAGAGTATATGGAAAGGTGGAGCAAGGATTATCCTTCGCTTTCTCGCTTTTCTGAATTAACAGGTTTAACTAACCTTTTCTATAGCTGGTGGTTTTTGGTTTTGCTTCTGCTGATTTTGCTCTCGCTTTTTCTCTGCACTCTTTTGCGCCTAAAGCCGCTGGCAAAAAAAGAATGGCAACCAAGTTCTTTCCAAAGGGTTTTTGAATTAAAGCAAAAACCTAACATTGAAGAGCTTAAAATTTTTTTTACCCGTCGGTTTTATAGAGTTAAGATTAAAAAAGAAAGTGAGAAAAGTTATTGGTTTTATGCTCGAAGGCTGGATACGCGATTTTTTTCAGTGATTTTTCATTTAGGTATGGTAGTTATTCTTTTATCAGCTATGGCAGATAAGTCCAGTGGTTTAAACGGGACTATTTTATTAACTGAAGGGGAAAGTTTTTACGAAAGACATTTTGACTATGAAACATTAGTTGAAGCCCCCTTTTTTTTCGAAAATCACCAGTTTTTTCAGGTTTTACTGGATAGAGTTGATGTTCATTATAATGGCGATGTCTTAACCGAAGCTCAAGCCAGAATGAAAATTTTCGATGGCGATTTTCAGAAAGAAGAGCTGGTTAAAGTAAACTATCCACTGGCTTACCGAGGTTTTAGTTTTTTGATTGATAAAATTGGTTTTTCTCCTTTGATAAACATTAGTAATACTAAAGGTGAAACTTTTTTTTCTTCTTATGTAAGTTTGGGCAAAGAGAAGAAGCAAAGTTTTTCAGATTTTCTTAATTTTGGTAACTACCGTCTGGAATTGGAAATTTATCCCAATTCTTCTCGTCCTGAAAGGATTTATTTGGCTGAAGACCCTCGCCTGGAAATTAAAATCATGAAGACAAAAAAAATTGTTTGGCAGGGCAAACTGGGCTTAGGTGAGGTAGCTGAAACACCTGTTGGTATAATTTCCTTTGCTGACTTACGCTACTGGGTTTTATTTCAAGTAGTTTATAGTCCGCTTTTGCCCTGGATTTTTTTTGGTTTTTTTCTTTCAGTTTTGGGCCTAACAATAAGGTTGTTGCTTTATCCTTTTAATGTTTGTTTGAAGCTTGGGGTAAAAGGGAGAAAATGGGAAGTTGCTTTGGCTGGTAAAACCAGACTTGGGAAGGTTGTTTTGGAAAAAGAACTAAAAAAAATAGAAGGTCATTTTAAAGAAAGGTATAATTAAGCTATGTCTCAACTTGAAGAATTATTTTTCTGGTTGGCTTTAATTGGATATGGAGTGGCAGGAATTTTAAACCTGGCGAGCCTTACGGTTTTAAAAAGGAAAAAGTTGCTTTATTTTTCCAGACAGCTTGGGTTTATAGCTTTTCTTTTTCACTTAGTGGCTTTGATTACCCGAACAGTGGTCAGCGGTCACTTTCCAGTTAAAGGTGGCTACGAGAATGCTTTAGTTGGGGCAGCTTCAGTTGTCGGTCTTTTTTATCTGGTTCAGTATTATTTTCCTTCTATTTTAGTGGGTGGGAGTGGAATTTTTTTTATCGTGCTTTTAGTGATGGGGACAAGCTTAACTAATATTCCCCCGCTTGAACCTTTAACACCCCCCTATAAAAGCATCTGGCTCTGGATTCACGTTTTTTTTGCCTGGTTAGCCTATTCTTCTTACACTCTGGCAGCAACCCTTTCTGTTCTTTATTTAATTCGGCAGAGGAAATCGTTAAGTAATAGGTTGTTGGTCAAGCTACCTGCTCAAGAAAAAATTGATAACATCTGGTTTCGTTTTGTGGTGTTTGGTTTTATTACCAACGCTATTATGATTGCTTCTGGTTCTATTTGGGCTCATTACCTTTGGGGGAGTTATTGGAAGTGGGATCCGGTTGAGACCTGGAATCTGATTAGCTGGCTGGCTTTTGGTTTATTTCTTCATCTGAGATTAACAATGGGTTGGCGGGGAGAAAAATTAGCTTGGGTTACTATCTTAGGTTTGATTATCATAAACATATGCTTTTGGGGCGTCCAGTTAGTTCCGAGCACTTACCATCTTTTTAGAAAACTTTAAAGATTAAGTTTTGAAAAAACCTTTAGAGATGACTGATTTAAATCAATATTTTCTTGGAGAGTTTTTTGGAGATTTTCGCCGAATAAAGTGAAATTGGTTTTAGTTTCGCCGCCATTTGGTGAGCATGGACAAAAAAGTAAGGGCTTACCAATTGCCCCGCCAGTTTTGGAGTATCTGGCTAGTTTGACTCGAGAAATCCGCCCTGAAGTGGAAGTTGAATTAGTAGATGCTAACCTGGAAGAGTTTAATCCTGAGGCAATCAAAGCTGACCTGGTTGGCTTTACTGTCCTTACTCCTCAAGCTCCATGGGTTTATCGAATGAGTGATGCCTTGCGAAAACTCGGTATCAAAACAATTTTAGGCGGGATTCATACCACTATTCTTCCTGATGAAGCGAGGCAGCATGCTGATAGCATTGTTCTTGGTGAAGTAGAAAGCTTTTGGGGCGAAATTCTTGATGATGCAAAAAAAGGCGACCTTAAGCCGGTTTATTCAGGTGAAAGACCTATTCTGGAAGGCTTGCCTTATCCTATAACTGACCTCTGGAAGCACGGCCATAATTATCTTTTTGGTTCCTTTTTTACCGCCCGTGGTTGCCCTTTTAAGTGTTCCTTTTGCTCAGTTTATAAATAAATTTTTTGGCCAGCGTATCAGGTTTAGACCAGTTGAAGAAGTGGTTAACGAAGTTGCTTCTTCTCCTCGTCGCCTTTTCTGGGGAATAGATGACAATGTTTGGGGAACGAAGGTTTCTCGGAACATTGAACTTTATAAAGAGATGGCGAAAAACATTCAGTTTAAATACTGGTTTGGCTCGGCTGATCTGGTTACGGTTGAACATCCTCGGGCTGATGAACTTTTAACTTGGGCAAGGAGAGCAGGCTTGAGAGCAGTTTTAGTTGGCTGGGAAAGTGAAAACTTTGAAGCTTTAAAAGAGTACCGCGCTCTTTCCAAGCAAGGTAAGCGGCGGGTGGATTCGATTAAAAAAATCCGCGATCACGGAATTGAAGTTATGCTTTTTGTTATGGTTGGGGGGAGAAAAGAAAGCCTGGAGGATTATCTCAGGATTTTAGAACTTTGCGACAAGTATGATGTTTCTGCTCATCCAACGATGGTTACTCCTTTTCCGGGGACAGAGCTTTATGAAGAATACAAGCCTTATCTTTACCCTGGTTACGATTGGGATTATTTTGATGGCAATCAGGCTTTATTTGAGCATCCAGATCCTTTAATGACTAAAAAGAATCGTGAAGAAGCCCTTTTGTGGTTGAGAGCTGAACTTTTTACTTTGCCCCGAATTTTAAAGCGGATAATTCGCATTTCGATGGTCGGATTTCCTGCCTCCCATATTATGTCCTGGATGATTCAGTACCCTCAGGGGAGGGCTTTTCGGGAAGTTTTTGAGGAACGAAAAGATTTAAACTTTTTCGAAATAAAAAGTTTGTTACAAAGTGCCCGCAGGGCACCTGGCACGACTTGATCTTTTTAGCTGAGAAGGTAGCTTATTTAACAGAAATTCAACAGAGAATTCGGGCAAAATTCAGAAGTCGGTGCCAAAGTTTTTTTATTAAGCTGGTTTTTAAAAATTGTTGCTTGACGGTGGCGAAAAAGAAGAGGCAAAATTTCTTCTTTTGAGGTAAAATATTTAAGAAGAAAGTCGTTTTAATAAATAGAAAGTTTTTTGAGAAAGCGTTGAATCTATGAGAAAAGAGAAGGTTTTATTAATTACACCTCCATATCACTGTGGAGTGCTGGAGTCGGCTGGGGTTTGGCTTCCTTTGGGGTTTGTTTATTTAGCGGGCTCATTAGAATCATTGCCGGTTGAGGTAGAAATATATGATGCTATGTCTAAATTCCACACTATTAAAGATATTGAGAAAAAGATTGAGGAAGAAAAGCCTTTTCTGGTAGCAACCACTGCTTACACCTCAACTTTCCCAGCTGCTCTTGAAGTTTTAAAGACAGCTAAAAGAATTAATCCTCAAACTTTCACGGTTATTGGCGGAGTTCATTCTACTTTTATGTGGGAAGAGGCATTAAGCAATGAAGAGGTCGACTTTGTTATCAGGGGTGAAGGCGAAGAAACTTTTAAAGAGCTGGTTGAGTCGTTATTAGAGGGTGGAGATATTTCCAAAACTAAAGGAATTGCTTATCGTGATCAGGGTGGAATAGTGGCTACTTCGCCTCGACCTCGAATAGCCGACCTTGATACCCTAACTTTGGCTTGGGATTTAGTTGAGTGGCCTATTTACAAATACTATGCGAGCGACAATAAGCGATTAGCAATTGTTTCAACTTCCCGTGGTTGCATTCAAGGCTGCACCTTCTGTTCGCAGCAGCTCTTTTGGGAAAAAACCTGGAGAGCTCGAAAGCCTGAGAAGGTAATAGATGAGCTTAAACTTCTTAGAGAGAAATATGGAGTAGAAGTTGTTATGTTTTCTGATGAGTATCCTACTGCTGACCGAGTTCGCTGGGAAAAGCTTTTAGACCTTTTAATTCAGGAGCAAATGGGTTTGGAACTGTTGATTGAAACGCGAGTTGATGACATTATTCGAGATGAGGATATTATGGACAAGTACCGGGAAGCTGGTATCAGCCATATTTATGTGGGGGCTGAGTCAGCTTCACAAGAGAAGCTGGAAACTTTCAAGAAGAATTTAAGCGTTAAGCTTTCAAAGAAAGCAATTGATGCGATTAATAAGGCTGAAATAATTTCAGAAACTTCTTTTGTTTTAGGAATGCCGGACGAAACTGAAGAAAGCATTAATAAAACTATCGAGGTTGCTAAGTACTATAATGCTGATATGACTTTCTTTTTAGCTATTGCTCCCTGGCCGTATTCCGAGATATATCCTGAACTTGAGGATTACATAGTTACTAAAGATTATTCTCTTTACAACTTTATGAATCCGGTTGTCAAACCAAAGGAAATGACTCTCGAGCAAGTGAGGGAAGCATTAAATCGAGCTCATTTTGAGTTTTATATGTATAAAATGAAACAAATATCTACTATGCCAGCTTTTAAGCGCAAATATATGAAGGATGTCTTTCGAATACTCCGAGATAACTCTTGCATTGGTGATCTGTTAAAGAAAATCAAGCTACCGGAAGCAATGAAGGTAGCTATGCGTGCCTAACTATATTTTTTAAAAAAGGCGGAGCTTTTTCTCCCCCTTATTTAAGCTCCTCTGTTCTCCCGCTTATGTATAAACTCTCTTCTATTTTCCTATTTATCTCCTTTTACATTTTCCACTTATTTTATAAGCTCTCCTCTCTCTTAGAAT
>CAYRQL010000024.1:0-12367 GCA_964426525.1 uncultured Actinomycetota bacterium | reverse complement strand
TTAAGTCAACGGGAACAAGTTTTAAGGGAAGTCTTTTCTGGAAAAGTGGAGTTGGTAGTTTTGATTGGAAAAAAATTGCCCTCCCGGAAAAAGGGCGTTATTGCTATCCTTAATCTTCCTCTACCTCAATTGAGTAGTTTTCTGTAACCGGATTAGCTAAAAGTTTCTGGCACATTTTTTCAACTTTAGAAACTAAGTCTCCTTCTCCCCCAAGTTCAATTTCTATTAACTTTCCAAATCGTACCTTTTTTACCTCAACAAAACCTAAGCGGTTCAACGCTTTTGTTACAGTTTCGCCTTGAGGGTCAAGAATTCCTTCTTTCAGCCTAACTATTACTTTGGCTTTCTTCAACTAATCTCCCTTCTTTTAATCATATCTCAACTGCTTCCAATCGTTTAAAAATAACTTCTAAGTTTCTAAGATAGTAGTCAGGGGAGCATAGCGATAAAAGTCTTTCCCATTCAACCAGCCCTTGTAGTTCTGATCTTTCTTTTAAAACCTCAAATAGATCTTTGCTTTCGTTCTGCCAAACAGCAAAAGCTGCTTTTTGGACAATTTCATAAGCTTCCTCCCGACTCAAACCTTTTTCAATTAAGTGAAGTAAAACTTGTTGAGAGTAGATTAAACCTCGAGTTAGATTCAAATTTTCTTTCATTCTTTCCTCATCAACTTTTAAGCCTTCAATAACTGAGCCCATCTTTACTAAAAGGTAGTGAGCCAGGGTGGTTGAGTCAGGAACAATAATCCTCTCAACCGAGGAGTGAGAAATGTCTCTCTCGTGCCAGAGAGCCACATTTTCCATTGCTGCTAAAGCATTCGCTCGCAGAACTCGAGCTAAACCCGCAATCCTTTCGCAAAGAATTGGATTTTTTTTGTGAGGCATAGCCGATGAACCTTTTTGACCTTTTTTAAATGGCTCCTCGACTTCCAAAACTTCAGTTCGTTGAAGGTGACGAATCTCAACAGCAAACTTTTCTAAGCTAGAGCCTAAAAGAGCTAAAGCAGCTAGAAACTCAGCTAGCCGATCGCGCTGAAGAATCTGCGAAGAAGCAGGAGCGGGTCTTAACCCAAGTTTCTGACAAACTTTTTCCTCGATGTCTGGAGAAAGATGAGCGTAAGTTCCCACAGCACCAGAAATTTTTCCAAAAGAAATGGAATCTTTCGCTCTCTGCAACCGTTCATAATGCCGCGCTACTTCAAAAGACCAAATAGCTAATTTAAAACCAAAAGTAATAGGTTCAGCATGAACACCATGAGTGCGCCCCACCATCACTGTAGACTTATAAGTTAAAGCTTTGCCACGAATAACTTGAAAGAGCTTTTTCGTTTCTTTCAAAATCTCATCAGCTGCTTCCTTTAAAAGCAAAGAAAGAGCAGTATCAATAACATCTGAAGAAGTAAGACCATAATGAAGGTATTTTCCGGCATCACCAACCGTTTCAGCAACTTGACTAACAAAAGCAATAACATCGTGGTCAACAATTTTTTCCAGTTCAGCTATTCTTTGCTCATCAACGCGAGCTTTTCTTTTTACTTCCTCAACTGCTGAAAGAGGAATCATTCCTTTTTCTGCCAGAGCTTCGAGAACCGCTACTTCAACTTTGAGCCAACTTTCATATTTTTTTCTATCCGTCCAGAGCTGATCGAAAGGAGGCAAGGTATAGCGGCTAATCACTAAGGCCACCCTGGAAAGACTCTTCCAAACCTTGCTTGTAATCCTTCAACTGCTGTCTTAACTCTGGATAACTCAGAGATAAAATCTGACAAGCAAAAAGAGCCGCGTTTTTGGCGCCGTCAACTGCCATTGTTGCTACCGGAACCCCTGGAGGCATCTGAACAATAGACAAAAGTGAGTCAAGCCCTTGAAAAGTGGCAGAAAGAGGAACCCCTATCACTGGCAGTGGGGTTAACGAAGCAACCACACCAGGTAAATGCGCAGCCATTCCCGCGGCAGCAATTACTACTTCAAATCCTCGACTTTCCAGGTTCAAAACATATTCTTTTACTAGGTTAGGAGCACGGTGAGCTGACAAGATTTTAAGCTCAAATTCAACTCCAAAGTCTTTAAAAACCTCTTCGGCTGGTTTCATTCTTTCTAAATCACTCTTACTACCAAGGATTACCGCTACTTTCTTAGCCATTATCAAACCCCCCTTATTGCTTTTAAGGCAATGTCCTTTCTATAATGCATTCCTTGAAAACTTATTTTTTCTACTGCTTGATAAGCTTTCTCTCGAGCCTCAGTAAAGTCCTTTCCAACAGCTGTAACATTTAACACTCGTCCGCCAGCAGTTAAAAGCTTCCCGTTCTCTTTTCGGGTACCTGCTTGAAAAATCTCTACTCCATCAACTTTTTTTGCTTCTTCCAACCCTTTAATCTCAAAACCTGCTTGATAGGAAAGAGGATAACCACCGGAAGCCAGTACCACTGTTAAGCATACTGCCTCTTTCCAATTTAAATTATAATTGCGAAAATTTCCCTCAACAACTGAAAGCATAATCTCAAGCAAATCACTTTCCATTAAAGGAAGTACAACTTGAGTTTCTGGATCGCCAAAACGACAATTAAACTCTAAAACCTGAACACCTCGAGAAGTAAGAATAAGACCACAGTAAAGCAGCCCTTTGTATTCTCTTCCTTCTTCTTTCATTGCTTGAATAATTGGCCTGGCAACTTTCTCTACCGCCTCAGCTTTTACCTCTTCAGTAACAAAAACTGGGGGAGCGTAGCTTCCCATTCCACCAGTATTCGGCCCCTGGTCGTCGTCGTAAACTCTTTTATAATCTTGAGCCGGAAGAAGCGGCAATATATCCTCGCCATCGGTTAAAACAAAAAGGGAAAATTCTTCTCCTTCCAAATATTCTTCAATCAAAACTTTTGAGCCTGCCTCTCCAAATCTCTTCTTTAAAAAGCAGTCGTCCAGTGCCTCAGCAGCTTCTTCAAAAGTCTGGCAAACGCTAACTCCTTTACCCTCAGCCAAACCATCAGCCTTAACTACCAGTGGGTAATCTGAACTTTTTAAGAAATCAACAGCTTTCTCATAATCAGTAAATACTTCTGCTTCCCCGGTAGGTATTCCATACTTTTTAAGCAAGTTCTTGGCAAAAACCTTGCTTCCCTCAAGCAAAGCTGATTCTTTTCGCGGACCAAATATTTTTAACCCTTTTTTTTCAAAAATATCCACTAAACCAGCAACTAATGGAGCTTCCGGGCCCACAACAGTGAGGTCAATCCTTTTTTCTTCAGCAATACCAACAATTTCTTCTAAATCAAGAGGATTGCAAGGTATATTTTCACCTAAACTAGCCGTTCCGCCGTTTCCAGGCAGAAAATAAATTTCTTCTAAAGCTGGGTTCTGGCTTATTTTCCAGCCCAGAGCGTGTTCTCTGCCCCCACCACCAATAATTAAAACTTTCATAAGCCCTCCAGAAAATCAATTTTTCCATAAGGAAGTAAAAGCTGCTGCCTTTCTTGCCCAACAGAAACTGCTCCTACTGGAATACCAACCAGTTTTTCAATTTTCCTAATATAATCTTTAGCTTTTTTGGGTAATTTGCTAAACTCTCGAACTCCGCTAATATCCTCCTTCCAGCCATCAAGTTCTTCATAAATCGGTTGACATTTATGAAAAATAGTCTGGTGAGGAGGGTAAACTTCGTAAGTTTTTCCTTCATATTCGTAAGCAACACAAATTTTTATTTTCTCAAAAGCCGAAAGCACATCTAACTTGGTCAAAGCAATAAAATCTAAACCATTAAGCATTGTTGCGTACTTAAGTAAAGCTATATCTAACCAACCACAACGCCTCTTCCGGCCAGTTGTGGTTCCAAACTCCATCCCAAGCCGAGCAAGGGTTTCTCCATCTGGGCCAAAATCTTCAGTCGGAAAAGGACCACTTCCAACTCGAGTAACATAAGCCTTGGTGATTCCAATAACCTTGTCGATTTTTTTTGGAGGAACGCCCGCCCCCACGCAAGCCCCACCAGAAATTGGAGTGGAGGAGGTCACAAAAGGATAAGTGCCATAATCAAGATCCAGAAAAGTACCCTGGGCACTTTCGAAGAGGACTGTTTTCCCCTGGTCAAGATATTGATTTATCAGCAATGAACTGTCAACTATCCGTTCTTTTAACTGATCTCTATACTTAGAAAACTTCTCAGTGATTTCCTCAACCGAAAGCGGTTTTTCTCCATATGCTTTAGTTAAGATGCGGTTTTTCTCTTTTAAAGCTGCTTCTACCTTCTGGCGAAAAATTTTCATATCTAGCAAATCCTGAACTCTTATGCCAACTCGAGCTGCTTTGTCAGCATAAGTTGGACCTATCCCGCGCCGAGTTGTACCAATAGCTTGCTTGCCCAACTTTTTCTCAGAAAGAGCATCGAATTTCCGGTGATAAGGCATAATTAAATGAGCATTGCCAGAAACAACTAATTTCTCTGCTGAGTAACCTCTACTTTCAAGTTCAGCAATTTCCTTAAACAAGACTTCCAGATCAACTACCACTCCAGCTGCAATAACCGGAAGTATATGAGGATAGATAATTCCGGAAGGCAAAAGATGAAACTTAAAAACTTCTTTGCCTAGCACCACTGTGTGACCGGCATTGTTGCCCCCCTGATAGCGGACAACCATATCGACCTGGCTCGAGAGGGCATCAACAATCTTACCTTTCCCCTCGTCTCCCCATTGAGTTCCTACAATTACAATTCCAGGCAAAAAGCCTCCCTTCAGACCGCCTCAAGTCTTTTTAAAATTGACCGAGCTACAAGTATACCAGAAGCAGCCGCTTGAGCTAATCCTCGAGTTATTCCCGCCCCATCGCCAGCCGCAAAAAGATTCTCTACTTCAGTTTCCAAATTCTTATCAAGTTTTAGGCGGGAAGAGTAAAACTTTACCTCTACACCATAAAGAAGAGTATGGGGGGAATAAACTCCAGGCGCTAATTTATCTAAAGCCCTCAGCATTTCAAGAGCATCAACTAAATAACGGTAAGGCAAGGCAAAAGAAAGGTCGCCAGGAGTAACTGCCTGCAAGCTTGGCTTAACAACGCTTCTCTCAACTCTTTCCCAGGTTGACCGCCTCCCTTGAATCAAATCACCCAGTCTTTGAAGAATAATGCCTTCCCCCAAAAGATTAGCCAGCCGAGCAATGTATTTACCATAAGCAATTGGTTCTTTAAAGGGTTGGGTAAAGTTGGTTGAAACCAGAATAGCAAAGTTAGTGTTTTCGCCCTTCTTATTAGCGAAAGAATGACCATTAACCGTTATTACATCTTCGTAAACTTCCCTTATTACTTCCCCGTGTGGATTCATACAGAAAGTTCGAACTCGGTCTTCAAAAGGGCGAGAAAAATAGAGAAGCTTGGCTTCGTAAAGAGGTTTGGTGAGTGGCTCTAAAATAGGTGCCGGCACTTCAACTCGAACTCCCAAATCAACGTTGTTTTGAGTTAAAGTAAACCCCAGCCGGGTAGCTTCTTTTCGCAACCAATCAGCACCAATTCGACCAGGAGCTAAAACTATTACCCGAGCCCTGAATTCTCCTCTATTGCTAACCACCCCCTTTGCCTGACCATTTTCAACAATCAATGATTTTACTTCGGTACCAAAAAGGATGTCCGCTTGATTTTTAAGATAATTAAACATTGACTGTAAAACCTTGGAGCAATTTTCTGTCCCCAAATGTTTAATCCGTGTAGGTACCAATACTAACTCAGCCACTATAGCTTTCCTTTTTAATTTCTCAATGGCTTCAATATCTTCTCCAAAAACTCGACCTGTAGGCGCTCCAAATTCAGAAAAGGTTCTAATAACTTCTTCTATTGTTTTATTTAATTCTTTCTCTGAAAAAAAGCTGTTTAGCCAGCCACCAACTTGGGCTGAGAAGGTAAGTTTCCCATCGCTAAAAGCCCCCGCTCCGCCCCAACCAGAAGTTATTGAACAGCTGTCGCACATTAAACAAGGAACCCTGGGAGCCGGGCAAACCCTTTGAGCCAAAGGCTTCCCTTTTTCCACTAAAAGAACTTTCAAACCCTTCTTAATTAAATTTAAAGTGCAAAAAATCCCCGCCGGTCCCGCTCCAACCACGATTACATCATAATTTTTTCTTGTCTTCGACATTTAGCTCAAGACAGAAAAGCTAAGTTAATCTTCAGGACTCGAATTCCCACGATACAAATTGACAAACTTGACATACTGAGGCAAAAATCCAAGTTTGATTGTCCCAACCGGTCCATTACGCTGCTTGGCTATAATTATCTCCGCTTCTTCATCACTTGCCTTACGGTCGTAATAGCCCTCACGATAAATAAACACCACCAAATCAGCGTCTTGCTCTAAAGCGCCGGATTCTCTTAAATCAGATAAAACCGGCTTTTTGCTTTCCCTCCGTTGTTCGACTGCCCGAGAAAGCTGCGATACAGCTACCACCGGCACATTGAGCTCACGACCTAAAATCTTTAAAGCCCGGGATATCTCAGAAATTTCCTGCTGTCGATTTTCAGCCCGAGCATTTCCTTGCATCAACTGCAAATAGTCAACAACTAATAATCCGAGGTTTCCCACTTGTCGAGCCAAACGACGGGTTTTAGCTTTTAATTCAAGAAAAGTAATGCTAGGAGTGTCATCAATATAAATAGGAGCTTCAGCTAGCCGCCCTACTGCTTTTGAAAGATTGCGCCAATCTTCATCAGCCATTCGTCCAGTCTTTAATGCTTGAGCATTAACCATCGCTTCTGAGCAAAGAAGCCTTTGAACTAATTGGTGGCGAGACATCTCCAGAGAAAAAATAGCCACTGGCTCATTTAGTTTTAAAGCCACATGTTGGGCGATGTTTAAAACAAAAGATGTTTTCCCCATACCGGGCCGAGCCGCCACAATAATTAAATCCGAAGGGTGTAACCCAGAAGTTAAATCGTCAAACTCAGGAAAACCAGTTTCCAGGCCTGTAACCTTATGCTCTTTGGTATAAACCTGCTCAATCATTTCAAAAGCCTCGCGAACTAAGTCTGACATAGGCATAAACTTTTCCGAAACTTTTTTCTTCGCAATGTTAAAAATGATGCTTTCCACTTTATCCAAAACTGCTTCAACATCCTCGCCACCCCGATAAGCTATTTGAGCTATTTCTGTTGCTGCTTGAAGAAGAGCTCTTAAGACTGCGTGTCTTTCAACAATGCGAGCATATTGAAAAGCATTAGCGGCAGTTGGAACAACTGAAACCAGATGAGCAAGATAGGCTTTTCCTCCGATATTTTCCAGATCGCCTTTGGTTCTTAAATTCTCAGCCACCGTTATGGGATCAATAGCTTCACCTTTAAGATAAAGGTCCTGTATAGACTGGAAAATCCGCCGGTGAGCCTGGCGGTAAAAAGAATCAGCAGAAACTATTTCAAAAACATCAGGGATAATGTCAGAAGAAAGCAACATTGAACCAAGCAAAGAAGCCTCTGCTTCGTCATCCTGAGGTGGGACCCGCTCAAGATCAAGGGTTTCAGGATAAACCAGTTCTTCAGGCATCTTCTTCAACCACCAATCTACCAGTAGCTTTCAGCCCGCCAAATAACCGAATCAAATAATTATACTCCCCTAACTTTTTTATGCTTTCTTCCAATTCGACTTCTTTCTTATCAATTTTAACACCCAGCTGTCTCAAGAGAGCCTCTGTTAAATCTTTAGCTGTCACTGAGCCAAAAATTTTACCTTCTTTCCCTGCTCTCGCTTTAATTATTAAAACATTGTTTTCAATTGTTTTTTTTATTTCCTCAGCTTCTTTTTGTTTTCTTTCTTGCTGAACTTTTTCTTTCAAAGACTTCACCTGAAGAATATTAGCCACTTCTTCATTCACCAGTCGCGCTAAACCTTTAGGGAAAAGAAAGTTTTCAGCGTAACCGCGATTGACTTCCTTTATTTCTCCCTCTTTTCCTAAGCCCGGCGTTTCTTTGAGTAACAAAACTTTTACTTTTTTCAACTTCCTTCTCTCTGCAAAAGCTTGGTTACAAACTCCTCTACCTTTTGAGCTTGCTCAGGATAGGCATAAACAACAAAATTGGATTCACCTTCCAGGTTTTCTGATTGCAAGAGCTGGTTAATTTTCTCTTTTAAGCGAAATATCGGGACATCAGCTGAAAGCCGTCCGGTCATTGAGAATAGAATAGCAATGCCACACCGATCATAGCGGCTGGCTAAGTCAGTTAAACGAATATCTTTTTCAACAATCGAAGCGACTCGCCGCAAAAAGGAGTTCAGTCGGGCATCTTCTAAAGTGTCAACCGATTGAGGTAGCTTCAAAAGAGCTAAAGAAAAAGGAGACTGATAGCGTTGAAAACGATGAATCTCTTCTTGAAGACGACGAATAAAAAAACGCCGATTGTAAAGGTTGGTTTCTTTATCTATCAACAAATAAGGATCAATTTCGACTGGAAGCGAAGCAGATTTCGCCTCAGGTTTTCCCCGCCCCCGCAAAAGAATTACCAGAACAACTACTAATATGATAACTGTAGCCAGAAAGAACAGTTCCATTTCATCACCCGCCTTAACAAATTGTAAACGCCAAACTTGATAATATTGGAAATTTAAGACTTTGGCAAGCTAATTTTCGAGCTCTTTAAACCTGATCAGAAGCTAAAAAACCATTTCAAAAGGGATAAGTTTTACCTTTGCTTAGGAACAACGTACGGCAAAAGTGCCATTTCCCGAGCTCTCTTTATGCTGGTTGCCAGCTTTCGTTGATGTTTGGCGCAGGTGCCTGTGGCTTTGCGTGAACGAATCTTGGCTCGGTCAGAGATAAACTTCCGAAGAAGTTCCTCGTCTTTGTAGTCAATAAAATTTAGCCCTTCTTTACAGAAAAAACAGTATTTGCGCCGCTTTTTAAATCTAAAATTAACTTCTTTCTCCATTTTTAATCATCCTCCTAAAAAGGTATGTCCTCATCAATATCTATTTCTTCAGGGGCCGGCGGTGCTTTTTCTTCTTCAACCACCTCTTTAAATTCAAGACCTTCAGCTTTTCTATCTAAAAATTGAATGTTAGTTGCTACCACTTCTACATCGCTTCGAGGTTGGCCTTCGGCAGTTTTCCACTCTCGCCGCCGGAGTCGGCCCTCGACTGCAACCAATCGTCCTTTACCCAAATACTCCGAACAAAGCTCAGCTAACTTTCTCCAAACCACTACATTAAAAAAATCGGCTCCCGGCTGGCCCTCTTTGGAAGAAGGGCGAGAGACCGCTAAACGCAAAGTGGTCACCGGCGTTCCGTCAGGAGTAAAACGAAGTTCCGGATCTTTAGTTAATCGACCTATTAGCACTACCCGGTTTAAACTCATTTCATTATTCCCCTTCCTGCTTAATAATTAAATGACGAACCACCTTATCATTAATTTTTAGCTGACGGCTGAGCTCATTGGCCACTTTAGGTTCGCTCTTAAAGGTCATTACCACATAGTAGCCTTCCGTTAGTTTCTCGATGGGATAAGCAAATTTCTTTCGCCCCCAGGGGTTAACCTCAACCACTTCTCCAGCTTCTTTCTCTACCACTCCTTTAAAGCGGTCGATAAGCTCCTTGATTTCTTCTTCTGAGTTCTGCGGATGGAGAATATACATCACTTCATAACTTCGCATCTAACACCTCCCTATGGTCTTTAGCGTCTCCCAATCAAAGTCGAGAGCAGGGATTTAACCACAAGCGTGTTATTTTATCAGAAATTAATGATTCTAACAACTTAAACCTCTGCCAGGCTAAAACATAAGTTAGAATTTCCTTTCCCCGCCAAACAAAAGAGGAAATAAGTTAAAGGCAAAACAAAAAAAGCCCAGCTGAGAAGCACAAGATTGCCTAAATTTAAATTGGTATTGCCATTTTCTAATTGGGCTGGTTGACCCGGGATAATTCCAGTTGAACGCTGAGTTAATTCGGTTAAACCTATCGGCTGGTGCTGATAAAAACCAGTGAGTGAGGGTTTGTCTTTATTTTTGGGCTTAGCTCCTGGTGACGAACGGAAAGGTCTTGCTTCCTTCTTTAAATTTACTGTTTTAAAACTTTCCACTGGTTTCTCTCTTTGAAGAATTGAGCTCTCTTTAGCTAATGACATCTGAGAGGTTTTTTGCCAGGTCGGAGCGGGTTGCAAAGCAGGACTACTCTTTGTTTGAATATCTTTTTCTGGCTGGCTAGCTCCAGCTTGATCTGATAATTGATTTAAGGTTGGATTTCCTACCAGTTCGCCCCCACGCTCTGGGTTAGTCACAACTTCATTGTTAACTGGTTGTTCCTGAAGTTGAAGCTGTGGTTCTTCTTGCGTTTGCTCTTTCGTTTTTAAAGGCGGTAAAAATGTTAAAGGGTCAAGGTATTTACCGCTGGGGTCGCGCAGACTGAGATGAAGATGGGGCTCGCTGGAACTGTAGTCTCCTTCAGCTGCCAGCTTCCCAATTGCCTTTCCTGCTTTAACCTTCTCGCCCTTTGAAACCAGAATTTCTTGAAGAGGGGAAAGGCTAACTTTATATCCTTCAAAGCTAATAGTTACCGCTAAGCGACCAGCTACTTGGCCGGCAAAACTTACTTCTCCATTCACCGGACTTTTAATCTCAGTTCCCTCAGAAGCCAGAATATCAATCCCGAAATGAGTTTTTTCTTCGCCCCCTACTCGATACTTTTCGCCAAACTTAACCCCTAACTCACCCTCGAGAGGCCAGCTTAAATTAAACGACTCTGATTGAGCAGGGAAAAGAACTGAAAAGAAAAAAACCAGAGTTAAAACAAAACTTGCTAAAAATTTCTTCATCGCACCCCTCCAAAAAACTTTTTTTTATTTTATCTCAGAAAGGTAACAAAATCGAGTTTTTTAAGAAATAATTTGAGAAAAATTAAAAAATCTTAAGAGGGGAAACCAAGCTAACCTTTTTGAGTAATAGCGCAAAACCCCAGCAGCTTAAATCCTGAGAATTGCCAGCCAGGGGTTTGAGATAAAAATCTTTAGTATTAATCGAGTCAATTAAATCTTTATGCTTTCCTAAGACTTTTTTTCTTGACTTATTCCACCTATAAGTATATACAAGCTCATAAAATTTTCGGTAGATAAATCTTCTAATTTTCAGAGGGTCGAGCCTAGCCAATCTTAACTGTTAATTTTTTAGTAAAAACTTAAGCTCGGAAATGGAAATAAATTACATCGCCATCCTGGACTTCGTACTCGCGACCTTCAATAAAATAGTGACCAAGCTCGCGAGCCCTTTTGATTGAACCTGCTTCAACTAAATCCTGGTATTTCACCACTTCAGCTTTAATGAAACCTCGCTCCATATCGGTGTGAATTTTCCCAGCTGCTTGTGCTACTTTAGTTCTTTTTGGAATGGCCCAGGCTCGGCATTCGCTGGATTCAGTGGTAAAAAAAGCAATCAAGTTTAAAAGTTTAAAGCAAGACCGTATTAAAGCAGGTAGTCTTGATTCTTTCAACCCTAATTCCTCAAAGAAAGTCTTTTTTTCTTCCTCATCAAGCTCAGCTAACTCAGCTTCCAGCTTAGCTGGCAAGGCAAGAAAAATTGCTTTTTCCGCTTCAGCTTTCTCTTTTAGCTCTTTCAAACTACCCTCTTCCTTGCCAATCATCTCCTCCGAAATGTTAGCCACAAGAATCAATGATTTTGAAGTAAGTAAATCAACATTGGAAAGTTTTTGTCTTTCATCGGAAGTTAAGTCCAAAAGCCGAACCGCTATTCCCTTTTCTAATCCTTGCTTCACTTTTTTTAAGACAGCAAGTTCTGCTTGTGCTTCTTTATCACCTGATTTAGCTTTTTTCTCAATCTTAGCCAGCCTTCTTCCCAAAACCTCAAGGTCAGCTAAAATAAGCTCGGTATCAATAGTTTCTACATCAACCAAGGGGCGAACTTCACCATTGATATGAGGAACATCGGATTCAGTAAAACAACGAACAACATGAAGTAAAATATCAGCTGCTCTTATCTGACTTAAAAACTGATTGCCCAAGCCTTCACCACGGCTGGCACCTCTAACTAAACCGGCCACATCCACAAACTTAATAGTAGCTGGAGTAACTTTTGAGCAGGTGGTAATCTGAGCCAGTTTCTTCAGACGTTTGTCGGGCACTATTGTCACCCCAATGTTCGGGTCAACCGTCGTAAAGGGATAAGAGGCAACCGGGGCGTGAGCGAGAGTCAAAGCATTAAAAAGAGTAGATTTCCCAGCATTTGGTAAACCGACTATTCCTACTTCCATTTTTTATCTTCCCAAAAAACTTTACTACTTTACATTGAAGTATATCATTAGACAAAAATGCGCCTAATGTATTAATTCCTTTTTTCAACAGTTAATTTATAGTAACATAACATATGAAAGGTTGCTTAAGATAGATGAAGATTTCGGT
>CAYRQL010000023.1:0-14031 GCA_964426525.1 uncultured Actinomycetota bacterium | reverse complement strand
CTCCCCCTTAGAATAAGGGGGATTAAGGGGGATTATAAGAAAAAAAGCATCTAAAAAAGTGTGATAAAATAACCCAATGGTTCAGTGGCTACCAGTTATTATAATGATGAACAATTACTTTCATGATGTAGCGACTGCTCTTTTGGCAGCCAGTGCTCTGGTGATGTTTTTTATTTTGCGAGCTATTTCTGGCGAAAATCTCGACCAATCAAAAATTGATTTCATTAAAAAGATATACCATACGATCACAAGAGTTGCTGTTTTTTCTCTTATCTGGGTATTGGTAGGGGGGATACCGAGGACAATTTTTTTTAAACGTTACGAGTGGTGGGATGCAGCTGGTAAAGGTATTATTCCAGCCTTACTTGTCAAGCACCTGTTGATGTTTGTTTTAGTTTTAGCTGGCTTTGTTCTCTGGTCTCAAGTCAGAAGAAAAATAAATATCTTGTCAGAAAACTAATTGTTTGGTTAAACTTTATTTATAATTGACTTTTTAATATAATTTTTTTATTAGCATAAGATTTTACTAACTTATTCAGGGGGGTGTTTTAGATAGCTCAATCGGTATTCGATGAGATAAGCAAAGATCTTGAAGAGATAAAGAATGAGGTAAAGAAAGAAGCATCTAATCACCCAGTATTAGCTGCTAAAGCTGGAAGGGAAAAGGTGCCTTTATTGGGAACTATTTTTTTATTTACTGCTCGCTTTGGTGACTACAATTTTGAAAAACTTAAATTGGTTGGCGAGGCCCTGGAGTTAATCGAACTCGCTGTAGAAGAGCATTATCCGCCTAAAAATAGTCAGGGAAGAAAAGAAAGCGCTTCTTCGGACGATTTTTCTGACAACTTATCTTTGATTACTGGGGATTATTATTATTCGAGAGCTATTATGCTGGTAGCTGGCTTGAGAGACGTTTCCATTATCAGGGTTTTAGCCGAGACAGTTGCGACTATTGCTGAAGCAATGACTTTTCCTCCACCATCTGAGGGAAAACCAAAGGAAGTTATTAATCGTTATATGGAGTGGATTGATAAAATAACCGCTCTTTATGTTGCTTCTCCCCGGCTGGCAGCTTATTTGTCCAATTTAAGCAAGGATTTGAAAGAGCTTTTTGAAAGTTTTGGGCGCGCTTTGGGTGGCTTTTTCTATGCTAATCAGTACTTACCAGATAATTTGCCGGATAAAGTTAGAGAAACGGTTATTCAAAATTATGCTTCAGTGGTGCAGGAAAAGCTTAATAGTTTTCGGGAGCTAGGGTTAGAGGTGGAGGAAGTGCCTCTGACGGTTGAGAAATGAAAGCTGATTTAATTTTTCTTCACCCCCCAAGCGTTTATGATTTTCGTCAGCGTTCAATAATGTTTGGTCCGGTTAGTGACCTTGTTCCTTCTACTCCCGTTTTTGAAATGTATCCGATTGGCTTTTCAATCTTGGGTGATTACTTAGAAAAGAGAGGTTTTAAAACTCGCACCATTAATTTAGCAATAAGAATGTTGAAAGACCCTTCTTTTGATGTTGAAAAGTTTATTTCTTCTCTTGCTTCGCCTTTGCTTTTTGGAATTGATCTTCACTGGCTACCCCATGCTCACGGAAGTCTTGAGATAGCAAAGATTGTTAAAAAATACCATCCTGGGGTTCCGATAGTTTTTGGTGGATTATCTTCTTCTTATTTTTATACTGAGTTAATCCAATATCCTGAAGTGGATATGGTAATGAGAGGGGATTCTACCGAAGAGCCAATGCATATGTTGCTGGAAGTCTTGAGAGGTAAGGGAAACTTGAACGAGGTGCCTAACCTAGTTTACAAAAATAAAGCTGGTAATGTAATAGAAAATCAGTTTACTTATATCCCAGATCATTTAAACCATATTAATCTTGATTACTCTTTTGTTATGCGCTCAGTAATGCGCTACCGAGATTTAATCAGCCATTTGCCTTTTGTTAATTGGTGGGAATATCCTATTGTTGCCGCTCTGTCCTGCCGGGGCTGTACTAAAAACTGTGCTACCTGTGGGGGTTCAAATTATTTCTTCCGCAACTTTATGAAGCGCAAGACACCAGCTTTCAGAGAGCCTAAACAGTTGGCTGTTGATATAAAAAGAATATCCAATTACATGAGGAGTCCTATATTTGTTCTTGGCGATGTATTTCAGGCTGGGGAGGATTATGTTTTTGAGTTTTTGTCGGAAGTAGAAAAATATCGAATAAAAAACCAGGTTGCTTTTGAGTTTTTTACTCCACCGCCTCCCTGGTTTTATGAAAGGCTGGGTAAAATTTTTCCTCACTGGAGTATGGAGATTTCTTTAGAAAGTGCGGACGAGGAGGTCAGGAAAAGATTTGGCAAGGGGGTTTTTACCAACTCTGACCTTGTTGAGTCGTTAAAAGCTGCTTTGTCAAATAACTGCGAGCGGTTAGACCTTTATTTTATGACCGGGATTCCTTTCCAAACCAGGGAGTCAGTTTTGCAGACTGTTCCTTTCACCGACGAACTTTACCAAAATTTAAACGGTGACCATCGCCTTTTGGTTTTTATTTCACCAATGGCTCCCTTTCTTGACCCTGGCAGTTTAGCTTTTGAGAACCCTGAGCGCTATGGCTATCGCTTAAAAACTAAAACCTTGGCTGGTCATAGAGAGCTTTTGGTTCAACCAAGCTGGAAATATATTATGAATTATGAAAGTTCTTATTTAAACCCTGATGACCTTGTCGATTCAACTTACGAAGCAGCCCTTGGTTTAAATAATTTGAAGGCTAAATATCATGCAGTCAATGAGGTTTCAGCTAAGCAAGTTGAGATAAGAGTTAAAAAAGCTCAGGAGATAATGAGGAAAATTGATGAGATTGTGGAGAAATATAAACCAGAAGAAAGAGTCAAGCAGTTTTCTTTTTTAAAGAAAGATATGGAAAAATATAGTATGTCAACAGTTTGCGAAAAGAGAGAGTTGCAATGGAAGCACCCTTTGCAAAGATTCAAAATTCTTAAAATTGCTGCTACGCTAATCTCTCGTCACTGGTAGTAAAGATGGAAGACCAGGTAAAGTCAATTTTTTCTAACATTTCCGGGCGATACGAGCTTACTAATTCAGTTTTAAGTTTTGGTCAAGATAGACACTGGCGTCGGGTGACAGTTGATAGACTTTCTTTAATAGGTAAAGAGAAAGTTTTGGACGTTTGTACGGGAACTGGAGATTTAGCTTTTTTATTGAGCGAAAGGCTTAAGAGTGGCGGAGAGGTTGTTGGGGTGGATTTTTGTCAGGAGATGCTTAGAATGGCAGAAGAAAGAGTCCAAAAAAGTGACAAGAAAAACTTATTTTTTAAAAAAGCCAATGCTCTTAACTTACCATTTTCCTCAGAAAGCTTTGATGTGGTCACTATTGCTTTTGGCTTGAGGAATCTGACTGATAGGGAAAAGGGATTGAAGGAGTTCAGGAGGGTGCTGAAAAACGGAGGAAAGCTAGCAATATTAGAATTTTCGCCTCCATCAAAAGGGTTGAAAGGTAAGGTACACTTATATTATTTAAAGAAAATTATACCCTTTTTAGGGGGTTTGGTTACTGGCGAAAGAGATGCTTATTCCTACTTGGCTGCTTCGATTGAGGCTTTTCCTACCCCGGAAGAACTGGCGTCAATGATTCTTTCAAGTGGTTTCTCTTCTGTTTCGGTTGACACCTTTACTTTTGGAGCTGTCTCTTTGCATTTAGCAAAGGTTTAGTGTAGGAGTTTATTTGAGCCAAGCGACTTATGAAATTTCAGCTGAAGTAAAAAAAGATTTAAAAGATACTGTTGAGTTACTTTTTTCTTTGATCTCTAAGTTCCCTGAGCCAATCAAGGAACCTGTTTTTCCTTTATTTGAAAGCGGGGGAAAGATGTTGCGGCCTATCTTACTGTTGCTTTCGGCTCGGGCTGGCAATATAGACGCAAATAGGGATAAGGTTCTTTTAGGTGCTTGTTGTGTTGAAATGCTTCATGTTAGCTCTCTAATACATGATGATGTTCTTGATCGAGCTAATCTTCGAAGAGGAGTGCCAACTGTTAATCATCTTTATGGCTATGACAAAGCAGTTTCGGCTGGAGACTTTCTTTTTGGACGCACTTTTGAGATTGTCTCTGAAATAGGTCCGGAAGCAGTGTCTTTAATGGCTAGCGCGGCTGAAGCCTTGAGTCAGGGGGAATTACTGCAAATTCAAATGAAGGGTTGGGTTGAAACTACTCCGATGAGCTATCTACGTCGCGTAAGATTAAAAACTGCTGTTCTGTTCTCAGTTAGCTGCGAGTTAGGAGCTTTTCTTTCAGGGCAGTCAGCTCGTTCGGTTAAGGAATTAGCTTTATACGGTGAAAGCCTGGGGATGGCTTTTCAAATACTCGATGACCTTCTTGATATTCAAGGCAATCCTAAAGAAACCGGGAAACCAGCGGCTCTTGATTTGCAGCAAGGCATAGTAACTTTGCCAGTGATTTATGCTTTGGAGGAAACTAATTATGACGAGCGAATAGCTAAAGTTATAAAAGGCAGAAATGATGAAAAAAGCGTAGGAGAAGCTTTGTTGGTTATTAAAGGAACAAAAGGAATAGAAAGAGCTAGAAAAGAAGCAGAGAATTATATAAAGATGTCTACTCAAGTTGCTGAAAAACTTAAAAATGAGGAGACCAGGTCTGGCCTTTTGTTTTTAAATAAGTTTGTGTTAGAGAGGTATTGCTAAGAATTGATAATTGCTGGGAAATGGGTTTTACCAATAACTTCTTTACCGATTGCTGATGGTGCAGTCTTAGTTAACGACGGCATGATTGTGGCGGTTGGTAAGAAAGAAGAATTGACCTCAAAATTTCCTCAGGAAGAATTGCTTGATTTTAAGGAAGCGTTGATTTTGCCTGGCTTTGTTGACGCTCACACTCATCTGGAATATAGCCCCTTTAGAGGAATTGTTGCTGATTTGCCCTTCTGGAACTGGAAGCTGGAGATTACTAAACTTAGTTCTAAGCTTAATCAAGCAGACTGGGAGAACTCGGCCGAGCTTGGGGTATTGGAGGCAGTCAGAGCAGGGATCACGGCTATCGGTGATATAACAAAAAGTGGGGCGAGTTTGAGAGCAGCTGTTAAGGCAGGCTTAAGAGGTTGTGTTTTTGCTGAAACATCTGGTATGGATCATCGTCAAACGGCGAATTTAATTAAGGAAATGGATGAAAGACTTGATGTCTGGAAAAAAGAATCTAAAGGCTCTCTGGTTTCTTTAGGTGTTTCACCGTATTCGGTTTATAATTCTTGTCCTATGCTTTTAAAAGAGGTAGCAGAGTATTCTCGGGAAGAAAGCCTTTTGTTTGCTATTCATCTCGCCGGCTCTCGCCAGGAATATGATTTTGTGAAGTATGGGTCTGGACCATTAGCTCATCAGTATCGCCAGTTAATGGGGTGGGAGGAGTTTCTCTGGCAACCGACTGGAGTAAGCCCGGTAAGATATGTCGAGCACTGGCAAGTCTTAGGACCTAACACGGTAGCAATTCATTGTGTTCAGGTTAGTGAAGAAGACATTGATATTTTAAAGCGATATGAAGTTAGAATAGTTCACTGCCCAAGAACAAGTTCAAGATTAGGGATGGGAATAACGCCGCTCTGGAGTTTTATAAATAAAGGGTTTATTGCGGGCCTTGGTACAGATAGCCCAGCTAGCAACTACACCAATGATTTTTTTGATGAGATGCGCGTTTCTTTGCTTTTGCAACGCGGCCTATCAACCAAGGTTGAAGCTTTAACGGCTGGAAAGTTTGTTGAAATGGCTACCCTGGGTGGAGCTAAAGTTCTGGGACTGGATGATAAGGTAGGGTCTCTTGAAGCTGGCAAAAGAGCTGATATTATTGCTGTTGATATTTCAGAAGCTCACGAAGCTTTTGGAAGAGACCCTTATGCTCTTTTGGTTTACTGGGCAAATCAAGAAAATGTTGTGATGACAATGGTTGATGGTAAAGTTCTCTATCAGAATGGCAATTTTTATTCTTTAGATTTCGAAAAAGTACTAAGTGAAACCCGCAGAGTCAAAGAGAAAATCCTTAGTTGATCTAAGTGTTTAAGTGATTTTTACTAAAAAGGTTGGCTAAATTTTGTTTTAGGGTTATTATATAGAAAGTTTTTTATCTGAGAGGAGGTATTTTAGTGGCAGAGAAGAAAAAAAGTACCCGAACAGGGGAGAGGAAGTCTACAAGAAAGAAGCAGATAAAACCTCGCGAAGCAAAAGAAAGTGCTAAGAAGGTTGTTGAGGAAGAAGAGGAGGGTTTAGTTAGCTTAAGTCTTGATATCACCTGGGTGGCTATCATTGCTTTGGTAGCTTTTTTTGTTGGATTTTTGGTTAGAGGTTTTTTTGCGCCGACAACCACTACTTCAACCAGTCCTGCTGGCGATACTAATCAGGGCATTACTGCTCCTCCCATTCCTGAGGGAGTAACCACCCTACCGCCTGGACATCCTGCTATTCCTGGGATGGAAGTACCTCCGGCGACCGAGACAACTAAGAAGAAGTAATATTGGAGATTTAATTGTTTACCAAAAAAGGAAAGTCTGCTTGGTGGATAAAGCTCACTGCTTTGTTCATAGTATTATCTTTTGCTGCTTCAATTGTTTATTGGGCAGTTCCGCCTGGTTGGTTAGGGAAGACTGCTACAGTAGCAGCTGATTCTCAGGAAGCTAAGCTTCAAGAAACAGTTTCTCAACTTGAAACTCTAATCAAAGCCCGCCCTACGGATACTACTCCAGTTCGGGAGTTGGGCAATGCCTATTTTGACTGGGGAAGTTATTTGGCTTTTGAAAAAAAAGACTCAAAAAAGGCAGCAGAAAAGTTCTTTCGGGCGATCGAGTATTATCAGAATTACCTGAAAGTTAACCCGAAAGACCCGGATGTCCGGACTGACCTCGCGGCTTGCTTTTTTTATCTCAATCTGAACGAATCGGCCATAAAAGAGTTAGAGCAGGTGATTAAAGAGAATCCCAATCACGAGCCTTCTCGCTTTAACTATGCCTTAACGCTAGAAAAGATGGGGCGGAAACAAGAAGCTATAAAAAACTGGGAAGAGTTCTTAAAGCTTTTCCCCAAAAGTGAGTTCCAAGATATGGTTAAAAAGAGAATTGTGGATTTGAAGAAGCAGCCAAGCGTTACCAGCCCTGCTCTACCGTGAGCTTCCTCAATCGCCAGGATGCCGGGAGAAAACTAGCTCAGGCTTTAGTCTCTTACCAGGACAAAGACGGCGTTGTTCTTGCTATTCCTCGTGGCGGAGTGATTGTAGCACGGGAGATTGCTAAATTTCTGAAAATGCCTCTTGATGTTTTGGTTATGAGAAAATTGGGGGCGCCGGGCAATCCGGAACTGGCGATTGGAGCAGTTGTTAGTGAAAGTGAGTATTTTGTGAACCAATCAATAGTTAATGAACTTAATGTTTCTCCTTCTTATATCAATGATGAAATAAAAAGGCAAGTTCGCCAAATCGAAGAAAGAAGAAGAAAATATTTTAAAGGAAGGGAACTAATAAATTGCCAGGATAAGGTAACGATTTTAGTGGATGATGGTCTGGCCACCGGAGCAACTGCTCGTTTAGCTTTGGAAACTCTTCGTAATAAGAGACCCAAAAAACTAATTTTGGCAGTTCCGGTTGCACCCCCAGGGGCAGTGCGCGAACTTTCAAACCTAGCAGATGAAGTTGTTGTTCTGCTGACTCCTACTTTTTTTCATGCTGTTGGCCAGTTCTATGCTGATTTTTCTCAGGTGTCAGATGAAGAAGTGATGAAAATATTGGAGGAGTTTACTTAGGAAATCAGGGTTCATTGTAATTCGTGGTATTGGTATAGGAATTGGAGACAATGTGTAGCAAGAGGCGCAAAGCAACGAAGCAACCCCTAGGATCGCTACGCCTTCGCTTATGCTCAGGCTCGCGATGGCAGGATAAATGAGTCACTGCGAACCCCGCTCTGGCGGGACGCGGCAATCCCGATGTTGACAAAGATGGTTTCGCCTCACTATGTTCGGCTCGCTATGACAAAAAAACCCCTTAGCTCTCATCAACTTTCCCCTTATCTATAGAGCTCATGCATTTATAAAGCTCGTGCTTCGTGCCTCCCCCTTAAAATATTTCAAATGTGTTTCCTCCCCCTTATTTATCAGCTCTTCTGTACCTTCTCCTTATTTATAAGCTCTCCCGTCTTCCCTCTTAGAATATTTCAAATGTCTCTCCCCATTAGAATAAGGGGAACCAAGGGGGATTGAAAACCCTCTCAACCTCCAATCCCTCCCAACCTCCCTTTCAAAAAGGGAGGAGTCTAAATCTCCCCCTTATTTATAAAGGGGATTAAGGGGGATTGAAAAAAGAAGGGTTTTTCTTAAATCCCGCGATAATAAAAAACTGGCTAATTTAATTCTAATTTAATTCAAAAGGTTTAATTGGAATAGTCGATAATAGACTTAGAAAAATTTGACTAATAGAATACTTAAAAAATAAAGCAATATCATGGGTGAAGCAAACAAGACCATTGTTACCGGACTCCAGTCAGGAGTTAAAATGGCTGCGGCGGTAACAATTATTATTATCGCGATCCGCCAGTTTTTAAGCAGAGCTTTTTCATCAAAGAGCCCAATTTTCGCCAGGGCATAAATAACTATCGGGACTTCAAAGGAGAAACCACTACCAATGATAAAAACTGAAGCATAACTAATATAATCACTGATTCTGGCTTGAAGAGTTGCTACTCCTTCACTCTGGCTGATGAGCCAGGCAGTGGCAAGTGGCATAATGTAGGTATAGCCGAAAAATACTCCTAAATAAAAAAGGAAAATGAAAAAAACGACCAAAGGAAAGAGATATTTTTTTTCTTTGGGCTTGAGAGCTGGTTTAATGAAGGCTATTAATTGGTAAATAACGATTGGGGCAGCAAAAAAGACCCCGGCTATAACTGAGACTTTAACTTTAGTCATAAAAGGCTCGAAAACATGTAAAGCCTGAAAATGAAGTTTGCCTGCGGGTTTTTTTATAAGTTCAAAAACTTCTTTCCAAAAAAATCCAGCAATTGAAGAAGAAATAACTACTGCCAGAAGAGCCTTTATCAAACGCTGACGAAGCTCTTCCATATGGTCGAGGAACCCCATTTTTTGAGCTTGAGTGCCTTCCTCCTCGCCGAGGAAGTCGTCTAATATGTTTTCTTCCTCCATTTAGGTCCCTTGAGTAGTTTTAGTTACTTTCTTAACTTGTTCCACTGTACTTTTGATAGGATTGACGGTTTCTTCAAGTTCTCCGACTTCTTTTTTTATTTGCTCTTCTACATCAGAAGTTGCTTTTTTAAATTCTTTAATAGCTTTGCCAACAGCTTTGCCCATTTCCGGTAATCGTTTAGGACCAAACAGAAGTAGGGCTAAAACCAGTATTACTAATATTTCTGGTGGGCCAAGACCCAACATTCACAATCACCTCTTTTTTAACTTTTAAGTTTTTTTACCTTTGAAGCTCTTTTTATTTTCTTTCAAAATAAAAAAAGTTGCAACCGTTGCAAAATTCCCTTTAGCTTTCCAATTGAAAAGCGGGAAGAATTTGCCCGGTACTATTCTAACTATTTCATCTTGAGCTTGATGGTAAAATGCTCAGTTTTCGTCTGCTTTTTTAATCCTTCGGTGTCTTTCTATTATCGATAATACGAAAATAAGCATTTTGTGTTAGCAATGGCAACCATTAGGTTGCTAATCTCTCAACTATTTCTTTTTTGCTTTTATTCCTTTTTTGTATTTCCATTTATTTATAAATTATAAATTATAAAAAGGGGAAAAGGGGTATAAGTTTTCCCAATGTGTACCACCGGCTTATAAAGAGGATTCCAGATGGCGAGCTTTAGCTAAGCAGCTTTAGTTATTAAAATCACCACTTATGGTGTTTCATTATAAGTTTTTCTAATGTTATTTTTTATTTGACTAAAAATTAAATTTTGTTTTAGAATGCTTTTTGAATGGTTAAAAGGGAAAAATTAAAGATAGGGAGGGGAAATGATAGCAACTATTAATCAATGGGCGGATGTTATTTTCTTTGTTCTTTTCTTGGTGGTGGTGGTGGCTCTGTTTGGTGGCCACCTTTTAGGCAACATTCTGACCGGTCGGTTTTATAAACGCTTTTTTCTCTGGCAGTGGCCAGCTCATGAAGAAATTGTACCGCCAGCGCCAAAAATTATGCACGGCATCCATGTTATTTGTATGATTTTGTTAGCTTTTTCAGGATTTCTGATTAGATTTCCAATAATGGATAGAACCCCCTATCGCTACATTCATTATGTTGCTATGTATGTGGTGGGAATTAACTTTATTGCCCGTGTTTACTACGCCTTTATCAGGGATAAAAAGGAGTTTGTTTTGACTTTACAGGATATAAAAGCAGCGCCAGCAACCGTGATGTACTATGCCTTTATGGCTCCTGATAAGCCGCACCTTGCTAAATATAATCCAATGCAGAAGTTAACTTATGGAATAATGTTTCCCGTTTTAATGGTTTTACAGGGATACACCGGTTTTTCTTTGGTCTGGCCAAAAATTTTCCTTTTCTGGGCTCAACCATTAGCTGGTCTTTCTGGGGCAGTGGCTTATGCTCGGATTGGCCACTATGTTATTGCCTGGCTTTTTATCATCTTAACCACTGTCCATGTTTACCTTGCTTCAACTGAAGGTTTTAGTGCCTTACTTGACTTTTTTGGAGTAGTTCCAGCAGAGCATGCACCCCATGGCGAAGGTCATGGACATCACGGTGAAGAAAGTCACAGTGGGCATGGCGAAGAACCCCACCATGAATCCTCTATTCATATGCCAATCGAAGAAGGCCTGCCTTATCCTCCACCTGATCATACTGGGCCTGATCTAGGTTGGAAAGGGGGAGAATAAAATTGAAAGCAGTAACTATAAAAATAACTCTTTTTACCTTACTTCTTCTATTAGTGCTTATTGCTTTTCTGATTGTAGCTTTTAAGATTGGTGTTTTCCCATCACTTCCAGAGGTGCCGGAAAAGAAGGAAGTAGCAAAAAAGGAAGTCAAAGAATTAACTCAAGGAGTGCTTAAAACAAGAGAAGGAACAACCGTTTATTATCAGCGCCAGCTTGGCTGTTTAGTTTGCCACTCTGACCCGAAACTAAAGCGGGTTGTTGGAACTAGGACACTTTCCTTTTATGTTAATCCAGCTGAAATCCTTTCTTCTGTTCATACCTCAATCGCTTGCACTGATTGTCACCCTGATTTTACTTATCAAGCTCATCCTTACGAGACCAAACAGGATTATCGCAAGAATGCCGGTTTATCCTGTATTCGTTGCAAAGATCACGAAAAGCAATATAAGGCTTATTTGCCTAGCCGACATGCAGAGCTTGCTCTGAGTAATGACCCAAAGGGAGGAGCTACTTGTGGGGATTGTCATGGTTCACATAATATTAAAAGCTTAAAAAAAGACCAGGCTTATCGGGAGAAATTTTTCTTTTCAGCTAAGGAAGTTTGCGGAAAAGAAGGATGTCATGTAACTGAATATTATAATTATAATGACTATTATCACGGTCGTGCCTACAAAACCAAAGCACCTGACTCAGCGGCTTGCTGGGATTGTCATGGCTATCATACTATTTTGCCGAAAGAAGTTACTTCGTCAACTATTTCAGCGCGCAACCTACCAAAAACTTGTGCTCGTTGTCACCCAGATGCTTCTCCTTCTTTAGCGGGTTATGCTTCTTTAATTCATCAGCCAACCAAAGGTCTTCCAGTTATAAGCGGATTGCAAAAGTTTTTGGCTGACCTTTCTAAAAAAGCACCGGAACCAGTTTCTTCCGGGCTCAAGGGAGCCGGTGGCTTGGTTGAAAAAATTGTGCAGTTTTTCTTCCCACCGTCGCTTAGACCAAAAGGAAAATAAATGTTTAGGAAGAGGTTTTCTCTTCTTCTAATTTTAATTATTACTTTTTTTCTGGCAGGTTCAAGTTTTGCACTGGCTCGAGAAGTTATTTTTGATGTTAAGCCAATCTTTACTGCGGGCGAAATTACTCTTTCCGATTGCTATCCTTGCCATATAAATCTTGACCGCAAAGTTAACAAAGACCCCAAGTTTTTTCACTCAACCCATATCGAGAGAGGAGCTGTCTGTTCAAGTTGCCATCCTCGCTATCCTCATCGGGGCGATAAAACAGAAATGGTTTCTGCGGAAAGCTGTTTGGTTTGTCACTTTGTTTACGACCGACAGGGCAATAAGAGGGTAAGCAATTGCTTGACTTGCCATAACCAAAAGATTGCGGTTCAAAAGCCGCCTTCTTCTCATTTCCAGTTTACTGCCAGCCAGAATATTCTTTTTCAGTCTTACTTTGAACCTAGCAAAACGAAAGCAAAGAAAATAACTGAAATTGAAGTCTCTCTGCCCATTACAATGGCTGATTGCTATCCTTGCCATATAAATCTTGACGCTACTTTAAAAACTAACCCAAGATTTCTTCATCTCACTCACCTTGAGAGAGGGGCAGTTTGCGCCCAATGCCATCAGGAATTTCCTCATAAGGGCGAAAAAACTAAAGCCATACCAGCGACGGGTTGCTTGAATTGCCACTTTAAATACACGCCTTTTGGAAAATATATTTCTGGCTGCTCGCTTTGTCACCCGCCAGCTTATCTTAACAAGGAAGCTCCTTATTCTCACCTTTTTAATCCTCCAGCTTCTCCTTTAAGCTCTTTGCAGCCGGCTTCTTTGATAAAAGGAAGTTTGTTAGAACCGAGTGAGGAAAAAAAAATTGAGTTGCCTTTCAAAATAAAACTTTCCGATGTTGTTTCGCTTAGTGATTGTTTGCCTTGCCATCAGAATATTGACAATCAAAAACCAGCCGGAATAATTTTTTCTCACTGGCCGCACTTTAAGCAAGGCTTTTCCTGTTACAGTTGTCATCTTAAAAATCCTCACGCTGAAGGCGGCGTCAAACGGGTGGAAATGGGAGTTTGCTCCAGCTGTCACAGCGCTCGGCATGGGGCTCAGGGGAAAATTGCTTCAGATAAGTGTAGTCTATGTCACAGTCGAGTTTATCGTTATCAAAAACCAGACTACCATACCCCTTCATTTAATAAAAAACTTCATGGTCAGGTAGCTAAAGCTGATTTAGATGCCTGTTCTTCTTGTCATCCCCAATGGACTTGTGAAAGCTGTCATTTGAGAAAGGATGTTGTCCCGCCTGACCACCAAGATAGATTGAGATGGAGAAAAGAACACGGCAGAGACAACTATGCACTTTCTTCTTGCTATGCCTGTCATTCTCAAACTCGGTTTTGCAATCGCTGTCATCGCGTTGTCATGCCTCATCCAGTTGCTTGGCTTGGTTTACATCAAAAAGAAGGAAAAAACTTTGGTTATATCTGCCGCAGCTGTCACCGGGAAGAGCTGAGCAAGTTGGAAAGTAGCTGTCAGCAGTGTCATCATTTAAAAGTTACAAGTGGATTACTTGATAAAAAAGGATGTTCCAAGTGTCACCCGCCTTTCACAAAGAAATTAGCTGAACTTTTTTATTCCCGAGGCTTAATGGTTCATCGGGCTCATTTTGATATGACCCAGACCGAACCTTTTGAGTGCTTTGAGTGCCACGGAAGAACTTATGCAAAAGGTGAGGGCTGCTTCAGCTTCGAGCTTTGCAAGGAGTGTCATGGTAAGCGTCGTTTGGGCAAGTTAGTTGCTCGCTACGAAGTTGATAACGGAGAACTTTGCAGTCGCTGTCACTTGAGTGGAGCCCCGACCCGTCGGTTGATTTTTACTCCTTAAAAACCTTTTTTTGGTGCCTGACACTTTGTAAATAATATATTCCCCCTTATTTATAATCTTTCCTGTTTCTCCCTTTAGAATATCTCAACTATCTCTCCTCTTAATTTATAATCTCTCCAATATTACCCCCTTAACCCCCTTAGAATATTTCCAATGTGTTCCCTCCTTATTTATAAGTTCTCATGTTTTCCCCCTTAGGATATTTTCAAATGTCTCTCCCCCTTGTTTATAAGCTCTCATGTTCTCCCCCTTATTTATAAGGG
>CAYRQL010000022.1:0-14106 GCA_964426525.1 uncultured Actinomycetota bacterium | reverse complement strand
AATTTATAGTAACATAACATATGAAAGGTTGCTTAAGATAGATGAAGATTTCGGTAGTCACCCCAGTTTATAATGAAGAAGAAAATATTAAAACTACTATGTCTTGCCTGGTTGATACCTTGAAAAAAAACTTCCAAAACTGGGAGCTCATCATAGTTGATGATGGAAGTACCGATAATACAAAGGAAATAGCTGAAAAAGTAAAGGCGCGAAACCTTTCCACCAAAATAATTTCTTACCAACCTAATCGAGGAAGAGGATATGCTTTAAGAAAAGGATTTGAGTATGCTGAGGGTGATATTGTAATTACCATTGATGCTGATTTAAGCTACGCCCCTGAACATATTCCAAAACTGGTAAATGCTCTTATTAAAAACCCTGAGATTGATATTGTTGTTGGCTCACCTTACATTAAAAATGGGAGAGTGGAAAATGTCCCCTTATTTCGCCTTTTCTGGAGCAAGTATGGAAACAAATTCTTAAGTTTAGTAATGCCAGGCAACCTAACCACTTTCACCGGAATTTTAAGAGCCTATCGCAAACAAGTTCTCGATTCGCTAGAACTTCAGGCAGATGACAAAGATATTCACTTAGAAATCCTCTCCAAAGCCTTAGCTTTAGGTTATCGAGTGCTCGAAGTGCCAGCTGTTCTTAAAAACCGCCGTAAAGGTAAATCAAAATTTAAACTCAGTAGCACAATAATTTCCCATATCATTTTTTCCCTCTTTGAAAAACCCGCTTTTTTTCTGGGATTTATCGGTCTGCTCTTTCTTCTATTTGGTTTTGCTGGGGGAATTTACATTATTTATCTCTGGCAGAAAAGCGCTTTAAACCCAGACCGGCCTTTAATGACCCTTTTTTCTCTTCTAATAATTTCTGGTATTCAAATCTTTGCCTTCAGTCTAATCGCCACCCAGCTCGTTTTCTTAAGAAATGAAATTTATCGATTGCAAAAAGGACAAGTAAAACTTCAAAAAGAGTTAAAAGTGAAAAAAAGATAAACAGATGTTTTGCCTAGTCAAGATACAATTAGTTTTAGTTACTTTTAGTAATTCTTCAATTAACAACGTTTCTTGCTAAAATGCCAACACTAAAACCCAAGAACGAAATCCCACAACCTTCAATTTGTATCCTTACCTTAGCTTATCCTAGCCAAGCTAATCCAAGCCACGGTCATTTTATCGAAAAACAAGCTCAAATCCTCTACAAGCTCGGGCATTCGTTAGTAGTTGTTGCGCCACGAACCTACTATGCTGATTCATTTTTAACAAAAAATAACGGAATATGTGTTTACCGTTTTCCCTACTTAAGTGGCAACAAAAGGTTTAGCGATTACCACCGAATTCCCTTTCTAACTTTAATGACATTCTTTTTTTCTGGATTCTGGCAAGCTTTAAAAGTTGCCAAAAAGAAAAAATGCCCTATCATCCTTGCCCACTGGGTAGTGCCAACAGGGGTTATTGGTTTTTTTGTCTCAACAATCCTTAAAAAAAAATTAGTTGTAACGGTTCACGGCTCTGACATAAATGTTTACACAGAAAAGAGCCGGCTAGCTTTCTGGCTTGCCAAACTAACTTTCCAAAAATCGAGCATTATCATTGCTGCTAGCTCTGACCTTAAGAAAAAAATTTGCCAAAAATTTCTGATCGAAAAAGAAAAAATTAAAGTTATTCCGATAGGGATTGACCTGGAACTATTTTCTCCACAGCCCAAAAACAAAGCCCGCAAAGTTTTAAAGGTGCCGCAAAAGCTAAAAATTATACTTTTTTCTGGGGGGTTAGCCGAAGTTAAAGGTTTTGAAGTATTAATAAAAGCCCTGCCAGAAGTTGTAAAATCAATGTCAAAAGTTGTTTGTGTGGTGCTCGGCAAAATTGAAACTAAAAAACTAAAAGCCCTTAAGAACCAGCTTGAAGAAAAAAGGTTGGAAAACAAAGTAATTTTTATTGGCGCTGTTTCTCCAAAAAAAATGCCCCTTTGGCTTAACATGGCTGACCTTGTGGTTATCCCCAGCCTAAGCGAAGGACTTGGATTAATAGCCATAGAAGCTTTAAGTTGCAACACTCCAATTATTGCCTCAGCGACTGGTGAGCTGCCACAAATTATTAAAAAAACGAACGGTGGCTTTCTTTTTAAACCTGGTAACTATCGTGAACTTTCCCAAAAAATCACCAAACTTCTTAAAGAAAGAAAAAATAGGTTCAAAATTAACCGACAGTTCCTTAAGGAAAACTACAATTTAACAGAAAACGCTAAGCAACTCAGTGATTTTTTAAAGCAGTTAGTTTTCACTGAACCTCTTTATGGCCCGGATTATTATAATAAATTAAAAAAGTAGTATGAGACATCAGCTCGCTGGGTCAAAGACCGAATAAAAAATGTGATAAATCTGGCCTACCCAGTTAGAAAAAAACAAAAAGTACTTGGTCTGGGTTGTGGCATTGGTACCTTTGCCACAGAGTTTTCAAAACTGGGAGTTTCAGTAATCGGCATTGACTCTTTAACGGAAGCTTTAAAAATCGCTCGCAAACTCTCCCTTCGTTATACTCAGAATAAACCGAAACTCCTTTTAGCTGACACTACCTGCTTGCCTTTCAGGGAAAACGAGCTTGACCTTATCGTATGTGCCAACCTTATTGAATACTTAAATCATGAAGATTACTTAAAATTATTAGAAGAAGCTTGGGGAGTGCTTAAACCAACAGAAAAACTTTTGATTTATACCCCCTGCCCAACTCATCTATTTGAAATATTAAAAAAACAACATAATCTTAAAAAAAGACCCAACGCACACTGAATCAAAAAAACTAAAAAGATTGCTGAAACTCTAAAGTTAAAAAAATTTATTGTTGAAAAACTCTACTTTGCTCCTTCTCGCCTTTCATTTTTCCGCTTTATAGAAAAAGTGATTTCTTTATTGCCTTTAATAGATAAGTTCTTTCGCCGTCAAATCTGCGTTTTAGCTCCTAAAGCAAGCTAATTTTCTTTTTCTACTAAACGAAAAAAATTCGGAAAACCCTGATAAAAAAGAGCCAAACCAATTAAGCCAGGAAAAAAAGCGTTAACCAGTTGAGACGTAAGAGAAACCAAAAGAGCTAAATTTGAACTAACACCTTTTAATCCAAAAAAGTAAACAAAAGCTGCTTCGCCTGAACCAAGGCCATTGAGTGTCAAAGGAAAAAGGCGTGCCAAAACTAAAGCCGAAGAAATTGCCAATAGGTAAAAGAGGCTTAGTTTCACGCTAAAAGCATAGCAAAATAAAAATAACTGGAAATAGGTTGCAAGCCAGCCTAAAAAAGATATAAATAAAATTAAAAAAAGCCTTCTAGCAGGAAGAACAAAAAAAGTTAAAATTTTCTTCACATCAAACTTTTTGTTATTTAGTAATGAAGGCGAAAAAAAACGGAAAAGGTAAAAAAAAGTTTTTGGAACAAAAAGAAGAAAAGAAGAAAAAAGGAAAAATAGAAAAGAAAGGAAAGCCAAATAATAAAGACCTTCCAAAAAAGAAAAAAAAGTTCCAATAATAAAAACAGCAATCAAGGAAGTTAGCTTATCAAGATATATAGAAATCAGCACCCACCCTTTTTCGCTATGCAGCTTAGAGGCATAGTAAGCTTTAACCAGCTCGCCAGCACTAGCTGGCAAAAAAAGATTAGCCCCCAAAGCTATCAAGTTAAGATAACTCAACTCGATAAAATTCAAAATTCTTTTTTCTCTATTTAACACCAGCCCCCAGTTATAGGTTCGAATACTTAAAGAAAGTGGCAAAAGAAGTGTCCCTGCTAAAAAAAAGGGCCATTTCACTTCTTTAAAATTGAAAAAAATGGAAAAAAAATCAGTTTTTCGAAAAAGATAAGCTAATAAAAGAAATGAAACGAACGCTTTTAGAAGCTTGCTTTGAAAAACTTCCCTGAGTTTTTCCTCCAAATCAGCTTTTCCCCTCTAAAGCAGTTTCAACTAGCCTTTGAATTAGTTTTCTCTCTTCTTCATTCTCCTTGATAAAAGCGTGCCAAACTAAATTATATCCTATCCAGTAAATTTTCCCTTTACCAATTTTCTGTACGGCTACCAAAATTTTTCCATCAGCCTCAACTAACTTTTTCAAACTCGTCTCACCAGGTAAAGCAAGATAATTAGCTCCATACCACTCGCCTCCCCCTTCGCTTACAAAAGGTGAAAACTTCACCCTCTTTACCCCAACCTCAGGGTTAATTGTTATCTTTGGCGAAGCGGAAAGGGCTTTCCTTTCAGCTACTACTCCCAAAAAACTTTGCCCATCCAGGTTGTAATTTAAACCCCCAAGGTTAGCTGAAAGGTCAATTAAAACCCGGCCACCGCCTTTTAAATATTGAAACAATAAATCTTGAGCCTTTTCCCGACTTTTCCAGCGAAAGTTATAGAGAAAAATTAAAGGAAATTTTTTTAGTTCGTCTATAGTAAAGTTATCAACGTAAGTTGTCTTCCCTAAGCCATATCTTCCAACTTCAAAGTGAACAAAATAATTATAATCAAGAACTTCCTCCAAATAGTTTTGCCAATTTCGACCAAGATAAAGCAAGCGATTTTTGGAAGCGGAACGCAAAGTTTTAGCTTTATAAACGCTCACACTCCCAAATTTTTTAACCAGCTTAAAAGAAGGAAGCGAGCGCTTCCTAATAGTCAGAAAATAGTCGGCCTTGTTTTTCTCCAGCTCATGATTGAAAGCTCTGGAGTCTTTAAAGGTTGGCATAGCCAAAACATTTCGTTTTAAATACCAGCCAAAAGCTGGCCAAAGATCTGAATAAATCACAGCTTGAGAAATATTTTGTTTTTTCAACCAATTGCTTGTTTTTTTAGCATCAGCAACCAGATAATCAGGCTGAGCTTTTTTTTGTTGAAAATAAGAAAAAAAAGAAACAGCAATAAAAAACGAAATCAAAAAATAAACTGCTCCTTTTAAAACTGTTTTTATTTTCTCTGACGAGAAAATTTCAGTCAGCTCGTATAAGCCATGAAGTGCCAAGTAAGTAAAACCAGGAACCATAACTATAAAGTAACGGTCTACCTTCACTCCTAAATGGCTATGGAAATCGAAGTAAACCAGAAACCAACAAAAAAAGAGTAGAAAAAAACCTAAACTCTCGCTTATTTTCCTATCATCAGAACGAAAAATCATATACAAGAAAAAGCATAACATAAAAGCAGCAAGCTGCCTTAAAATCAAACCCCCTTGAAAAAAAATCAAAACATATGCAAGAGCAAATAAAAAAGCCAGGCCGATTTTTTTAAAATCAGTTGACTCAAGCAACCGATAAAAGTAAAAAGCCCATCCCACCAGGCTAAAAAGCGCAAAAACAAGAAAAATAGTTTCTCCAGCTGAGCTTGCAATAAATCTTTTTAAGTTAAAAATATACCAACCAAGATTAGGTTCGTACGCAAAACTTTCAGCCGGTGAAGTAGTATCAGAAGCAGCGCTAAAAGCAATGGCTAAAGGAAAAAAAGGATTGCCAAATTTTTTGAAATAAAAAATGGCAAATGGCATATATAAAACAAATGAAGCAAAAAAACCCAGAAGAAAAGAGTTTATTGAAAATCTAACTTTATCGAATGGTTTGAGAAAAAAAATTAACAAAACTGGAAAAATTAAAAGCAAAGCCGTAAACCTAGTTAAAGCAGCTGCCACAAATAATAAAAGGGCAAGTGGTAAAAACTTTGTGCTTTTCTGAGTGCCTAAAGCGAAAAAATAAATCGACCAGATAGAAAAAGAAACACTAGCCAAGTCAGTGTAGCCAGTTCCAGCTTGCTTGAACACCGCTGGATAAGAAATGAAAAGCAAACTCCCCAAAAAACTAAAAAGCGGCGTAAAGCGCAACCTTAAAAGTAAATAAAAGCCAAGAACTCCTGCAAAAGCCAGAAAGCAATCAACCGCAAAAATAGCAGCTTCCGACTCCCAGCCTAACCTAAAAACCAGTGACACTAAAAAAGAAAGAAAAGGTGAGCGGTGGGGTTCAGCATAACCTATGCTCTTGCCGGCAAACTCTAAAGCATTAGCTAAAAAAGCAAAGGTATCCCAGCCAGGACCTTGAACCACCTGAAGGCGATATCGATAAAAGAACAAACTACCCGAAATAACTATTAGAAGTAGAAAATAAAACCAATCGATTTTATTAAAAAAAACTTTTTTTAGCTTTGAATCCATAATTTTAATTTATTATAATTATACCAACTAAAAAGGTTTTGGTAGCTTACTTAAATTTAAATACCTAAGCAAGTTTTCTTAAGCAAAAGCAGGAAAACCAAAAGACGTAAGAGCAAAATTAAGTAAACTTAATGTTTGACAAAATAAACTTTCAAAAAAGTAACATAAATGAAAAAAAAGATATTATCAGTTTTAGGAGCCCGGCCTCAAATAATTAAAGCCTTTCCAGTTTCGCGCGAACTTCAAAACAAAAAGATAACCGAAATAATAGTTCATACAGGACAACATTATGACTATGAGATGTCAGAGATTTTTTTTAATGAGTTCAATCTTCTTAAATCCCACTACAATTTAGAAGTTGGGTCTGGGAGCCATGCCTGGCAAACCGGTTCAATGCTTATAAAACTTGAAAAGGTTATTCAAAAAGAACAGCCTCAATTAGTCCTGGTTTATGGCGACACCAATTCCACCTTATCTGGAGCGTTGGTTGCAGCCAAGCTAAATATTCCTATAGGCCACATTGAATCGGGATTAAGATCTTTTGACCGCAGAATGCCGGAAGAAATAAACCGTATTTTAACTGACCAAATCTCAACTCTTCTCTTTTGTCCTACTAAAGAAGCAGTAAAAAATTTAAAGAAGGAAGGCATAACTAAAAATGTTTTCCTAACTGGCGATGTAATGCTGGACGTTTCTCTTTTTATTTCTAAAATAGCTGAAAGTAGAAGTAAAATTCTTCAAAAACTTAACTTACAACCCCAATCTTACCTTCTTTGCACAATCCACAGGCCAGCCAACACTGATAACAAGCAAAACTTAACCTCCATAGTTAAGGCTTTGAGCCAAAGCCCAGAACCTATAATTTTTCCGGTCCATCCACGAACCGAAAAATACTTAAGTAAATGGAAGCTTGTGCCCCTTCTTCAAAATAGCAAGGTAAAAATCTTACCACCCCTTGGTTACTTTGACTTCTTGGTCTTAGAGAAAAACGCTAAAAAAATCCTGACTGACTCCGGTGGTGTTCAAAAAGAAGCTTATTTTTTCGGCGTTCCCTGTATCACTTTAAGAGAAAACACCGAGTGGGTAGAAACATTAAAAGCTGGCTGGAATATTCTGGTGGGTGCAGATGAAAAAAAGATTATTAAGGCTATTTTAAGCTTTAATCCCTCTAAACCACTAAAAAAACTTTACGGCGACGGCAGGGCAGCAAAAAAAATTGTCAATCAAATAGAAGACTTTTTAAGCTGAATCAACAAGGCGTTAATTAGCGCTTCGAGACAATAGAAATCAAGCAAACTACCCCTTCTTTTAGTTAGTAGAAATACCTTAAAAAAAATTTAAGAGAAAGAAAGGAAAGTCTCAATTTGCCTTCTCGCCAGAGAATCGCCATTGCTAAAGGGATGAGAAAAAAAGAAATGCACTCTTTAAGCCAATATCTCGTTGTTAATCCTAGGCCCCTGAATAAACTAATTAAAGCAGAATAAGAAGCATTGGCTAAGCTATTAAAGTTATAAGCACATTTTAAATTAGTCAGAAAAAAAGTTAGACCATTGCTCAATCTGTGCTTCAAATTTTCCACTCCATTTTTAATTCCGTTCACCGGGCCAGGAACGCTCCAGCTCGGGGAGTCTTGCAAAACCACCAGGTAACCAGAGACCCGAAAATAAAAAACAATAAAACGGTAAATGGGAAGCAAAAAAATATAAAACAAATATTTTTTCACCTGTTCCCGGGTGTCGGTGTCAGAAATTGAGTAAGCAGCCAGCGTGTTTAGTGATTCAAGAAAAACATAGAAGCCAAACATCAAAAAAAGAGCGGTAATGATAATTTTGCTCGAATAGCCAAAAAGAACAAAAAACGGAAGTATTAAAGTCCAGATTAGGCGAGGGAAAGCTAAGGTATGGTCAACAATGAGCATTTTCGGTATGCCAAAAAAACCGAGCCAGCCAAACTCAGGTCGGCCACACATATCATGGTGATAACCACAAACCTCAAGTTGACCGCGGCTCCAACGCACCCGCTGAGAATAAAGCTTATCCCAGTCTATGATCGGCTCGAGATAAGCCTTAGCTTCCCCAACATATCCAATCCGGATTGGCTGATGGTGAAGCTCAAGAGTAAGATCAGTATCTTCAGAAACTGTTCGGTTGCGGTAAAGTGAAGATTTAAGCAAAACATCTCGTCTAAAAGCAGAAAAAGCACCAGAAAGAGTGTAAATAGTATTGCTGGCCGACTGGGCTTCTCTCCCCAAGCAAAAAGCACTTAAGTAATCAAAAAATTGAGAAGCAGCTAAAAACTTTTCTCCTGCTTGAAGCTGCTTGGGAATAGGATTGCCAGCCTCATCCAAAATTAAACGCCCATTTTTATCCTTTTCATCAATTAATTCTGGGCTTATCTCAATATTGCCAGTTGCTGCTCCTAAATCCTGATCATTTAAAAAAACTTCAACCATATTCCGGATAGCATGAGGAGCCAGAACTACATCACTATCAATATTGAAAATTATGTCGCCGTGAGAATGAGTTATGCCAGTGTTTAAGGCTTCGGCTTTACCGCTGTGCGAGCGGCAAAAAAGCTTGACCACACCGGCAAAATCACCAACTGGAACAAATTTTCCGTTTATTCTAACCCCATTGCCATTGTTGCCATTCTCACCGTTGCCATTTATATAGTCTTTCACTTTTTCTTTAGTTCCATCGGTGCTTCCATCATCAACTACTATTACTTCCAACCGATCGTGAGGATAGTCTTGAATTTTTAATGAATTAAGACATCTATCTATAATCATTGCCTCATTATGAGCAGGTATAACCACAGAAACATAGGGAAGATCATTATTAGAAACTTTTATTTTCGCTTTCATCTTTGCCTTCTTTCGGCGGCTTAAAAAAACCGTCAGCAAGCGAGAAATTGTTTCCACCCCATCAACCACAATCGGTATCAATATCCAAACTCCCCAAAAAATTAAGAAAGCCAAACCAGTTTCCATCATCTTACCCCCACCTCATCCTTTAAAAAATCAAGAGTAGGTAGAGTAATTAAATAAAAGTAAAGAATAATAACAGCCGTAAAAAAGAAAAGGCGCCCGATAACAGCGTGAGCAACAAAAACCAAATCTGGCCCGTAAAAAGCCACCAAAGCTATTATCAACAAAATGCGAACCAAATTAATTAAATAAGTACCGAAAAAACCAATAATTAACAAAGCCATTTTTTTAGTCCTTTTAAAAGCAGGATAAAATAAAATTAAACTGGCAAAAATGCTCAGCTCAAGTAAAGCTGAGCATTCCAACCCAACAGAAAGTATAGACCAGCCGTCTCTGCTTTTAATCGCAATCGTGCCTGAGCTAACTAACTCGGTAGAAATTTGAAATAAACGAGCTAAAAAACGAACTTTATTCATTTCCCAAAAACCAACTAAAGTGTCAAAGCGAGTTTTCTGAGCTAAAAAAACAAGGATAAATGTCAAGCCAAAAACCGCTAAAGTATAATAAGGTAGCCAGAGGCGGCGCTTTCTCAGCCACCAAACCAAAAGAGCATAAAAAATTAAACCAACAAAAAAACCAACAACTTTCATTTCAAAACCTTTGTCAAAAAATTATTTTTCGCCCAGGGGCTAATGCGGAAAATGAAATAAACTGCTCCGAGCGAAAACAAAATGAAAAGTGTCCAACCTAGAGCTGGGACTGAATAAAAAGTTGAAGTTTTTCGGTCAATTAGCCAGCCAGCTGAATAGCGCCAGGTACAAGTAACTCGATAGGTTCCCCGATAAGGAAAGTTAAAATTTGAAACACTCCAGCCAGAGCCCGGTTCACTCCAAACTCCACCGTTTGGCCCAACTGTCACACCAGTTGTCTGTTTGGTGAAAACGGTGCTGGTGCCATCCCAGGTATAGGGATTGCCATCTGAGCCAATATAAATATCGCCAGCATCAAATGTTCCACTGCCATTCTCGTCCCACCAGATAACATAAGTCAGAAAAGAACCGGTAATTGTAGTTACGCTGCTATTGGTTAAAGTGGTGTCAACATAAATTGTCTGATTTAAGTTGGGGGCGTCAGAAGCAATTAAAGCAGTTATTTCCGCTTTATAAGACACAGTGAAGTAAGTTCGGGCAATCTCCTGGTGATTGGCAGCGTCACGCAAAACCAGCGTCCATTGGCCTGGAGTTTCAGTTCCGCTACTATAGTAATGATCATAAGATTTTCCGGCAGTATCAACTTCAGAAGGAAAACTCTGCCTGACTAAAGTGGCGCTGGCGTCGTACCAGACGAAATAAACATTGGTGCCCGCTGTTAAACCGGAAGCGCCAGCATAAATAGTATCGCCCAGGCGAAAAAAAGTTGAGGGATAAGCTCGTGCGGCATCTTTGTAAGTTAATAAAACCTGAACAGTGGTGCGATTAACAGCAATGTCATAATAATTCGGGTTGGAAAATGAGCGTGCAGTAACCGTTGTAACATCAATTGTCCCAGAAGAAACCTCCGAAGGTACTGTTATTCTTACCACTACTTCAGTAGAGTCGCCATTTGGCCCCAATTTAACAGAAGAAATCTGGTTTACGCCAGTTCGGTCATATATCCTAACTACCCAGCCCAGCCGGGAAGTAGCAGTGAGGTCAATAGTGTCAGTTGCATTCCAACTACTGATGACGGTGTGAATATAGTTAATAAAAGTACCTGGCCCAGTAGCTCTTTCGTTATCTGGATCAATCAAAACTCTTTTTTTAACAGTTGTAATATCAACTGCTTCACCATAGTTTGAAGGGTTATTAGTAGAAGTTGCCCTGACAGTGGCAACATCCTGCGAACCAACAGTAGCGGTTGCCGGAACTGATATTTGAGCGATAATATTCACAGAAGAATTTGGACCAACCGTTACTGAGGTAATAGTTGTCTGGCCACTACCATCCTTAAAAACCACAAACCAGCCCTGAGAAGAACTGGCTGAAAGAGTAAAGGTATCAGTGGTATTAGTGTTATTGAAAACCTGATGAGAATAAGAAATCGCTGTTCCAGTAGTCATTGAGCCAGAATTATCCGGAGTTATCGCCACCGAACCAACCACAGTCGTGGTTTTTTTAGCGGTGTCAGTTTTAGTCGGGTCAACTCGAGAAGTCCCTCGAATTGTCGTAATATCAGTTGTTCCATTAGGAATTCCTTGAGGAATGGTTATTTTTACAGTAATAGTAGTGTTAGCGCCAGGAGCTAAAGTGACTGAGGAAACAGTAGTTACGCCACTGGCCTCGTAAATTCCAACAAGCCAACCCCGACTGGAAGCTGCCGTAAGGTCAATGGTGTCAGTGGTATTGCCAATATTTTTAACCTGATGAATGTAGGTTATAATTGAATTAGAAGAAGCTGAACCAATATTGTCCGGAAAAATCTGGACTCCTGCTAAAAGGTTGGAACCAGGATTGCCATTGTCTTGTACCTGAACTGGAAGGTTAGCGCCCAGAGAACTGGCAGGGTGAAACCGAACTGGCGAACCCGGAGAAAGTCCTAAAGAGGACCAAGAAATACGGCATTCATACTCTAAATTTCCATTGCCACCACCAGCACCTAAAAGAGAGACGCCAGCAACCTCACTTCCGGCACTACCCGGCTGGTCCCAGCCATCACCATAAATAGGGTCACCAGAAGGATTGGAAGGATTGTAAACATAAACCCAGCCGCCGTTATAAGTAATACCATTAAATTTATATCTAATTATCCTGTCAGCTGAGGTAAAAATTCCATCATTATTTCGGTCAAGGTAAATTAACCAGTTAATTTCCCTATTGGCATCTGCTGTACGACGGAAATAAAAATATAAATTAGTGCTATCCCAGGTAAAAGCCATTCTCACCATATCTCTGTCGCTGGTGAAACTTCCCGGACTTCGAGTTGTGTCATAATAATCAGGATCGTTACTACCCACCGTATCTTCAATTACATTGCCTGGGTTGCTTAAAACTGGCTGCCAGTCAGCAAAATTACCATCAATAGTAATCGAAGCTAAAGTTAAAGAGTAAGCGAATACTTGGACTAAAAAGAAAAAGAAAACAAGAGAGACCAAAAAACAGGCTGCTTTCTTAATTTCTTTACCTTTGTTTTGATTTGGCCTGTTATCGCTTAAATTGCTAAACATTTCAATATTTCATACCTAAAAAAGGTTAACTCTTGAGAGTCATTTTACTAGTTATAAATAATTAAATTCAAATTTTAACCGGAGGCACATTTTGTTAAATAAGCGGAGCATTAATGAAAAATACCGGTTTTTTTAAAACAATTTTCGGTCAGAATCTAAATTTTTGTTGCCGAAAAAACTCAGAACTGAACGTAATTATGCCGAACCTAAGAAGAAAGCTCTTTAAATATTAATGCCCAGCTTTTTTTTCAACTCCTTAACCATCCGCCGGCTTACCGGAATGCGAGTTCGCTCGCTATCTTCCATCACCAGCAAACAAGTTCTATTGGGAAGATAAATCAACTCTTTCACCCTTTCTAAATTTACAAGATAACTGCGATGGGTGCGAAAAAATTTCCAGCCCCTTAATTTAATCTCAAAATCAGTCAAGGAATCTGAACTTACTAATATTTGGTCATGTAAATAAATGTCAGTTTGAAAACCATGACTATGAAAAAAAAAAAATTACCTCTGACGGATTCAAAAAAAGCACTTTGCCTTCTGATTTAACTGGAAGCTTTTCGATTCTTCTCGCTATTTCCTCTACCCTTTTTCTTCGTTCTAAAGCCAGTCTTGCGCGAGCAACTAACTCCTGAGGACTAAAAGGTTTAATGAGATAATCATCAGCTCCTTGCCTAAAAGCGGTTAATTTAGAAATATCTTCACTTTTGGCACTAAGAATAATAACCGGAATTTTTTGAGTTGGGGGCTGACTTTTTAATTTCAACAGCACTTCCCAGCCGTCAACCCGGGGCATCATTATATCCAGAATAATTATATCGAAAAGGTTTGATTGAATCATTTTTAAAGCCTCCAGGCCATCCAGAGCAATTTGGGCGGTAAAGCCCTCCATCTCAAAACTTAACTTAATTATTTCAGCAATCTCTTTTTCATCTTCAACTATCAATACCTTTGCCATACACGCCTATTTTAACTTAGGGTTTCTGACGCTGCAAAACAACCTTCCTCCCCTTTCATTGAAAGGGGAGGGGTTATTTTTTCTCCCTTAAGATAAGAGGAAGACGAGAGAGATTGATCCCCCTCAGCCCACTTAAAAAGGAAAAGCCAGTTAAGTTTCTAAAAGTAAGAGCTCATAAAAATGAACTTTTTTTGTCTAAAAAACAATAGGAAAAAATTTGTATTTATAAATTTAAGTGACTAAAGATTTATATGTGATAGAATTTTTTTATATGAGCCTGGCTTTGAGCAATGCTCAGGAAGATCAAAAAAAATTTGGTTTCTTATTATCAATTCGCTGGGCAATTTTTTTCTTCGCTTTATTCTTTACTGCTATCAAAACTTTTACCAATCCTTTTTCCTCCTATTATTATGACTGGCTGTTCGGAATTTTCTTAGTATTAAACTTAACTTACTCTTTTCTTTATATAAAAAAACTTACTTGCTTGCACTTCTTGCCCCTTCGTTAATTCTTGATTTTCTTATTATTTCAGCCGCTGATTTTTTAAGCGGCGGGCTAGAGAACCACTTAGCTATAATTTTTTACCTTATTCTCATCGGCGGAAGCAGCATCTTAGTTTCCTATCGTTTCAGCTTACACCTGGCCCTGGCAGTAATGGTTTTTAACTTTTTGCTTTTTGTTCTCCAATTTAACCAGCTTTACCCTTCTAATCTTTTTTTGTCTGGAAAATACCCAGCTTCTACTAATCTTTTATTTTCCCTTTTAGAAAGAGGAAGTTTAATTGCCTTGCTTATCACATTTGAGCGCTATTTTTTTGGGAAGCGAGAAGAAAGATAAAACCCTTC
>CAYRQL010000021.1:0-16830 GCA_964426525.1 uncultured Actinomycetota bacterium | reverse complement strand
TCCATAGTTATAAAACACTGCTAAGTCATCTTTCCCATCCCCATCAAAATCTCCACTGGTAACCTTACTTTTATCCCAGCTAAACTTTCCAACTCCACTTTTCCAGAAAAGACTTCCCTTAAAACTTGTTCCCGTTGACTTAAACACCCAAGCCCCACTTGTTCCACTTCCATAGTTATAAAACACTGCTAAGTCATCCTTCCCATCCCCATCAAAATCTCCACTGGTAACCTTACTTTTATCCCAGCTAAACTTTCCAACTCCACTTTTCCAGAAAAGACTTCCCTTAAAACTTGTTCCCGTTGACTTAAACACCCAAGCCCCACTTGTTCCGCTTCCATAGTTATAAAACACTGCTAAGTCATCCTTCCCATCCCCATCAAAATCTCCACTGGTAACCTTACTTTTATCCCAGCTAAACTTTCCAACTCCACTTTTCCAGGTTAGCCTGGGAATAAAAGCTGTGCTTGTTGCTTCAAGCAACCAGATTCCACTGGTTGAGTTTCCGTAGTTATAAAAAAGGATTAAATCTTCTTTGTTGTCGAAGTTAAAGTTGCCAGCAGCTACTAGGGATTTTTCCCAGGAGAAAGGAGTCTGAATAAACGGCGTGGAAAGATTAATACCTCGATAATAATAGTTTAATATCTTTTGGTAACTCCAGCCTTCTTCGTCAGCGAAACGCCTGGCGCCGGAAGCACTTAAACCAACGCCGTGAACGCCGCCGGTGCCCACTTGATACCAGACGGGGTTGCCATTGGCATCAAGGTAGCGGTAACCCTTAGGATCAGGAACGCTTTGGCACCAAGGCACATCTTTTCCCCATACCTCTTTCCAGCTTCGAGTTCGGCCGTCGGTTCCGGAAGAAAAAGGAGTTATAGCGGTATAAGTTGTATATTTAACAACTGTGCCGGCTGTTTTATTGGTAGCGTCAACTACATTAGGGATATTTTTTTCAAAGTTGTAACCAGCATAGACTTGGTCGTTGCCATTTCCCAAACGGCTATTTTTTAGGTGAAAAGGCTCTCCTTTGTGTTTTCCGCCATGCTCGACATGATAAAGCGCGTAAGTTCTTTGAATTACCGCCATTGCTTTTAAAAACTCGGCTGGGTTGTTGTTAGGTTCTTCGGCGCTTCCTTTTATATAGTCTTCAATTGGGAGTTCATTGATAACCCAAATTTTTTTTGAAGTAGGAGAGTACTGGCACTCGATATTACCGCGAAAAACATTGTAGTTGATAGTTTTATTGTAGTTATAATCTTGATAAGAAAGAACTTTCATTAAGTAACTGGGAGAAGTGGGGCGAAAACAAGGATAATAATTGGATTTAGTAACCACCCCGCTCGAATCAGCTATTAGATATTTGCCATTGTAGTAAATAATTGAAACAATGTCTTTATTGTTTAAAGTGCTGAGAAGGGTGCCGTTAGAAAGGTAAGTATTGAAGTTGCCGGTTGAACCAATGGTAATAGGCTTTACTCCGCTGAGATAGTGGATGAGACCATTGAAAATTCCAAGAGCAATTTTCCTCAGGTAGCTTGGGTCAGAGAGAAGGCTTTTTTCAGCTGGATTGCTAACAAAGGCTCCCTCTACTAATATAGCCACTCTTGAAGTGTTGTTTTTTAAAACATAGTAAGAGGCGGTTTTTACGCCCCGATTGGTATTGCTGGTTGCTAGGCAAAGCTGGTCAAGAACTTTAGTGGCTAAATCTTTACTCTGGCTGGCGTAAGGGCTGCTTGAGTAATAGTAAACTTCACTTCCTTGCACGCTGCTATTAGTGTTAGAATTATTATGAATGCTGATGAAGATATCTCCTTCCCATTGCTCAGCCAGGTTTGCTCGATCTTCTAAAGATACATAGATGTCGCCACTCCGGGTAAGGTATGAACCCAGGCCGGTTTCTCGTAAAAGTTTGTTAAGATACTTGGCTATTGCTAAGTTGGCCGTTTTTTCTTCCAGTTCACCATTGACAGCCCCAGGGTCGTAACCACCGTGTCCTGGGTCAACAATTATCATAGCTGCTTGTGTATAGGAAAGCGCGAACAAGAAAAAGATAAAAACAATTACTAAAAGCGGCACAAATCTATTCATTATTTTATTTATCGTCCTTTTCTGCTGCTTTAAAAGCTCCTATTTCTACCTTGATTATTGCAATTTTAACAGTTTTTACCTTTAAGAACAAGCAAGGTATCAATGTTAAAATATAATCCTTCACTTTTCTTTATATTTTGTAACGAGAGCGCAAGTTTAAGGTTTCTTCTGATTGTTTGGCATTTAAATTTTGCAATAAATAGATTTAACACCTATTACTTGTTGCAGGTGGTATTGCCATTTTTTTGTATATAAATTTGTATAAATATATGTAAATTTAACATTATATTAATATTTGGACAATTTTCAAGAGTTTAATGTTTGGTTAAATAAAGTTGGTGATTTTGATTACCAGGAGTCAAAGTATTGCTGTTAGTTTATAATGTTTTTATGTTGCCAGAGGCTGTTTTCATCGGTTTTCTCTCGGGTTATCTTTCTGGCCAATTTGGCATTGGTGGCGGAATTATTGCTACTCCTCTTTTAAGGCTCTGGTTAGGCTTGAGCCCATTTTTTTCAATTGGCACAACCTTACCTCCAATTATTCCTGGTGCGCTTTTAGCTGCTTTTAATTTTTATCGAGCCGGTTTTAAAAGATTTTTTGAGGTGAAAAAACTGGCATTTTTCGGTTTTTTTGGAGTTTTAGCCGGTGCTGGGCTGGTTAAGCTTTTAGGCGGAAAGTTTATAATGTTATTAACTTCAGTTATTGTTATTCTGGTCTCAATTAATTTTATTTTTAAAGGTGACAGCAGAAGGGGTTTTGTTTCTATTTGTTCGCAAAGATTTGCCAATTCTTCTTTGACTTTGGCTTTCCTTGGTTTATTAACAGGCTCTTACTCTGCATTACTTGGCCTGGGTGGGGGATTTGTTTTAATACCGGGCTTAATTTATTTTCGTGGCCTGGAAATTAAAGAAGCAATTTCTGTTTCTTTAATGACTACGCCTTTGATTGTTTTACCCGCGTCTTTGTTTCATTTCTGGTTGGGAGATATAAATTGGCTGGTGACTTCAGGCTTGCTTTTTGGGGTTTTGCCGGGTAGTTTTTTAGGCTCTAAGATAGCTTTAAAGCTAAACTCCAGGTTGCTTGAGAAACTTTTTGGCCTTTTCCTTCTTTTAATTGGTCTTATTTTTCTGGCTTCAGAGTTAGGGGGAGGTGGAAATTAATCCGCTCAGTTTTCTTAGTTCACTCAAGCCGGAAAAAATTAAGCCCGGCTTAGAAAGAATTTCTTTCTTACTTAAGGAGCTTGGCAACCCAGAAAATAACTTTCCAGCCATCCAGATTTCAGGAACTAACGGCAAAGGTTCAACTCTGGCTTTTCTTTTATCTATTTATAGGAAAGCTGGCTATAAAGTTGGTGCTTATACTTCTCCCCATTTGCATCGGGTTAATGAGCGTATCAGAATAGGAGGCAATACAATTTCCTGCTCTGAACTTGAAAACTTGATAGATGAGGTAAAGCCAGCTTTCTTTAAGGCGGTTAAAAAAAAAGAACTTGGCCAACCTTCTTATTTTGAGTTTTTAACGGCTTTGGCTTTTCTATATTTTGCCCGAAAAAAAGTAGACCTGGCACTTGTTGAAGTAGGAATCGAAGGACGATTTGATGCAACAAATAGAGTAAGTCCGGTGGCGACAATTATTACTCAAATCGAAATGGAGCACCAGGAGTATTTAGGCAGCACTTATCCTGAGATATTAACTGAATCCCTTTCGATAATAAGAGAGATGACTCCAGTGATAACTTCCGAAACAAAGCGCCCAACTCTTAAAGCTTTAAAAGCTGAGGCTGAAAGAAAAAGGGCGCCAGCCTTTCTTTTAAAAGATGTTTGCGAGTTAAAAGAGAAAGAATACAACTTAAAAAAACAATTTTTTGACTATCGAGGAGTTTCGGTAAAACAAAAAAATTTAGAAATCCAACTTTTAGGCAAGCACCAAATAGAAAATGCTTCTCTGGCTCTTTTGACTACTGAAGTTTTAATGAGCAAGTTTCCAGTGAACGAAGAGCAGCTAAGGCAAGGATTGAAAGAGGCTTATTGGCCAGCTCGCTTTGAAGTTTTAGAGAACCGAGGCGGCTGGATAGTAATTGATGGCGCTCATAATCCTTCGGGTTTAGAAGTCTTATTTCAGGCAATCAAAAGGCATTTCCCGGAGATGATCCCAACTTTTATTTTTGGGGTTTTAGAAGACAAGGACTACCGGTCTATGGCATCTCTTTTAGCGGCTAAAACCTCAGAAATTTTTCTGGTTGAACCGCTCTCTTCTCGCGCCTTACCCTTGGCTAAATTAAAAAAAGAATTTTTGAGGTATAATACTAAATCATTACTAAAAGAAGTTAAATCTTTAGCTGAAGCAGTAAATTTGGCTTCAGAAAGAAGCGAATTGGTGGTGATTACCGGGTCTCTTTATCTAGCTGCTCAAGCAAGAGAGTTGTTGGGAGTGTCGGGGAAAAGGTAGCGATGGATAAATTAAAAGTATTACTTGTTGAAGATGAGGAAAGCTCGCGAGAAGAACTAAAACATCTTATTTCTCAAGAAGGGGCGATGGAAGTTGTTGCTGAGGCTGAGACTGTGACTGAAGCCATCGAATTTTTAAACTCTTCTCAGTTTGACGTAGTTTTTTTAGATATAAAAATGCCGGGAATTTCGGGGCTGGAACTGGCGGGCATTTTAAAGAAAATGGCTCATCCGCCAGCAGTGGTTTTTGTTACTGCTTATAGCGAACATGCTTTGAAGGCTTTTGAATTAGAAGCTTTAGATTATTTGATGAAGCCGGTTTCTGAGCAGAGGTTTTTGGAAACAGCAGCTCGATTGAAAAGGCGCTTTAGCATTGCTGAGAGAGAGCAAAAAGAAGAAAAAAAGTATCCTGAAACCCCTGAAAGATTGTTTATTGAAAAGGAAGGCGGCAAAAGAGTCCCAGTTTTACCTGAGGAGATATTTTTCTTTGAAGCCCGGGATGACTATGCCATGCTTCACACCATTGACCAGAGGTTCTTAATTTCGGGCAGTCTAAAAAGGTTAGAAGAGAGACTTGCAAGGTTTGGTTTTTTTCGCGTTCATCGTAAGTACTTGGTCAATTTAAATAAGATTTCTGAGATTATTCCCTTGTCTCGAGGAGTGATTCTTCTTCGTATGGCTGACATGGGGAAAAGTGAAATCTTAGTAAGCCGGCGTAAAGCGAAGCTACTAAGAAAAGTGCTTAAGTTTTAAAGAACTAAAGTGAAAAACTGGGACATTCGTTTGGAAAGAATAAAATTTCAACAAAGATCTTTCTTTTTCTTTGTTGCTCTTGTTTTTACAATAATGGTTTTTTTATCTTCTTTAACAGCAATTCTCTATTTCTTTGAACAAATTCATCTGTCTTTTTTAGAGGTCTTTTTGTTTTTCAGTTTTTTATTTGTTGCCCTGATAATTTTATTTTTTATTGGTTATTCTCGTCGAGAGATTGAGCACGCCCGCGCTTATCAATCTCATAGCATTCTTAATATTATCCAGAAAACTCTGCCACTTTTTCGAGAAGGGTTGACTGCTCACTCAGCTTATGAAGTAGCAAAAATTGTAAAACAGGAAATGGAACTTCTGGCAGTTGCGATTACAGACCGCTCCAATATTTTAGCTTTTGTTGGTAAAGGAGAAGACCATCATTTACCCGGTTCTCCCTTGATTACTGAAGCCACCAAACGCGTCTTGAGAAGTGGGGAAATCGAAGTTATTAAAGAGAGAGCAGAAATTGGCTGCCCTGTAGGTTCCTGCCCGTTGGAAGCTGCCGTTATTGTTCCTTTAAAGAAAAAGGGGAAAATTATTGGTTCCCTGAAGTTTTATTATTCTTCAGCTAACCAAATAGATGAAAATTCTCTGGTTGTAGCGGAAGGTTTAAAGGAGTTACTGGAAAGCCAACTTGAGCTTTCCGAGGTGACTTATCTGGAAAGAATGGCATGCGAGGCGGAATTAAAAGCGCTTCAGGCTCAAATTAATCCTCACTTTTTCTTTAATGTCTTGAACACTGCAGTTGCTTATTGTCGAACTGACCCGATAGAAGCGAGGAAATTGCTATTAAATTTTTCTGACTTTTTTCGCCACACCCTGGAGTTGGGCGAGAGAAATTTAATAACTTTAAAAGAAGAACTGGATTATCTTAAAACTTATCTTTCACTAGAAAAAGCTCGATTTGGCAATCGCTTAGATTTTAAAATCATAAGGCGAATACAAAAAGTCAGCGAATGGCTTATTCCTCCATTTACTCTTCAGCCAATTGTTGAGAACTCGATAAGTTATGGTTTTCCATTGGAAGGGGAGTTAAAGGTGGAGATTTTAGTTAGAGAAATAAATGGCGAGGCTGAGATAGTAGTGAGCGATAACGGAGTGGGCATACCAAGGGAGAATTTAAAAAGGATTCTCGAACGTGGGTTTGGTAAAGGCTTGGGGTTGGGTCTTAATTTGATTAATGCTCGCCTTAAAGCTATTTTTGGAGATGAGTATAACTTAAAGGTTGATAGCGAACTGAAAAAAGGGACCAAAGTTACTATCAAGATACCCCGATTTAGCGAGGAAAAAGAGAAAACATCAGCTCGCTTATCCAGGTAAACCTTCTTTGAGCTTTTTGATTTAACCGTTAGCCGAATGTTTTTTTGCTTTACTTTAAAGTTGCTTTAAAATTTTTTACACCGGACTTATTTTGTGAATTCTATAAACAGGGTTTTTAAATTTTTAAAATTAGGGTAAGCAAAAATAAAAAAGGGGGTTAAATAAAGAATGAATAGCGATTTAGAAATTGCCCAGGCTGCCAAATTAAAGCCTATAATCGAAGTGGCTGAAAGCTTAGGTTTGACTGATAAGGACATTGAATACTACGGTCATTACAAGGCCAAAGTCCACCTGGAGGTGCGAGAAAAGTTTGCCAGTCGACCAAATGGCAGGTATGTTGATGTAACTGCTATAACCCCTACGCCTTTGGGCGAAGGCAAAACAACCACAACTATTGGTTTAACACAAGCTTTGGGGAAACTAGGCCAGAATGTAGTTTGTTGTATTCGTCAACCATCGATGGGTCCAACTTTTGGGATAAAAGGTGGAGCAGCCGGTGGCGGACATTCTCAGGTGGTCCCAATGGAAGATTTTAATCTTCATCTAACTGGCGATATTCACGCAGTTGGAGTTGCCCATAATCTTTTAGCTGCTGCCATTGATGCCCGTTTAATGCATGAAGACCGCCTATCTGATGATGAACTGGCGGCAATAGGCTTAAGAAGACTGAATATTGACCCTTATAGTATTAACTGGAATCGGGTTGTTGACGTTAACGACCGAGCCTTAAGAAAGGTGATTATTGGTCTGGGTAGCGAACAAGATGGGCGTCCTCGCGAGACAGGGTTTGATATAACTGTAGCCTCAGAGGTTATGGCCATACTGGCTCTTACTACTGGTCTTAAGGATTTACGAGAGCGCTTAAGTCGGGTTATCTGGGGCTTGGATAAAAACGGTAATCCTTTAACTGCTGAGGACTTAGGAGTAGCTGGAGCGATGGCTGTTCTTTTAAAAGAAGCCATTATGCCTAATTTAATGCAAACTTTAGAAGGACAGCCTGCTTTTGTCCATGCTGGTCCTTTTGCTAACATTGCTCACGGCAACTCTTCTATCGTGGCTGACCAGATAGCTATAAAACTGGCTGATTACGTAGTAACTGAGTCTGGATTTGGTGCTGATATAGGGATGGAGAAGTTTATGAACATTAAATGTCGCTACTCTGGACTAAAACCTGACTGTGTGGTTATTGTTGCTACCATTAGGGCTTTGAAAATGCACGGCGGAGGCCCACGCGTTGTTCCTGGCAAACCTCTTGATCTTGCTTATACCCAAGAAAATCTTGAACTTTTAAGCAAGGGAGTTGAGAATCTCAAGGCCCATATTAAAATAGCTAAACAGTTTGGCATTCCGGTGGTAGTAGCAGTTAATAAGTTTACTCATGACACTGATAGGGAAGTCGAAATGGTTCGCCAGGCAGCTTTGGAGGCTGGAGCCGAGGGTGCTTTTCCGTGTGAACATTGGGCCAAAGGTGGGGAAGGCGCGCTTGAACTAGCTGAAGCTGTTATGAAAGCTTGTGAAAAACCATCAGATTTTAACTTTCTTTATCCTTTGGATTGGCCTTTGAAGAAAAAAATTGAAACAATTGCGACTCAGGTTTACGGGGCTGACGGTGTTGATTATACTCCTTTGGCTGAAAAACAATTGGCAAAATACGAGGAGATTGGTTATGGAACCCTCCCTATCTGCATGGCTAAAACTCATCTTTCTTTGTCTCATGATCCAAACTTAAAAGGAGTTCCTAAAGGGTTTCGCCTGCCAATTCGGGAAGCCAGAATTTCAGCCGGAGCTGGCTTTATTTACCCCCTTTGCGGGGAGATGAGAACAATGCCAGGGTTACCTCGAAAACCTGCTTTTATGCATGTGGACTTGGCTGAAGACGGTAGAGTAAGAGGACTCTTTTAGGAGGTAAGTTGCCAAAAATTGAGTTTTTACCTTCTAACCGCAAAGTTACGGCGCGGAAGGGCGAGTTGCTTTTCAAAATTGCTCGTGAAGCTGGTGTTCATCTTAACTCGTCCTGCAACGGGTTGGGCACTTGTGGTAAATGTAAAGTAAGAGTGATTGAAGGAGAAGTGCTTGAAACCCCCAGCTCTTATCAGCTGGCACCTGAGATGAGAGAAAAGAATTACCGTTTAGCTTGCCAGCTTCAAGTTATGAGTGATTGTAAAATCTTCGTCCCTCCGGAAACCCGCCTTTTAGGTGATGCTTTGCTGGAAGAAAAAGGAGAACTTTACCTGTCTCAAGAGCTAAGCACAACCAAAAAAAACCCCCGATTTAAAAAAGCATTCCTTAGCTTGCCTGAGCCTTCGCTTGAAGATAACCTTAGTGACTGCGCAAGAATAGTAAGAGCAGTGAAGAAAGTTTACCCAAAGGAAATTTTACCTTTTTATCATGTGGTTAAAGAAGCTCCTGTTCTTCTTCGCGAGAATGATTGGAAAGTAACAGCGACTCTTTTTGATCAAGGAGATAAGGCTTTTATGACTAATTTGTTCGGGGGGAAGAAAATATTTGGCCCCTTTGGCTTGGCAGTAGACATTGGGACTACCACTCTGGTAGTTGAACTGGTTGAGCTCTCCTCGGGAGATGTTTGGGGCCGGTCTTCTCGCTACAATCCTCAAATAGCTTTTGGAGAAGATGTTATTTCTCGGGTGGTTTATGGAAAGAAAGAAAGCGGTCTTCGAAAACTACAAAAAGAAGTGATTCGAGCAATTGAACAAATGGGGAAGAAACTGATTGAAGAGGCGAGTGTTTCGGTTGACGAAGTTTCTGGCATTTATGTTGCTGGCAACACAATTATGATGCATCTTTTGGGTGGAATTTACCCTGGTTTTATTCAGGAAGAGCCTTATGTTCCAGTTACCAACTTTGGCTACTGGGAGAGGGGAGAAAATTTAGGCTTTCGTCTATTTGAAAAAGCCTATGTTTTCTTATTGCCTTGCGTTGCCAGCTTTATGGGTGCTGATATTGTAGCTGGTCTACTAGCAGCTGGTTTTTATAAAAAAGGTCCATTGCGTTTGTTTATTGATATTGGCACTAACGGCGAAATAGTTTTGGGAACAGGTGACTGGTTTTTGGGTTGCTCTTGTTCGGCTGGTCCAGCTTTTGAAGGTGGCGGAGTAAAGCACGGTACTAGAGTTATACCAGGAGCCATTGAGGAAGTGAAAATTGACAGCAAAACTTGTAATGTTGAATTTGTGACGGTGGGAGATACTTCACCAACGGGAATATGTGGTTCAGGATTGATTGACTTAATAGCTGAGCTCTTTTTAACCGGATTGATTGACCGGCGGGGGAAGTTTGTCTTTTCATGCAAATCAGACCGCTTGCGAAAAAGCAATGGAGACTATGAATTTGTTATTTATAAAAGCGAAGACCCATCAAAGGATATTACTATTACCGAGTCAGACATAGATAATTTAATGAGGGCTAAAGCAGCTATTTTTGCCGGAATAAAACTTCTTATAGAAACGGCAGAAGTTGACTTTAAAGATATAGAAAAGCTCTATATTGCAGGGACTTTTGGTCACTATATTGATGCTCAAAAAGCTATCATAATAGGTTTGTTGCCTGATATACCTTTGGGGAAAATAGAGTTTTTAGGCAACACTTCTTTGTTTGGGGCTCGATTGGTTGCTTTATCTAAGGAGCTTGAAGAAAAAGCTCTTGAGATTGCTTCTCGAGTGACCTATCTTGAACTAGCAAGAAGTGGTCGTTTTATGGATGAATATGTTTCAGCCCTTTTTCTGCCTCATACCCATGCCGAACTCTTTCCTTCGGTTACAGAGTTGTTTAAAAAAGAAAAGAAGGTGATCAGGAGATGATTTCTATAGCGGTAGCCGGAAAAGGTGGGGCAGGGAAAACTACTTTTTCTGCTGCCTTGATAAGATTTCTTTTAGAAAAAAATTACCTTCCTTTACTGGCGGTTGATGCTGATCCAAATGCTAATTTAAACGAAAGTCTGGGAGTGGGTTATCACCTCACAGTGGGGGAGATTGTTGAGGAAATGAAGCAATTAGAATCAACTTCGATGAGTAAGGAAACCTGGCTTTCAATTAAAGCCGAAGAAGCGTTAACTGAAAGCCAGGGATTTGATTTATTGGTAATGGGGCGTCCTGAGGGTCCGGGTTGCTACTGCGCAGCTAATAATTTATTGCGGAGCTATCTTGATCGGCTAGCAAAAGCTTACAAGGCTTTGGTCATTGACAACGAAGCTGGAATGGAACACTTGAACCGCCGACTGACCCGCGACATTGATTATCTCTTTTTGGTTTCCGAGCCAACTTCAAAGGGTTTAGCTACAGCTCAGCGTCTTTATCGTCTGGCAAGTTCTCTTGAGTTGAACATCAGAAGATTTTATTTGATGGTGAACAAGGTCACTTCTGAAGAAGAAACTCGGCGGTTAGTTGATTTTAACGAGCCTGAACTTTTGGGATTTCTGCCTTATGATGTTGAAATCTTAAACAATGAGAATAAGAATAAATCGATTTTTCAGCTTTCCATAGACTCGGCTTACTGGCAAGCCTTGACTAAGAATTTATCCTTAGTTTTTGAAAAGGAGTTAGTGAAAAAATGATTATAGACGGCAAAGCAGTCGCTTCTCAAATAAGAGAAGAGGTTAAGGAAAAGGTTAGAGATTTAACTACTAAAACTGGCAAAAACATTGGTTTGGCTGTTGTGTTAGTTGGAGAGAATCCAGCCTCTCTGGTTTATGTTGGCCAAAAAGAAAAGGCTTGTGCTGAGGTTGGAATAACTTCTTTTAAAATATCTTTACCAGCTGACATAACTCAGGATTTGTTAACAAAGAAAATTGAAGAGCTAAATGAAGACCCTGCTGTTCACGGAATTTTAGTTCAACTACCTTTACCTGGGCATTTAAATGAAAGCGCTATCATAGAAAAGATAAAGCCAGAAAAAGATGTTGACGGTTTTCACCCTATAAACATTGGTCGTTTAGTGGCTGGGGAAAAAACTTTTATCCCTTGCACTCCTCAGGGAATTATCGAACTGATTGAAAGAAGCGGTTTCGCGATTGAAGGTCAGGAAGCGGTGGTTGTTGGTCGAAGCAATATAGTTGGCAAACCGGTTGCTTTACTGCTCTTACAAAAACATGCAACGGTTACAGTTTGTCATACGCGCACTCGTGATTTGGGAGAGGTTACTCGAAGAGCGGACATCCTGGTGGTGGCAGCTGGCCGCCCTCGTTTAGTCAAGGGAGATATGGTTAAAGATGGTGCTTGTGTTATTGATGTGGGAATCAATCGGGTTGAAGGAAAGTTAGTAGGCGATGTTGATTTTGAAGAAGTAGAAAAGAAAGCTAGCGTAACACCTGTTCCAGGCGGCGTTGGGCCAATGACAGTCGCAATGCTTTTGAAGAATACTGTTTTTGCCTTTGAAAAGAGTTTGGAGGGATAGCAAATGATTGAAGAAAAGATTTTAAATAGTTATTCCGGCAAGATAAAAGAAGTTGAGATTGGTACTGATGGTTTAAAGGTTGGTGGAGAAACTTGCTTCCCATTTTATCTCTGGGAAGGAGAGATGCCCAATAAAGTGCTTTTTGGTTTGGAGATTTTAGATGAAGAGCCTGCTGAATGGGCTGATGCATTAGCTCAAATTTATCAAGGGGTATGGCAGGAACCTATTGCTTGGGCTAAGAAATGCGTTGAGATGGGAGCTGAGTTTTTGCTTATAAGACTTACCGGCACTCATCCAGATAACCGAAAACACGATGCAAATCAAGCTGCTAATTTGGTAGAGGAAATTAAAAACGCAGTAAATGTGCCACTGGTTGTTTATGGTTCAGGCAGTAAAGAAACTGATCCTCAGGTTTTGCAAAAAATTGCAGATAAGATAAAAGATAGTCGATTGTTGCTTGGCCCAGCTGATGAAGAAAGCTACAAATTAGTTGTAGCTCCAGTTTCACCTACCAATCACAATGTTATTGCGTTTTCGCCGGTTGATGTAAACATTGCCAAACAAGTGAACATCTTAATTTCTCAGATGGGGTTGCCTTTAGAAAGAATAGTTATGGACCCGACTACTGGAGCTTTGGGTTATGGACTTGAATATACCTTTTCGATTATAGAGCGACTCCGCTTAGCAGCTTTGGTTCAAAACGACGAGGTGACCCAGCTTCCGATAATCTGCACAGTGGGTCAGGAAACCTGGAAGACTAAAGAAGCAAAAGTTAGCCAAGACGAAGAACCAACTTGGGGTGATGAAGAAAAACGGGGAATAGCCTGGGAAGTGATCACTGCCATTGCGCTAATGCTTGCCGGAGCGAATCTTTTAGCTTTAAGGCATCCAAAAAGCCTGGAGCTACTTAAAAATACACGTGAAAAACTCGTTTCACGAGAAAGGAAAGGTGAATGAAATGGGTTACGAAGATAAAACTATAGACCCAGCAGCTCAGAAGATACTTTCAAAAGCCGAGGAGGAAGGTGTCAAAACTATTTGGGAAAGAAAAGAAGATATGAAAGTTTGCGCTTTTGGAGATGCGGGTACTTGCTGTCGCATTTGCTGGATGGGACCCTGCCGCATTAACCCAAAAGCACCTGAAGAGAAAAGAGGAGTATGTGGAGCTACCGCAGATACCATTGCAGCCAGAAACTTAGCCAGAATGGTGGCCGCTGGCACCTCGGCTCATTCAGACCACGGAAGACATATTGTTCACGCTTTAAAGCTAGCCTCTCAGGGGAAAATGCCCGGCTATGAAATAAGAGATATTCCAAAACTTTATCGCGTGGCTGAAGAGTTTGGAATTGAAACAAAGGATAGACCTGTTAACGAAATAGCCCTTTCTCTCGCAGAAAAAGCTGAAGAAGAGTTTGGTCGACAGGAAGGAAAGCTTACTTTTTTAAAAGGAGCACCTAAGAAAAGACAGAAAATCTGGCATGAATTCGGAGTCGAGCCACGCGGAATAGACCGTGAAGTAGTTGATCTTCTTCATAGAACGGCAATGGGAGTTGACCATGACCACCTTGATATCACACTTTCTTCAATGAGAACAGCTCTTGCAGACGGCTGGGGCGGCTCTATGCTGGCTACAGAACTTACAGATATACTTCTTTCGACACCCTATCCGATTCGCTCAAAAGCTAATTTAGGTGTGCTCAAAGAAAATGCTGTAAATATTATCGTCCATGGCCATGAACCACTTCTTTCCGATTCCATTGCCAGAGTGGCTCAAGAATCTGACATGATTGAAAAAGCAACAGAGGTAGGGGCTACCGACGGAATCATCATTTCAGGTTTGTGCTGTACTGGAAATGAAGTCTTAATGAGACAAGGTTGTCCTCTTGCTGGAAACCACCTTCACCAGGAACTGGCGATTATCACCGGTGCGGTGGAAGCAATGATTGTTGATGTTCAGTGTCTGATGCCTTCTCTGGCACAGGTTGCCAGCTATTACCATACCCTTCTAATTACTACATCACCTCAGGCAAAATACACAGGCGTAATGCATATTGAGTTTGAGCACGAAAAAGCAATGGAAGTAGCCAGAGAAATCGTTACCCTTGCCATAAAAAACTTTAAGAATCGTGACAAAAATAAGGTTCGCATTCCCGATGAAAAAATGGATTTAGTGGCTGGCTTTTCACATGAAACTATAAACTATATACTCGGAGGAAAATTCAGAGCCTCATACAGGCCTCTTAATGACGCTATCATCTGGGGAAGAATAAAAGGAGTGGTAGGAATAGTTGGTTGTAATAACCCTCGTATTCCTCAGGATAGCTTCCACATAACTCTTGCTGAAGAGCTGATAAAGAATGATATTTTAGTAGTTTCTACAGGATGTGCTGCTGGTGCGTTTGCAAAAGCAGGGCTTCTTTTACCTGAAGCAGCTGAAAAAGCAGGTCCTGGCTTAAGAGAAATTTGCGAGACCGTAGGAATTCCTCCAATACTTCATGCCGGAGCCTGTGTCGACAATAGTAGAATCCTGGTCGCTTGCAGTGCAATGGTTCGCGAAGGTGGTCTTGGAGAAGATGTTAGTGATTTGCCAGTAGCAGGGGTAGCTCCTGAATGGATGAGTGAAAAAGCAGAAGCAATCGCACATTATTTTGTAGCTTCAGGTGTTAACGTTTTTATCGGAGTCCGCCATCCTACCTGGGGAAGCCCGGGGATGGAAAAACTGCTTTACGAAGACTTGGAAAATATGTTCGGGGCTCGTTTTCATTACGAACCGGAACCTTGCTTGATGGCAACAAAAATCATCGACCTTATCAATAATAAGCGTGAGAAATTAGGAATTACCGAAAAACCTGCCCGAGTTCTCTATGACATGGCAATGCGTAGAGAACTACCGGTGGAGTAAGGAGGAAAAATCATGTCAAAGCTCATTCTCAGTTCAGCCATAAAAGGCGCTCATAAAATAATAGGTAAAGCGAAGAAACAACTGAATCAGGCAATTGAAATGCAGGGTGAAGATTATCTTATAAAGCCACCTGACACTGCATATTTCGTTCCTATCATTTACTCCATCATGGGACACAAAGTTGAAAAGCTGTCTGATTTTAAGCTAGTGATTGAAGAAGCTGAAAGATTGCTGCCTTCTATTCCCTCTGATCAAGTCTGGCTTCCTTATCTCGGGCCTGCGCTTGATGCTGGAATGGCAACACTTTTTGCTGAAGAAGTAATTGAATTCACCAAACCTGCCATTGGTCAGAGTCAGGCAGAAGGAATCTGGTTGGGGCCTCCGGATGACGTCATTCTCCGTGAACGAGGAGTGGAATTTACTGATGGCCGCGCTCCCGGCTTTGCGGTGGTGGTTGGAGCCGCCTCCAATACGGGAAGTGCAGTTAAGCTTGCTCAGGAACTTCAGGCAACCAACCTTTATACATTTTTCTGTGGTAACACCGACGGGGTCTCTATTGCTGAACAGTTAGCCGAAGCTGGTGTTGAACTCGGATGGGAAACCCGCCTAATTCCATTCGGAAAAGACATCTACTCAGCTATTTATGCCGTTGGATTTGCTGCCAGAGCTGCTATGGCTTTTGGAGGAATCACGCCTGGTGACTATCGTCGGATGCTTCTTTACGTGAAAAACCGGATATTTGCATTTGTCCTTGCTCTTGGATATATAGATGAAGAAAAATATGCCACCGCTGCCGGTGCTATAAACTGGGGCGCCCCAGTTATTACCGATCAGGACATCCCTCCGATTTATCCCACAGGTATCTGTCTTTATGAACATGTGGTGCCAAAGATATCTATCGACGAGATCGTCAGCAAAGCTCTTGAAGTCAGAGGTCTAAAAGTTGAAGTGGTGAAGGTAGACCTCCCTGTTCCCTATGGTCCTGCCTTTGAAGGCGAAAGGGTAAGAAAAGAGAACCTGTTTGCGGAATTTGGGGCTACCAAGACTCCTTCTTTTGAGCTGCTGGTAATGGCACCTTTCGACGAGGTTGAAGATAATAAAGTTGAACTGCACGGACCCGATATCGATACCCTTCCTGCCGAAGGCGGAAGAATGCCTTTAGGTATTCTTGTAAAAGTGGCTGGAAGTAAAATGAAAAAAGAATTTGAACCTGTGCTGGAAAGGCAGATTCATCGCTTTATCAATCATGTTTCAGGAGTAATGCATATAGGTCAACGCGATACCAGCTGGATAAGAATCAGTCGTGAAGCCTACAAAAAGGGGCTCAGATTAAAACATATCGGAGAAGCCATAAGAGCAAGTCTTCATGCTGAATATGGACGTATTGTGGACAAAGTTCAGGTAGATATATACACCGAAGAAGAAAAAGTAATTGAAATGCAGCAAGAAGCCAGAAAAGTCTTTCACGAAAGAGATGAAAGAATAAAAGCTCTTACTGATGCTTCCGTCGATATTTTTTACAGCTGCACCCTCTGCCAATCATTTGCTCCTTCTCACGTTTGCGTAATTTCCCCTGAGAGAATTGGTCTCTGCGGTGCCTACACCTGGCTTGACGCACAGGCTCACTACGAAATGGAGCCTACCGGAGGTAATCAGCCAATCGAAAAAGGAGTGTTGATCGATGAGGAAAAAGGCATCTGGGAAGGTGTTAACGAATTTGTTCAACGTAGCTCACATAATAAGATTGAAAGCGTCTCCCTTTACTCAATGATTCACGACCCGATGACCTGCTGTGGTTGCTTTGAAGTTATTTTAGCTGTTTTGCCAATGTGCAATGGGATAATGGCTGTTCAAAG
>CAYRQL010000020.1:0-17134 GCA_964426525.1 uncultured Actinomycetota bacterium | reverse complement strand
AAACGGCGGCCGTAACTATAACGGTCCTAAGGTAGCGAAATTCCTTGTCAGGTAAGTTCTGACCCGCACGAATGGCGTAACGATCTGGGCACTGTCTCAGCAGGGAGCTCGGCGAAATTGCATTACCCGTGAAGATGCGGGTTACCCACGACTGGACGGAAAGACCCCGTGAACCTTTACTGTAACCTGACACTGAACTTCGGTTCTCCATGTACAGGATAGGTGGGAGGCTGAGAAGTCCCGACGCTAGTTGGGATGGAGCCATCCTTGGGATACCACCCTTGGTGTGCTGGGGTTCTAACGATGACCCGTTATCCGGGCATCGGACAGTGTCAGGCGGGCAGTTTGACTGGGGCGGTTGCCTCCTAAAAGGTAACGGAGGCGTCCAAAGGTCCCCTCAGCGCGGTCGGCAATCGCGTGTTGAGTGCAATGGCACAAGGGGGCTTGACTGCGAGACCTACAAGTCGAGCAGGGCGGAAACGCGGGCATAGTGATCCGGTGGTTCCGTGTGGAAGGGCCATCGCTCAGCGGATAAAAGGTACTCCGGGGATAACAGGCTGATCTCCCCCAAGAGTCCACATCGACGGGGAGGTTTGGCACCTCGATGTCGGCTCATCGCATCCTGGGGCTGGAGCAGGTCCCAAGGGTTGGGCTGTTCGCCCATTAAAGCGGTACGCGAGCTGGGTTTAGAACGTCGTGAGACAGTTCGGTCCCTATCCGTCGTGGGCGCAGGAAATTTGAGAGGACTTGTCCCTAGTACGAGAGGACCGGGATGAACAGACCTCTGGTGTACCGGTTGTCACGCCAGTGGCACCGCCGGGTAGCCATGTCTGGAATGGATAAGCGCTGAAGGCATCTAAGCGCGAAGCCAGCCTCAAGATAAGATTTCCTATCCTCCAATGTTCCATTGGAGGGGTAAGACCCCGGGAAGAACACCCGGTTGATAGGCCGCAGGTGTAAGGCCAGCAATGGCTTCAGCCGAGCGGTACTAATCGGTCGAGGTCTTAGCCTTGAATACCAGAGCTTGGCGCCGCTATGCAGTTTTCAGGGTACCAAAGAGGTTTGCATGATTGAAAATTTTATAGAGATTGATTTAATTGGCTGGTGGCTAAATAGAGTGGGGGAAACACCCGGAACCATTCCGAACCCGGAAGTTAAGCCCCACTTCGCCGATGGTACTGCTCTGGCAACGGAGTGGGAGAGTAGGGCGCTGCCAGCCTTTTTATAAATTCAACTTAATAGATAATTAAGGTTGTTCCTACCAATCATTAGCATCTTCTCAATGTAGACTTGTTGGCTTTTTTAATCCATCTCAACCTTTTCTTTTATTTTCTCGGTCCATCAATTGTTAAAGAAGTGAGAAGCCACTTGTAGAAAAAAATTTCTTGTTAAGTTAATAGTTAGTGTTTTAAGTGCGGTCATTGTTGGACTTTTTCCCCGTTTAATTTTAAATGGCGTTTTAAATATAAATCTTTTTTTTGAATTTCTGTTTTAATCATCTTTAATCACGTAATTTTGGATGGCAATAAAGATTTGAAGTTTTTAATTATTTTGGCTCGAAAAAGGTGCCTTAGTTGCTTCTTTTGGGTTTGAGAAGGAATAAATTTGATTCTTCAAAGCTTTTGAGAAGTTTGAAGTGGTAATCTTGAGGGTTGAAGCCGCGGTTTTGGATTCTTTTGGTAAACTCGCTTAGAGGCAAGTTTTTAATCCAAGGTGCGATTAGCGTTTGGTTTTTTGGCAATGAGTAAAAGTGGTGGGTGGGTAAATTGTGATATTCAAAATAGTAAAGTAAGGGATAATAAGTCGGAGAAACAGCAAGTATTTTGTCTTTTTGCTTGAGGTAACTTTTTAGAAATAAAGTAACTTTTTCTGCGTTTCGGAAACTTCCGGTAAAGTTTGAATAGTAAACTGATTGATTTTGAATGACACGCATTCCCAGGGTTGTGCTCAGTAATAAAGCAAAAAACAACAAAATAAGTTCTTCCGCTTTTCTGTTTTTAAAAACTGAAGTTAGTTTTTTTAGAAAATAATTTAATCCAGCAGAAGCTAAGCCGTAGTAAATGGGGAACAAAAAAAGATAGATTCGATTTTGTGGGACAACTCTCTGGAGCAAGACTACTGGAATCATGAATCCTAAAATGGAATAGATAATTTGAACTTTAAAGTTAGCAATTTTTTGGTGAAAAATTATTGAAAGAAAAAATCCAGAAAGCAGAATTAAGCGTAGAAATTGCGGTATATCCCGGTGGAAGAGCTCGAGATTAGGAAATACTGAAGCTAAAAGTTCAGGCCAAAATTTTTTCCATGGTTGGGGTAGGACATATTTATGAGCAATTAAAGCATCAAGGCCCGAGTATTGGATTACTGGCAAGTAAAATAAAAAAGTAAGAAAGAAAGTTAAAAGCACAAAGAAAAAAGGTAAAAATAGCTTTTTATTTCTTTCTTCGTTAACTTCCTTAAAAATTGAGAAAAAAATCCAAAGGCAAACGGTTCCAAAAGGATAAAGAAAAACAGGTATAGTGTAAAACCCCAGCGCTGAAATTAAGGCAAAAGCTGTCCAGCCCCAAAAATTTTGGTTATGAATTAGATAATAGGCTAAGGAAAAGTTTAGCAAGAAAAAAAGTGCTACCAAAGTGTAACCTCGAGCATTGACTGAAAATTCAATTAAAAATGAAGATGAAGCAACTAACGCTGAAGCCAAAAGAGCAGTGTTTTTATCATATAGAAGTCTAAAAAGTAAATAAGTGGCTGGAATTATAAGGATTCCAGCAATAAAAGCCGGCATTCTAAGTTTCCAGGGCTCCATTCCCAACAAAAGGTAGGATAGGCGCATTAAAATGGTGTGGAAGATATGATTATTAGCAGAAGAATAATCTTTAATGATAAATTCGAAAGATTGAGAAGCCCAACGAATAAAGCTACAAGCTTCATCGGACCTAATTGGTCGAAAGAGAAAGCTATACCTTAAATAGATTCCAACTGCAAAAATTATTAAAAATGAGCAATAATGGATAAGGCAATGAAGGTTTTTCCCTTTATTATTTTCATAAGATAACTTCTGGATTTGCTCTTCGGATTGCATAGACAAAAAATTTAGCATAAAGTGGGTATGTTGGCGACTTTTTTGTCGGGCTTGTCGGTTTTTTGTTGTTTAGATTTTGTGCTATAATTTTTCTGGTTTTTTTCAGGTGCCTTGATAAAAGGAGAATAGGGAAGCCGGTGAAAGTCCGGCGCGGACCCGCCACCGTAACCAGGATTTATTGCTTTAAACCACTGCTTCTAATATAGGAAGTGGGAAGGTTTGAAGCCTTGTTGAGCCTGGAAGCCGGGAGACCTGCCTGAAAAAAAGCCTAAACCTTCGGGATGTGAGGTGATGGCAATGCAGATGGCGATACTTTTCTGAGTCTTACCTTTTTAATCTTTCTTTGGTCCTCTTGAGTCTAAAATTTTAATTAAGCGAGGTGAAAAATTTTGAACTCACGATTTTCTTGGAGAGCTTTACTTTCATTATTATTGGTTTTTGTAGTTGGCTTTTCATGTTTGGCTGGCTGTCAGGAAAAAGTTAGAGAAAAGGAAACTTCTGAAAAATTTGAAAAAATTGTTTTAGTGGACGATGCTGGAACAAAAATTACTTTTTCCGAACCGGCAAAAAAGGTAGTTTCTCTAGCTCCGGCCAATACGGAGATTGTTTTCGCCGTTGGCGGTGGAGATAAGTTAGTCGGTGTTACTACTTATTGCGATTATCCCGAAGAGGCAAAGCAAAAAGAAAAAATTGGCGACTTCGCTAATCCTAATGTTGAAAAAATAATTTCTTTGAAGCCTCAGGTGGTTTTGGCAACTGGAGGGGTCCAAAAAGGAGTAGTTGATCGATTGACCAAGTTTAAAATTAAGGTTTTTGTAGTCGACCCGAAAAACTTTGAAGAGCTCTTTGCTGACATCGAAAAAGTGGGAAAAATTATTGGGCAGGAAACTGAAGCCAAAAGAGTGGTTGAAGAAATGAAGGCAAAGGTCGAGGAAGTTAGAAATAAAATTCCGAAACAGGACAAACCCCGGGTATTCTTTGAGATTTACAGCCAGCCTTTAATGACAGCCGGGAAAAATACATTTATTGACGATATGCTAAGAATTGCTGGTGCTGTAAACATTGGCGCTTCTGCCGGTGAAGGTTACCCGCAGTTTAGCGAAGAGCAGTTAGTTAAAGAAAATCCCGATGTTTACCTGGCAGTAAAAGGTAGTATGAATGAACCCGATGCTATCAAAAAAAGAGCAGGTTATTCTGGTCTAAAAGCGGTGAAGGAAGGAAAAGTTTTTGTAATTGACGACAACCTGGTTACTCGTCCTGGACCTCGACTGGTTGATGGACTTAGAGAAGTAGCAAAAGCACTTTACCCAGAAGTATTTTAAAGAATTGGGGACTGGCCAAGCCAGTCCCCAAAACTTAATTGGAGGGGGACAAATGCCATTAGATGAAATAGTGGAAAAAATAAAGCCTTTAAGCGAAGAGTTAATGACTAAAGCTCGTGAAAGGCAGAATAATCTTATCAAGCCGCCTGGCAGCTTGGGTCTTTTGGAAAACTTTTCTATTCGCTTGGCTGGAATAAAAGGAGAAATTCCGGCAGAAATTGGTAAAAAATTGGTTATTCTTTGTGCCGGTGACCACGGAGTGGTTGAAGAAGGTGTTAGTGCGTATCCTCAAAAAGTAACAGCTCAAATGCTTAAGAATTTTGTTTCTGGAAAAGCTGCCATCAATGTTTTAGCCCGACAAGTGGGTGCTGAAGTTTTGGTGGTTAATGCTGGAGTTAAAGAAAAAATTAAACACCCGATAATAATTGACCGACCGGTAAAATCAGGTGCAGGAAACATTGTTAAAGGACCGGCTATGAGTCGTCAAGAAGCAATCAGAGCAATTGAAATCGGGATTGAAGTGGCAGAAGAAGCTATTAAAAATGGAGCGGGAATAATAGCCACCGGCGATATGGGAATTGGCAACACCACACCTTCAACTGCCATTATTTCAGTTTTGACTGAAACCCCCCCAAATTTAATAACTGGCAGAGGAGCAGGTCTGGATGATAGCAGATTAAAAAAGAAAGCAGAAGTTATTAAAAAAGCAATTGAGGTTAACCAACCAAACAAAAATGACCCAATTGATGTTTTAGCAAAAATTGGGGGTTTTGAAATTGGGGCTTTAACTGGCGTAGTATTAGCGGCTGCTGCTCATCGAATTCCAGTAGTGATAGACGGTTTAATTTCTACAGCTGCTACTCTTTTGGCAGTTGAAATTGCTCCCTTAGCCTGTGGATATATTTTTTCTTCTCATCTTTCTGAGGAGCCTGGACATCAAATAGCTCTGAAGAAACTTGGACTTGAACCTTATTTATTACTTAAAATGAGATTAGGAGAAGGGACAGGAGCAGTTCTTGGAGCTTTTATTATTGAGGCTGCTCTAAGGATTTTTAACGAAATGGCAACTTTTGAAGAAGCTGGTGTTTCAAGAGAAGCAAAATGATAAGGTTGATTGCAAACTTGGGAATTAAATTTTTTGAGCAAAGATTTACTGGTAATTGGTTAAAGTGATTAACAAGAGAGATTTTTTAGTTACGTTTATTGTAATTTTCTTTTTTCTCTTCTCTCTTCTGATATCCATTGCTTTCGGGCCAGTATCTATTTCTTTAAAAGAATTTGCTCGAATAATGCTTGGCAAAAGCACAGATTATCAAACAAATTTAATATTCTGGCAAATTCGCTTGCCTCGAGTGTTGCTTGCTTTTATAGTTGGTGCTTCTTTAGCTATTGCTGGTGCTCTTTTTCAAGCTCTCTTTTTAAATCCTCTGGCTGAGCCTTATGTTACTGGTGTTTCTTCTGGGGCAGCACTTGGAGCAACGATTGCTTTCTTTTTTAATCTGCCTTCTATTCCTTTCCTTTCTCTTTTTGCTCTAACTGGTGGTTTGCTAACTTTGATTTTTGTTTACTCGCTAGCTCGCCAGAAAGGCAAGGTTAATGTTTATATTTTGCTTTTAGCCGGAGTGGCAGCTTCCGCTTTTTTTTCTTCTCTCGTCTCGGTTTTAATGGCTAAATCTGGTCGGGATTTGCACGCTTTGGTTTACTGGTTAATGGGAAGTTTTTCTGGTCGTGGCTGGTCGGAATTAAAAATGTCTCTCGTCGTTTTGCCTTTTTTTTGGCTTCCTTTTCACTTTTCCAACGAACTAAACATTTTACTTCAAGGAGAAGAGAGAGCTTTAGAGCTTGGTGTTGAAGTGGAAAAAGTAAAAAAAATTATGTTTTTCATTGCCTCTTTTTTAACGGCAGTTGCTGTTTCTTCGGCTGGAATAATTGGTTTTGTAGGGTTGATTGTCCCCCATTTTACTCGTTTACTTTTAGGTCCTGATCACCGAAAAGTTTTGTTTTTATCGGTTTTTGTTGGTGCTTCACTGATGGGCCTTTCAGATTTGCTGGCAAGAGTTGCTTTCGCTCCTTCAGAGATGCCGGTCGGCGTGGTTACAAGTTTTTTTGGGGCACCTTTTTTTATTTATCTTTTGAGAGAAAAGACTAAACTTTAAAAATGGAAAATCTGTTGAAATTCAAAGAAGTTTCTTTTGCTTACGATGGGCGAGAAGCCATCTCGCAGCTCAGTTTGTCAATAACAGAAGGGGATTTTATTGGAATAGTTGGCCCTAACGGTAGCGGTAAGTCTACACTTATTAAGATTGCTAGCGGTATTTTGAAGCCACAAGCCGGTCAAGTTTTCTTAGAAAATGTTAATTTAAATTATTTTTCTCGCCTGGAAATTGCCAACAAAATAGCGGTTGTTCCTCAAATTTTTAATCTGGAGTTTAATTTTACGGTGGAAGAAGTAGTTAAAATGGGGTGCTATTCAAAAAGAAAGAAAAAAAGCCAGATTTTTACTCAAGATGCTAATGTTGAAAGAGTTTTAAAAGAAATGGACTTAATTGAAATGCGAAACCGCTTTTTCACTGAGCTATCAGGCGGGGAGAAACAGAGAGCCATTTTAGCTCAAGCTTTGGCTCAAGAGCCAAAAATTTTGCTCTTAGATGAACCAGCTTCAAATCTGGATGTGTCATTTCAACTAAAGCTTTTTGATTTTTTAAAAAAATTAAACAAAGAAGGAATGACCATAATCTGTGTGGTTCACGATTTAAACTTGGCCCTTTCTTATTTTGAAAAAACTCTCTTGCTTCACAAAGGGAGAGTTGTAGCCGAAGGGCCAACTGAAGAAGTTTTGCAACCGACTTTAATAGAAAAAACTTATGGGATAAAGGCCGCTTTACACAAACATTTCGGAAAATCTTTCCTTACTTTTTTTTCGCCGCCAGCAGCAGTTCCTCAAAGAGGGAGAGTTCATTTGATTTGTGGAGGAGGAACTGGTTCTTTTTTAATGCGGGAGTTAACCGAGGCCGGTTTTCTTGTTACAGCTGGGGTTGTTAATGCTCTTGACACTGACGAGTTTACCGGAAGAGAGCTTGGCGTAACTATGGCGGTAGAAGCACCTTTTTCTTCCATTTCTGACAGCGCTTTTTTAAAGAATAAGGGTTTAATTAAGCAAGCAGATGTAGTAATTTTAACGGATGTTCCGATTAGCAAAGGAAACTTCAGAAATCTTGAGGCTTGTAAATGGGCAACTGAAATTGGCAAAGAAGTTTGGATCATTAACAGGGAAGTCGAAAAAAGAGACTTCAGCGGTCAGGCTAAGCAGATTTTTAATTCAATGGATAAAGCAAAATTTTTCGATACTGATAGAGAAGTATTAAAAGTTATCAGTAAAAAAGTTAAGGTGTAAAATGGGTAAATTAGTTTTGTTAACGGGAGGAGTAAAAAGCGGTAAAAGTTCTCTGGCTGTCAATTTAGCTAAGAAAGTCTCAAAAGAAGTTCTTTTTGTGGCAACTGCTTTGCCTGTTGATAAAGAGATGAAGTTGAAAATAAAAAAGCATCAAGAGAACCGTCCTAAAGAGTGGCAGACTCTCGAAGTTAAGTTTGATTTACTTTCAGAGGTTCAATCGTTTAAGGCTAAAGCTGAAGTTTTAGTGTTAGATTGTTTGACGCTTTATTTAGCCCAGAGGTTTACAGCGCCTGATTTTAATAAGGAAAGTTACTTTCAGGCAATAAAAGATTTTTTTTGCTGGGCAAAAAATAGTTTTGTTTTAACCATTGCTGTATCTAACGAAGTTGGTTCAGGAATAGTTCCTCAAACTAAAATTGGTCGAAAATATTCTGAGCTTCTCGGCGAGTTAAATCAGCAAGTGGCTTCATTGGCTGAAGAGGTTTATCTTTTAATTGCTGGGATTCCGGTAAGGATTAAATAGGATTTATAGAGAGATGTCGTTAAAAAAATTCTTTGAGAAGGAATTTCGAAAAATTACTACAGCTTTTTCCTTTCTCTCAATTTTTCCTACTCCTTTTCGAAAGGATTTAGCAAATATATCAGCTTATTTTCCATTAGTTGGCTGGTTTTTAGGTGGTTTTCTCATAATCCTAAATAAATTTCTTTTTTCTTTCCCTGTCGCTGTTCGCGCTTTTTTAATAGTTCTATTTTGGGAACTATTTTCACGCTTTCTTCATTTAGATGCTTTGGCCGACGCTGCTGATGCTTTTTTAAGAGGAGGCAAAAGGGAATATTTGCTAAAGGTTATGTCTGATAGTAAAGTGGGTGCTTTTGGGGTTTCGGCGACTACTTTTCTTTTAATAGGCAAGTTTGCATTGGTATTTTCATTAAGCCAAAAAAATTTAGCTTCAGGGTTGCTGGCTGCTGCTCTCTTTAGCCGGTATTTACTAACGCTAATTTCTTTCGTTTTCCCAGCGGCAAAAAGTGAAGGTTTAGGCTGGGCAATTTCTTCCACCACAGGCTTTAAAGAGTTTGCCACCGCAACTTTTTTCCTCTTGCCTGCTTTTTTTATTTTTCAAACACCAATTTTGTTTGCTTTCTCTGGCTTACTCTTTTCCTTTCTAATGGCTTGGTTAATGGTTAAAAAAATTGGTGGGCTTACCGGTGATATTTTGGGTGCAACCCTTGAGCTATCTGAGCTTGCAATTCTCTTCTTTTTTCTTTTATTTCTAACATTTCAAAGTGCTGCTTGAAGTTTTGTCGACGCTTTCCTGATAATTGCTTACCGCTTTAAAGATTTATCTTTTGGTTTTCTTTTGAAGTTGCTTTAAAACCTGAGAAACAATTTGTAAACGAGCAGACCGGTCGCTTAATAGCCTGACAAACTTTTTTGTTAGTTCTTGGATTGGTTTGGGTGGTTCAAAGGAATAAACTAACGAACTTTCATCTTTTAAGTTTAAAACTTTTTTGCTCGCCAATTCTTCAAGAGCAGTTTTAACTTCTTCCTCGCTTCTTCCAACTTTTATGGCTATATTTTTAGGATTGTCGTAGACATTTGGATTGTGGTGGAAGAAAACTATCAAATCCCAAACCGCAAAAGAATTTATGTATTCTTTTATAAAAGTCTTAATTTCTTCATCAAGTTGCACATTGTTTGGAGTTGAAGACATTTTTATCCCCAAAAATTATTATCTTACTTTTTACAATTGTTAGCAAGTGGCAAAAAAAGACTAAAGGGATTTATTTAAAAATGTGTATTTTTCTGTTTTTCTTTATTTTTTGTTATTTTTAAAAAAATTTTTAAGTTATTGCCTTAGGAATTGTTTTTGCTTTAAATTTCCTTTAGCTTGTTTTGAGTTTGAATTTTTGGCAATTCAATAAAATTGTTATTACTTTCTAACTTAAAATTTGTTTATAATTTTACTGATTTTTCTTTTTAATTTTGTGGGCTTGATGAAAAGCAAAGGAAAAAATAAGGAGTTTGTCTTTAAACCTATTGGATTAATTCGCACCCCTTTTAAAAAGATTTTAGAAGTGCCACGTTGGGGAACATTGACAGAAAAAGAAGCAGTAATTGAAATTTTTCCTGAGTTTGAAGAAGGCCTTGAGGGCATTGAAAGATACCAAGAAATCGAGGTGATTTTTGTTTTTCATTGCTCTAAAGGACCAAAACTTAAAGTCAAACCGCCACACGATGATAAAGAAAGGGGAATTTTTGCCACTCGAGGCCCAGTGAGGCCAAATCCCATTGGTTTGACTGTTATGAAACTTCTTCAACGAGAAGGAAGGTTTTTAAAAGTAAAAAATGTTGACATGCTTGATGGCACACCAGTTTTAGATATAAAGCCTTACAAACCAGAATAATTGTTGTTTTTTAAAATTTCGTTGTCTAAATCTATTATGATTCTCAGTAAAAATTTTTAGTTTTTAGCTACTCGTTATTTAAAGCGATTAATTAAAACAAATCTGTTGGTAATAAGATTCTTGTAGTGCAAGTTTGACACAAATGGTAAAATAAATTACTTTAGTTTATAAAATATTTAGTATCTAAACTAATTGCAATAGGACAAAAAAGGATGGTCCAGAAATATGTCTTCCGAAATTATAATTAAAGCTGAACAGCTAACCAAAAAATTCGGTACTCTCGCTGCGGTTAATCAGTTAAATTTTGAAGTTTGCAGGGGCGAGGTTTTTGGTTTGCTCGGCCCTAATGGAGCCGGGAAATCAACAACTATCAGAATGCTTACCACTTTGCTAATTCCTACCTCTGGAAAGGCAGAGGTAGCTGGTTACGATATCGTTAAGAATCCAGCTAAAGTTCGGGAAAAAATTGGATTGGTAGCAGAAAAGGTGATTCTTTACAATCGCTTGACTCCATATGAAAACCTGGAATTTTTCGGCAAGCTGTACGGAATTGATAACAAAACTATTAGAGAGAGGGCAGAAAGATGGGTTTCGCGTCTTCATATGAGCGATTGGATGCATACATTAGTAATGTTTTTTTCAACTGGCATGAAACAAAGGATAAATATTGCTCGCGCTCTTCTTACTGAACCTGAAGTTCTTTTTCTTGATGAGCCGACCTTGGGTTTGGACCCACAAACCACTCTGGCTATCAGGAATTTTATTAGAGAACTTAAAGAGCATGATGTAACGGTTGTTTTGACCACCCATGACATGTTTGATGCTGAATTGCTTTGTGACCGGGTGGCTATAATCGACCATGGGAAGATTGTAGCTATAGACACTGTTAAGAATTTAAAAAAGTTGGTTACTAACAAGGAAAATCCTAGCCTGGAAGATGTTTATCTTTTTTTAACGGGGGAAGAAATTCGAGATGTTCCCTTATCTAAACCTAAAAATGGAACGGGGATGCATCCTTAATAAAGCTTAGGTTAAAGAGGAGCAATGCAAGTGAAATTGTTGTCTGACTTATGGATTATTGCTCGGAAAGACTTGATCGAGTTTACTCGGGATAAGGCTCGATTGTTTTCGTTTTTCCTGATGCCGGTTTTTATGATGGTAATGGTAGGATTTATTTTTCCTAACGAAAATGTTTTAAAGAATGCACATATTGGCTTATCCAACCTTGACAATGGTTTTTATTCTCAAGGTTTTGAAGAAACGCTGAAGAAATTCAAAACATCGGATGGCGACAAAATTTTTAACATAAAAAAATACAAAAACCTCAAAAAGATAAGAGAGGGAATTAAGTCTCACGAAGTAAACGGAGGAATATATATTCCAGCCAATTTTTCTCAGAAAATTACTAACGGGGAGAAGGCAACTATTTATATAGTTGAAGATCAAGCAAATCCTCAAGCTTCTCAAATGTACAATCAAATTCTGACTCAAGTTGTTTCGGCATACTCAAAATCGATTGCAGCTGAAGTAATTAAAGCTAGAATTAAGTTTCAAACTGAAAGGGTAGCATCCGATGAGACTTTAAGCATAAGAAATATAAGGAATTTAATTGACCCAATAAAAGCTGAGTTTAAGGGCATTGTTCCCGGAAAGCACAATTATTTCCAGTTTGTGGCTCCTGGAATCATTGCAATGATTGTTATGACTGCTGTTTTAACTGGGCTTGCAGCCTCAATTTCTCGCGAAAAAGAACAAGGCACGCTTGATGGAGTTCTTGTTTCTCCAGTTGACCGTCTGGCAATTATATTAGGAAAAGCTTTGGCTCAAACAGTTAGAGGTCTGGTACAGGGTTCTTTAGTTCTTTTGTTAGCTTGGCTGGTTTTTGGGGTCAAAGTTTATGGGAGCCTTTTACTGGTCTTTTTAATTCTTATTTTAGGGGTTTTTTCCTTTGTTGGTTTAGGTATTTTGGTTTCTGCTTCGGCAGCTGAGCAAGAAACGGCTACTCAACTTCTTTTTATGTTTCAGTTTCCAATGCTTTTTTTATCTGGAGTCTTTTTCCCAATTACGATGATGCCTAAGTTTGTTCAGTATATTTCCAAAGTCATTCCGTTAACTTATGCTATTGAGGCTTTGAGAAAAGTAATAGTTTTAGGAGCTACTTTCTCTTCAATTAGCCATGAACTTCTAGTTCTTTTTGTTTTCGGTTTTGTGACAACTTCAGTTTCAGTCCCAATTTTTAAAAGGATGATTGTTCAATGAAAACCATCAAGAAAGAACAATTAATAGTTGAATTGATTAGCGCCTTTCATCAACTTAAAAAAAGAGCTTTTGAAAGCATAAAGTCTTCTTTTAGAGATTATAAACTTTCCTATATTCACTGGCGACTTTTATGTGTCCTTAAAAAAACAGGCAACAGGCGGCCAGGAGAGCTTGCTGAAGAACTTGGCATTTCTCCGAGTGCAGTTTCCCAATATGTAAATACTTTATTAAAAGAGAAGCTTGTCACCGTCAAAGTTGAGGAAGGTGACCGAAGAATTCGTTGGGTTATGCTTACTCAAAAAGGAGAAAGATTTTTAAATAATTGTCAAGAAAATTCTCGCCAGGTTTTTGAAATGCTATTTGCTAATTTAACTAAGGAAGAAACTGAAACTCTTCTTAAGATATTTCGAAAACTCTTGATGTGAGAAACTGAGAGCATTTAAAAATTTTTATAAAGTTTTGGATTTGTTCTTAGTTTGCCGTTTCCTATGCTAAACTTTGGCTATGGAGAAGCTTTTTTTAGTCAGACATGGCGAAACTGTTTGGAATTCTGAGAGGCGCTATATTGGAAGAACGGACTTGCCGCTTTCTGAGGAAGGCATAAAACAAGCTCGCAGTTTGGCTAACCGATTCTCTAAGGAAAAAGTGGAAGCAATTTTTACCAGCCCTTTAAAGAGGGCGATTCAGACAGCTGAAATTATTAGCAAAGAAACTGGCTTAAAGACAGTGGTTTTTCCAGAACTTATAGAAGTTGATTTTGGTGATTGGGAAGGCTTGACTTATGAAGAAATTAAACAAAAGTTTGGCGACTTAATTGATAACTGGCTTTTTAGACCTTCAAAAGTGGAAATACCTTCAGGCGAAAAATGGGAAAGCGTGACCAAAAGAGTGAAGAGTTTTTTTGATGAGATGTCTAAGCGGTCAGAAGAGACAGCTTTGGTCATAACTCATGGGGGGGTTATCAAAACAATTATTAGCTTAATTTTAAACCACGAACGCATTCCTTTCGCCAGCTTTTTAATTAGCAATTCTTCAGTTTCAGCCATTGGTTTAGCTGACAGCCGACCTTATCTTCTTTATCTCAACGACACCTGTCATTTAAAAGATAGTGGTTTAAAATAGGAAAGTAAAATGTTAATGATTTTTACTGGAAATGGCAAAGGAAAAACTACAGCTGCTTTGGGCCAAGCTCTTCGTAAGCTTGGCTGGGGAGAAAAAGTTCTTTTAATTCAGTTCTTAAAAGGACAGGAGTATGGAGAAATTAAAGCTTTAAAAAGCGCTTTTCCTTCCCAGGTCAAAATTTACCAGACCGGCCCTTCAGAAGTTTGTTCTTTAAAGGAAAGAGAAATCCATCTTGAGCCAGTTAAAAAAGGATGGGAGTTTTTGCTTTCAGAGCTCGATAGAGATAAATATGGTTTGGTTATACTGGACGAATTAAATCTCGTTCTCTCAGAGAACTTACTTAATCAGTATAAAGTGTTGGATTTTTTGAATGAAAAAAAAGAGCTGGTGGATATTATTTTAACAGGCCGCAGAGCTTCTCAAGAATTGATTGATTTAGCCGATTTAGTTACCGAGATGAAAGAAGTGAAACATCCTTTCATTAAAGGTGTGGCGGCGCTTAAAGGAGTGGAGTATTGAAAGCAAAGATTCTATCAATAGCTGGTTTTGACCCCTCGGGGGGGGCGGGGGTTTTAGTTGATTTTGAGGTGGCTCGAGAACACGAGTATTATTGTTATGCATCCATTACTTCTTTGACTTCTCAGAACAGCAAAAAAGTAACCGGTGTTTATCCAGTGGAAACAAGGGTTTTGAAAGAAACTTTATCAGTCTTATTAGAAGAAGGAACAATTTCGGGCTTGAAGTTAGGACTATTACCAAAGGTGAACCTTGCCGAAATAGTTAGAGATTTTATTTTAAATTCCCGGGTTAAACCAGTGGTTTGCGATCCGGTTTTAAGTGCATCTGATGGGACAATGCTAGTGGCTAAAGAAATGCTTAATTTTTATAAAAAAGAAATTTTTCCTCTGGTGGATGTTGTTAGTTATAATGTAATGGAAGCAGAAGTTTTTACTGGTTTGAATATTGAGCAGCTTGAGGAACTAGTGGCTCGGCTTTCCGAGTTTAACTCACGATTTGTAATAAAAGGGGGGCATTACCAAAAGCATCGAGCGATGGATTTTGTCTATGATGATGGTGTTTTCACCTCAATGAGCTTGCCAGTTTTGGAAAAAGAGGTCAGAGGCACTGGTTGCGCTTACTCAACTTCCTTACTTTGTTGCCTTTTGAATGGGTTAGATTTTGTGGGAGCGGCAAAAGCCGCTAAAAATTATGTTTACGAAAAAATCAAAACCAGCCAGAAGTTGGGCCAGGGTATCTACCAGTTTATCTGGAAATAATTTAATATCCTTCTTGTCCTGAGATAGACACAATAGCTCTCCCTTTTCTTAAAGGGAGGTTGTGAGGATTAAATCCCCCTTAATCCCCCTTAATCCCCCTTAATCCCCCTTATAAATAAGGGGGAGACAAATTTGAAAATATTCTGAGTGGAGGAAAGGAGAGCTTATAAATAAGTGAAAGACATACTCCTCTTTTTTTTAAAATTATCTAACTTACTCCTCCCTTTTTTAAAAGGGAGGTCGGGAGGGATTTTAATTTTATAGTTGCGAGCTTAACAAAGAAAATCGATAATAGCCAAATTGAACGAAATAAAGCAAAATGCGGCGAAATTAGTTGCTATCTAAAAAAAAATATGGTAACCTATCGTTTCGTTTGAAAAGGAGAAAAAATGGCAAAAGTTTGTGATGTTTGCGGAAAAAAACCTATGTTTGGTAATCAAATAAGCCACTCTCACCGGGTGAGCCCTAAAAAGTCTCTGCCTAATATCAAAAAAGTCAGAGTTGAGAAAAACGGCTCAATAAAAAATATCAATGTCTGCACTAAGTGTCTGAAAAGCAGCGCTGTAAAAAAGGTTGTTTAACTTTTCTAAGTTTTAATTCGCTCAAGGTTAAATTTTACTTTTCCATTGGGGCAAGTTTCTTTCGACTTTGAGCTCAATCAAGCCTTTATTTTTGGCTTTTACCAGATAAGAAAGAACAGTTTGCCTAGCCAAAAAGTATGAAGGTAGATTGTCTAACTTTTTTTTATGTCGGTCAGCAAGCTCTGATACAATAGTTTCAGTTTGGGAAAAACCCTTATCGACTAAATCCACTACTTCTTCCTCTGTTTCCTTTATTCTCTCCAGATTAAAGTTTATGGTTTCTTGATATTTTTCATAAAAACCTGAATGAGAAATCACTGCGCCCTGAAACTTTAACTCTAAAAGCCTCTTCAAAGTTTGTTCAGCCTTCTCAACATCAGCAAAGTAAACAAAATAGTGCTTTTCCCAAACTTCAGGCGAAAAAAACGCATCAGCCAAAAAAAGGTAATTTTCAAAAGCAACGCCTAACTGAAAAAGGGAGTGCCCTACCAAGTCAATAAAGTTAAGTTGAGTGGCTTCAATCAATTGCTCACCAGCATTTACTGGCTGGTCAACCGGAGAAGGCTTCGGATGAAGAAATTCAACTTTGAGTTCAGCAGGCGGCGCTCCACCAAATAAATAAAATGGCTCCCAGATTGGAAAATTCATTATGCCGGCTTCGCCAGTCGGAGCTAAAACTTTTGCTTGGTAGCGGCTTAAAAGGTAATCATTTCCTCCATAATGGTCAGCGTGGGAATGAGTTGTGAATATCCACCCAACTTTCAGCTTTTCATTCTTCAAGCACCTATCTATTTTTTTAGCGCTATCTTTGTTTAGCCCGCTATCGATTAAGATAACTCGGTTATTGTCTAATCGAATCAAACCAACAGTTGTTGGTCCCTCTAAGTAGCCAAATTTTTCACTGAGCCAACAAATCTTTTTCATCTAATAAATCATCCAGGAAATCTAAAAAACTGTCGCCTCTTCAAGAACCGATCCATCTCTTAAGGAAACAATCTTTACCACACCTTTGGTAAACGATGCGAAGGTTGGTGGCTTGTTTTCTTTGGGGAGCGATGGACTCCCTGGATTTACCAGCAACAAGCTATCTTTTTTCTTGAGGTGATAAGAATGGGTGTGGCCAGTCAAAACCAGGTTTACTTTCCACTTTTTTGCCAACCCTAAAAGATCCTTCTCAGAAAAGATATGACCGTGGTGAACAAGTAAAGTGAGCTCTTCAAAATGCAATAGAAGATAAGGAGAAGCTAAGGGGTAATTCAAAGCTAACTGGTCTACATCAGAGTCGCAGTTTCCGCGAGCAAAATACAAGGGAGCAGGAAATCGGTTTAATTCTTCCGCCAGTAAAAGGGGTTTATAGCTTTCCAGTATCGGATTAAAAATGCCGTGATAAAGCACATCGCCAGCATGAACAACCAGGTCGAACTCTCTTAAATAGACTGACAACTCCTGCCAGGCTTTCAGATCGCCGTGAGTGTCACTTATCAGTCCAATTTTCATTTTGTCCTCCTTGATATTATATCGCTAAAAAATTAGTAAGAGGATGTGTTAAACACTTTGAAATACTATTTTTAACTTTAAAATTTCTCCCAACCTCCCTTTAGGAAAGGGAGGAGTTTATTTCCCCCTTAGAATAAGGGGGGACCAAGGGGGATTGAAAACCCTCCCAACCTCCCTTTAAAAAAGGGAGGAGT
>CAYRQL010000019.1:0-19331 GCA_964426525.1 uncultured Actinomycetota bacterium | reverse complement strand
GGAGGAGTATATAATATCTCCCCCTTATTTATAAGGGGAATTAAGGGGGATAAAAGGGAGGAGTAGGTTAGTTACTAGTTACCTTTAAATAAGGGCGGAGTTTTGGTTTTTAAAAAAAGAAGGGTAATGATTCCTTTTATTTAGGAAAAGTGGTTAATTTTTTATTCATAAGGGTAAAAGAATTATCAAAAGGGTTGACATTGAGAAGTTTTTCACTTATAATTGTGAAAAATTACACAAGGAGGTGAAAAATAAATTGGTAAAAGAGCTCTTAGAAAGATTAGCTACTGAAAGCGAGGTTGTATGGTCAGTAGAAAAAATCAAAGATATTGCGAAGAAAATTGGCTTAGAGAATTATGAACTTGACTTAGAAAGTCGCGCCGTCATTCTTTCCTCGTTAGACAACCTTTACAAGGTTATGAACTACACTGGCCGAACTGAACTTTCCAATCAATGCCGCCTCTCAATGAGCAAATTCAAGAAAAAGGTTTGCCTGGAAATCGGCGGTTGGCAGTTTGAAGCCGAAGACACTGAAGTTTAAGCCAACCTGAAACCTTTGCTTTTCAAAAGCTTTCTGGTTTTTAACTTCGGCCTTTGTTTTTTCTTACTTTTACTCACCAAGTCCCCAGAAAAGCTTGTTTCGCCAATAAGAATACGCCAGCAAAGAACCAAACTCAAAATTAATTTGTCTTCATATCTGTTAGACGATTATTTGTTAAAAGAAAGTCAAACTAATCTAATCATCGAAAAGCAGCAAAAAATTAAAAGCGACCTGATGGTCGCTTTTTTTCTTTTGAAGAGAATCAACCAGAAAATTTGATCCTGGCTAACTTAATAGTCAAGGCCAAAGAAACAAAAATAGCTCCATTTATCTCACCACTAAAAACGCACCTTTTTGTAAATCCTTGCTTGTTTAAAAATTGTAAATCAGCTATATTATCCTCAAGAGGTGGTTGCCATTAGAAAGGCGCCAGATAAGTTTTTGGTTGGTATAGTGGGGGCAGCTATTGCTGATAAGATCTTAACAGAACAAGCTTACGAAGTAGGGAAGTTCATTGGGGAAAAAGGCTACATTCTCATCAGTGGAGGATTGGGAGGTGTAATGGAAGCTTCCTGCCGGGGGGCAAAAGAAGCTGGGGGGATAACTATTGGTTTTTTACCAGGAAAAAATCGCTTGGAAGCTAATCCTTTCGTTACCATCCCCCTAGCCACCGGCCTTAACGAGGGCCGAAACTACTTAATTGCCAGTGTATCCGATGTCTTAGTTGCCATTGGTGGTGGCTGGGGGACTCTTTCGGAGGTTTCTCTAGCTTTAAAAATGGGGAAAAAGGTTGTTTCCCTCAATGCTTTCCCTGAATTCTCTCACCTGCCAGGATTTTGTTTTACTAATAAAGTAAAAGAAGCCATCCAAAAACTTGAGGAGATTTTAAGAGAATGAAAAGCAGTATCGATATTCGCAACTATTTAACTTCGAAAGGAGTTGAGCATGAAATCTTTCCCACTTCCAAACCGGTTAGAACAATCAAGGAAGCGGGAGCAATTTTAGGGTTAAACTTAGCAGAAATGGTAAAATGCGTTCTGGTTAAAGCGGATGAAAAATTCTTGATGCTTCTTCTACTCGGAAATACTCGTGCTTCCTTGAAAAAAGTAGCTAATCATTTAAAAGTTAAAAGCGTTAAGCTGGCAACACCAGAAGAAACAGTTAAGGCTACTGGCTATCGCCTGGGGACAACTCCGCCTTGCGATTTTTGCCGTAAAATTCCCTGCCTTATTGATAAAAGAGTCCTGGAAAAAGAAGTAATATACACTGGGGCTGGCGAACCTAATGCTTTCTTAAAGATCAAATCAAGTGATGTTTTAAAGCTTACCGGAGGAGAGGTGGCAGATATTGCCCACCGTTAGCCCTTATTTCAAAACTGATGAAGAAAAGTGCGTTTTTTGCCTAGCTTGCCTGAGGGTCTGCCCAACTAAAGCCATAATGTTTCCCAACAACAAAGCTTATGTAGTCGAAGAAAAGTGCATTTATTGTTCCTCTTGCCTTGAGGTTTGCGCTGAAAAAGCTTTGTCGACCATTAACCGCATTGAAGAAGTTAAAAAAATATTGGAAACCAAGAAAGCAGTAGCTATTTTAGCTCCTGAATATGCTGCTGCTTTTCATCCTGCCGCTCCTTATCAAGTCGAAGCAGCTCTTCAAAGGTTGGGTTTTTACTCAGTAGAAGATACATTATTAGCCGAAGAATTGATTGCTTATGAGTATGAAAAATACTTAAAAGAAGCAACTCAAACTACCATTCGCTCAACCTGCCCGGTAGTGGTCAGCTGGATTGAAAAGTTTTATCCTGACCTTACCTCTTTGCTGGCTCCTTTTCTCTCAGCACCATTAGCTATGGGAAAGCTGGTAAAAGAGCTTTACGGAGCAGAAGTGAGCACTGTTTATATTGGTCCCTGCGTAGCTCAAGTGATTGAGTGTTTGACCGAAAGTAACTCTTCAATTGACGAAGCCTTAACTTTTAAGGACTTAAAAAACTGGCTTGAAAGTAGCTACATCAATCTCCTTTCTCTTTCCCAACCAGGTTTTGCCGGCTTGCGACCAGTTTTATTGCGTTCTTTCTCCTTAAGAGGTGGTTTCCCCCGGGAGTTTCTTTCAAAAACCAGTTTGCTCGACCGCCGAATTCGAGTTGCTCACAACCTTGAGGAAGCAGAAAATCTTTTAGCTGCTTACTACCGCCAGGAAATTGACCCAACCCTAATTGATGTCCTGGCCTGCTACTGTTGTGTCGATGGTCCGCAAATTGATTCTTCTTTAAGCCTTTATGCTAGAAAAAAAATTCTGGAAAACTACTACCGCCAGAAAAGCGAGGAGAGCCCAAAAAAGGTCTATTTAGACCAAATTATCTCCCATCTTCCCTATGTTGACTTAAAGCGCAACTTCAGAGCTCAAGAAGCCTGTCTTCCCCTTCCCACTGAGGAAGAATTGAGGAAGATTTTAGCGAGTGGCGGGAAAACCAATCGCCATGACTTGCTTGACTGTCGTGCTTGCGGCTACAAGACTTGCAAGGAAAAAGCAGTTGCTATCTACCAAGGGTTAGCTAACTGGGAAATGTGTTTTCCCTTCCAGAAACAACTCTATGTAAAAGTTGTGGAAGAACTTAAAAAACTCTCAATTAGCGATGGCTTAACTGGACTACTAAACCAACCAAGCTTTATGAAGCAGCTGGAAATCGAGTTCCGACGGGCTTCCCGTTATCGCCATACTTTCTCCTTAATAATGCTTGACATCGACAATTTTAAAGAAATTAACGACAGAAAAGGTCACCTGTTGGGCGACTTTCTTTTAAAAGAGATTGCTCAATATCTAAAGAATTCAATCCGAACAACTGACATTTTAGCTCGCTACGGTGGTGACGAGTTTATTGTTCTTTTGGCTGAAACCGGTCTTGGCGACGCTTTAGTGGTAGCTGAGAAGCTAAGAAAGGGACTGGCTAAAAAAGAGTTCAAAATCGGGGGAGAAAAATTAAAAATCACCGCCAGCTTAGGAATTACTTGCTTTCGGGCTGGAGTTGAAGATTTTCTTACTCTGGTTGACGAAGCCGATAAAGCCCTATACATCTCCAAAGAAAAAGGAAGGAACAAAACTTCTCTCTTTTCTGCCTTGCTCACCGCTGAGCTTCCCGAAAAGCAGCTAACCGAAGACGACGTCAGATTTCTTAAGGAAGCGCTTAAAAAGCTGGGGCTGGAGGAAATTTGAAAAAAGAAGCCTTACTCTACCTTGAAAAAGAAGGTAGAGTAAGCTGTCAGCTTTGCCCTCATTTTTGCCAGATTAAAATTGATAAATTTGGATTTTGCGGGGTAAGAAAAAATGAGAACGGAAAACTTTATACATTAAACTATGGAGAAGTTTCTTCAATTGCTGTTGACCCAATTGAAAAAAAACCGCTTTTTCATTTTTTTCCCGGAAGCATCACCCTCTCTATGGGAACTGTGGGCTGCAACCTTCGCTGTGGTCATTGCCAGAACTGGGAAATTGCCCACGCCGACATGGAGAAAAATCGTGGTTTACGATACTTATCGCCGGAAGAAATTATCCAGTTCAACAAGGAAAACAATTCAGCTGGCATCTCTTTTACTTATAATGAACCAACCATCTGGCTAGAGTATGCACTTGACGTCAGCAAGCTGGCTAAAGAAAAGAATCTTTACACTGTTTTTGTTACTAATGGTTACATTACTCCAGAAGGGCTGGATGCAATTGCTCCTTATCTATCAGCCTACCGCGTTGACTTGAAAGGTTTCAGTTCTAATTCTTATCGAAAGATTGCCAGGATAAAAGATTTTTCCCCTATTCTTGAGGCAGCTAAAAGAGCTGTTCATCACTGGAAGCTTCATGTTGAAATCGTTACCAATATTATTCCAACTATTAACGACCGAAGTGAAGAGCTTAGGGAAATTGCTTCTTTCATCAGTATTGAGCTTGGAGAAAAAACCCCTTGGCATGTTACCCGTTTTTATCCTTATCTTGAATTTTCGCATCTTCCGCCCACCCCCATTGCCACCCTAGAAAAAGCTCGGGAAATTGGTTTAGAAGAGGGGCTGAAATTTGTTTATCTTGGAAATGTCCCTGGTCATCGTTTTGAAAATACCTACTGCCCAAAATGTCAAAATGAAGTCATTGGCCGTTCAGGTTTTTCCGTCCTCACTTATCAGGTAAAAAAAGGAATGTGTAGTTTTTGTGGAGAGGATTTGAACATCGTTGAGTAAAAAACCGGGCTGGCCTGTCAAAAATGCAGTTTCCGCTGGGGGAATTGTTTATAAAATAGAGAATAAAGAAGTCTTTTTGGTTTTAGTCTCGCCCCGTCAGAATATCTGGACCTTACCAAAAGGACTGGTAGAAAAAGAATCAGTAAAGGAAACCGCCCTGCGAGAAGTTAAGGAAGAAGCTGGAGTATGCGGAGAAATCGAAGCTGAACTGGGACAGATTGACTACTGGTTCGCTGAAAAAGAGGGGAGGGTAAGAATTCATAAATATGTACATTACTTCTTAATCAAGTACATTTCTGGCGATCCTTCAGACCACGACTGGGAAGTTAAAGAAGCTTGCTGGGTTTCAGCTAACCAGGCCGAAAAGCTCTTATCTTATCCCTCTGATAAAAAAATAGTCCAGAAAGCACTGGATTATCTAAAAACCAAATATCCCAAGCTCTTTAAGCCAGGTTGATTTTAATCCCTATTTTAAAGTGAGAATAAGTTCTGCCTTATTTTTCGCAAATCAGGAAATTGTTTTCAGTATTTTGCTTGCCTTTATATAAAACATACTTTAAAATAGCCAAGATTAAAATTGAAAAGGTGATGCTATGAGCAAGCGGCAGAGAAGGGTAATCGTAGGAGGCGTTACCCTCATAATTCTTTTAGGCATACTCATTTTCGTCACTTTCAGTGGTTCTCAGGTAGCTAAAAAGCCATCGGAACTAAAGTCAGATGAAAGCTTAATCGGCAAGCCTGTTCGGCTAAGTGGAAAAGTTGCCAAGGGTTCTTTTAAAAGCTTAAAAGACCATTATGAGTTTGAAGTGACCGACGGCAAAGCTCGAATAAAAATTTCTTATTCAGGAGTTTTGCCCAACTCTTTTGATGAAGGGCGAGAGGTAATCGCTGACGGCGTTTACCAAAAAGGGGTTTTCAAAGCCGAAAATCTTCTGGTCAAATGTCCCTCAAAATACGTTCCTAAGCTGGAAAAGGGGAACTAATGGGTCAGGTTGGGTTTCTCTTTATTGTTCTCAGTTTTCTGTTTTCCCTTGGCCTTTTTTCTTTGTCTGTTTACTTTCTGACTCAAGGTAAAGGGAAAAGGTTCGTTTTAACTTATGGCTTGTTGGGCTCGCTTATTCTTCTAATTTTTTTATCTTTAGCTTCCCTGGCCCTTTTTCAAGCAATTATTTCTCACGATTTTAGTTTGAGCTATGTCGCCGAATACACCAGCACCAATCTACCAACTTTTTACCTGGTTACAGCTTTTTGGGCTGGCCAGGAAGGTTCACTTCTCTTGTGGGCTTGGCTAATTGCTCTTTTCTTATTTATTTTTTGTCTACTTTACCGGCGAGAAAATCTCTTCCCGGTAGCTTTTAGTTTTATTTTAGGCGTTCAAACTTTCTTCTCGTTGCTTTTAACCCTTCCGGCCAATCCTTTTAAGCCTCTGACTGACCCAGTAACCGGAGAGCTTTTTTCTTTGACCGAAGGTTTCGGGTTAAACCCATTGTTACAAAATGTAGGTATGGTTTTTCATCCACCGGCAATTTTTCTTGGTTTTGCCGCCTTTACTTTTCCTTTCGCCTGGGGAATGGCCGCTCTGTTCCTGCCTAAAATCGAAGATAATTGGATAAAAGTTGCCCGGCGCTGGACTTTGCTAGGCTGGCTGTTTTTAGGAATCGGAAATGTTCTAGGTGCCTGGTGGGCTTATGTTGAGCTTGGCTGGGGCGGGTATTGGGCTTGGGACCCGGTGGAAAACGCTTCTTTGCTTCCCTGGCTTACCGGCACTGCTCTGCTTCATTCTTTAAGTGTTTACGAAAAACGAAAAAACTTAAAAGTTTGGACCTATATCCTTTTGGCTACCACTTTTCTTCTCTGCATATTTGGCACCTTTTTGACTCGCAGTGGGATAATTTCTTCAGTTCATTCTTTTGGCGCCTCCCCTCTGGGCAGTTATTTTTTAGTGTTTCTTTTTTTGGCTATCGCCTTTTGTATCTATCTCATTTACCGCCGTTACAGCGAGCTGGCAAGTTTACCTTTGGATTCCTACTTATCCCGTGAGGGTTCATTTACCCTTACCAACTGGCTATTTGTTGCTTTCACTATTTTGGTCCTCTGGGGAACAATTCTTCCTATTTTTAGCGGTATCTTTTCTGGCGAGCAAAAACTCGTTCAAAGGGGCTTCTTCGATTTCCTCTCTTTGCCAATAATTTACTGTCTAGTATTCTTGCTTGGGTTTTGCTTTTACCTTCGCTGGGAGAGGTTTGATTGGCCAGCCCTAAAAGAAAAGCTTCTTGCTCCCTTGGGAATGGGCTTTTTAATTGCTCTGCCTTTCTTTTTTCTTTTTCCCTGGGGAATGGCAAGCTGGAGAGGCAGCCTTCTGGGCTGGTTTTCCTTTTTGTTGGGTGGCTTTTCTTTAGCTTCAGTTTTTTACCGCCTTTACCTCGATTATAAAGCTCAAAATAGTTTTAATAGCTTCTTAAGTTTTGTTTTCCGTGATAAAAGGCGTTACGGCGGCTTAATAGCTCATTTCGGCGTTTTGATAATGTTTTTTGCTCTCATAGCTTCTAATGTTTACAAAGCAGAAACTCAAAGAAGAATAAAGCCTGGTGAAACTTTTAAACTGCGCGATGTGGAAGTTAAATACCTCAAGCCAGTAGAAAAACAGTATGAAAATTTCGAGTCACTTGAAGCGCTCTGCGAAATTTATGTAAAAGGGAAAAAGATTGGAAGTCTTAAGCCAGGACTTGGTTTTTATCCCTTACCAAAAAACCCCGACACTGGAGGCCCAACGGTAACCGCCGAAGTTGACATTCTAGAAGGTTTTTTAAGGGACATTTATTTAGCCCTGTCAGAAGTCAAACCCGACGACACGGCTGTTTTAGTTCTCACCATCGAACCTCTCATTAACTGGCTCTGGGCTGGCTCAATTATTCTTTTTTTGGGAATAATTTTTGCCTGGTGGCCAGAAAGGGAAAAGATTGAAAAAAATAGTCAAAGTACAAAGGTTAGTAAAAGAGTTCGGAAGAAAAAAAGCTCTAAAAGGGGTTAATCTAACCCTCTTTCAAGGCGATTTTGTTGTTCTTTTCGGTCCTAATGGGGCAGGTAAAACCACTTTATTGAAAATCATTTCCACCGTGATGCTTCCGACTTCCGGAGAAGTCTGGATTGACTCGCGACCGGTTAAAGACAATGAAACTGAAGTTCGAAAGCTGATTGGTTTTGTTACCCATCATCCATTGCTTTATGAAGACTTAACAGTGAAAGAAAACCTCAACTTTTATAGCCGAATGTATGGAGTTGAGGAAAAAGAAAAACGAATAAAATACTTAATGGAAAAAGTGGGTCTTCTTCATCGGCAAGATGACCTGGTCAGAACTTTATCGCGCGGCTTGCTTCAGCGATTAGCTATTGCCAGGGCTCTTCTTCACGACCCTCTGTTACTGTTGTTTGATGAACCCTACACCGGGCTCGACCCTTCAGCCACTTTATTATTAGATAAAATACTTAAAAGCTTAAAAGAAGAAGGACATACTATTTTGATGACTTCCCATGACCTCGAGCGCGGCTACCAGCAGTCTGAAAGAATAGTCTTACTTTTTAAAGGTCAAGTATTTCTGGAAACCACCCGAAAGGAAATCTCGCTCCAAGAATTAAAACAAAGATACTTTAGTGAGGTCGGTGAGTTTGAAGAGTTTTCGCCAAATAATAGCTTTACTAATTAAAGATTTTACCGCTGAGCTGAGAACTAAAGAGCTTTTTACTTCAATGATTGTTTTTGTTCTTCTCACCCTGGTAATTTTTAACTTTGCTTTTAGCGGGTCCCGTCTGTCTCTGGAAGTGATTGTTGGTGCCATCTGGGTAGCTTTCCTTTTTGCTGCTAACCTTGGTCTTTCTCGTTCCTTTGTCCGCGAAGTTGATAAAGGCTGCCTCGAAGGTTTGCTTCTCTGCCCGGCTGAACGTTATGTAATTTATTTTGGCAAAGCCATTGGCAACTTAATCTTTATCTTAGCTGTCGAGCTCTTGACTTTACCAATTCTTCCACTCTTTTTTTCTAACAGCAGCCTTCTTAATGAACCTCTAAAGCTGTTTGGTGTTTTCATTCTTGGCAGTGCGGGCATTTCCTTTATCGGAACTTTATTTTCAGCTATGACAGCCAATTTAAAAGCCCGCGAGCTGCTTCTGCCTCTATTAGCCTTCCCCATTCTAACTCCGGTTTTGATTGCTTCAGTCAAGTTAACTCTCTATTTAGCCAATCCTTCTCCTATCTACGAGCCTGCACGCTGGCTGCAACTTTTACTGGTCTATGATATTATTTTCTCTGTTTTAGCTTACATCACTTTTGAGTTTGTAGTAGAGGAGTAAATGAGTAAAAAAGAAGAAATAGTCAGCTGGATAACTCTGGTTTTAACTCTTTTAGCCGTTTATTTAGCCTTACTCTATGCTCCATTTATTAACGAACCAAGTTTAATTACTCGGGTAGCTCAAAAAATTTTTTACTTTCATGTCCCCGGCGCCTGGATTGGTTTTTTCGCTTTCTTTGTCGTTTTTGTCTGCAGCATTGCTTTTCTTAAAACCTCCGATCGGCGTTATGATTCAGTAGCACAGGTTTCAGCAGAAATTGGAGTTATATTCTCCACCATCACTTTAGTAACCGGACCGATTTGGGGCAAAGCCGCCTGGGGTGCTTGGTGGGATTGGGGCGAGCCTAGACTAGTAACTTTTTTGATTTTATGGCTCCTTTATATTGGTTATATGATTTTAAACCGTTCGGTTTCTGAAGATTTTCGCCGAGCTCGCTATGCCGCCGTTTTTGGCATTGTGGCTTTTATTGACGTCCCTATTGTTTTTCTTTCGGTGCGCTGGTATCGAACTGTCCATCCTGGTCAGCCAATTCTGGAAAGCGGGGGGCTTTCTCCAGAGATGAGATTAGCGTTTTTCTTATCACTTTTTGTTTTTACCATCTTGTTTTATTTAATCTTAAAAACACGGCTTTCTCTTTTTAAACTGGAAGAAGAAGTTAAAGAAATAAAAGAGAAAATGGAGGAATAGATGGAAAAAGAACTAACCACTGCTTTAACTTATGTTGCTGCTGCCTACGGAGTAACCTGGGCAATAATCTTTGCTTACCTTGTGTTTATTGGCCGAAAAGCCCGCAAAGTTGAAAAAGAGGTGAAAAACTTAAAAGAGATTCTGGAAAGCAAATCTTAAATGTTTTGTTTTTCCAAAATTGATTTTAGTTCTTCATCAGAAACCTCTTCCCAATTTTCAAAGTAGTCGGCAATAGTAAATAATGGTTTAGAGCTAACTTCTAAAGAAATAAACTTATCAACTTCTTTTTCAACCAGCTGAGAAGCCAAAAGCGAAGCACAAGGAACAGCTACAATTACCTTTTCTGGTTTGAGATTTTTTACTTCTCGAATTGCCGCTAACATCGTGTAGCCGGAAGCTAGCCCATCATCAGTAAGGACTGCGGTTTTCTTTCCTAAAAAGGGTAGGTTACGCTTAGGAAAATATTTTTTAATAAAAACCGCGACCTTTTCTTTCTCTTTCTGAGATAGATAGCGAACATATTGTTCTGATAAACCAAGATGGCGAATTAAAGGCTGATTGAAAGCGACAAATCCGCTTTCGCTAACTGCCCCAAAGCTCAATTCAGGTCGGTATGGCACAGGTATTTTTTGGCAAGCTATTACCCCAAAAGGTAATTTTAGAAGAGAAGAAATTTCCTTAGCAATTGGCACTCCGCCTTTTAAAATCCCAAATACTACAGCCTCTGAATTAGTAATAGCTTTTTTAAGCTCTTTCGCCAGCAAACTGGCAGCATGTTGCCGGTCTTTAAAAGGAGCGATTTTTTAAACCTCGTCGGGTTTAATTTCTTCGACTGCTTCCTTGCCTTTTAAGGTTTCAACTTTCTCTTGAATTTTTTCCTTTGCCTGACTAATCTTTTCTTTAGCTGCTTCAACCCTTTCACCAACAGTTTCTTTGCCAGTTTCTATAATCTCTTCCACCCTCTCTCGCTGACTCTCATAAAGTTTTTGCCCCTCTTCAGCATACTCTTTAGCTTTTTCCATTAGTAGCTCCCGTGTTTCTTTTCCTGAGCGGGGGGCAAACAAAATGCCAGCTGCAAGGCCCACCAGAGCACCAAACAAAAAACTTAAAAGGTCTCCGCCGTTTCGTTCAGCCATTTACTTTCACCTCCAGTTTGATTTTAAGCTACTTCAGAAGCGGATTCAACATTAATTTATACTTTTAAACTAATTGGATAAAACTGAACTTCCTAAGCCTTCATCCAATCAAAGTAAAGCTGCTGAAATTTAAGGTTTGTCCAGGATTGACCTAAAGTGCGAGAGACAAGCTCAACTGCAAAGTTAGGAAGGTGTAACCAGAGATACTGAAGAAAACTAAACAAAATATAACCTCCCTTATGCTGATTAACAAAGCGCGAGTACCTTAGAAGAGCTAAAGGAAGTGATAAATTACCGTCAAGGCAAGATTGAATAATCTCACCACATTTTTCCCCAAAATAAATCGCTTGTCTTATCCCCTCGCCAGTTAAAGGAACAATCTGTCCAGCAGCATCACCAACCAAAAAAACATTTTGACAAACCGGACTTCTCAATCCATAAGGCATAAAGCCACCGTGAATTTTATCTACTTTATAACCCTGACTCTCCGCAAACCGTTTAAGCTTAGCCAAGAGATCAAAAGAAGGAGTGTAAGTTCCCAGTCCCAGACGAGTTTTTTCTCCAGCTGGGAAAATCCAAGCATAACCGCCTTTAATCACTCTGGGGTCAAAAATAAAATTTAACTCTTTTGTTTTAGCGAAAACCTCAGTTTCCACACCAAAACCAAGATTGTTTTTAGTAACGAACCGATTGTCCAAAGTTGAGGCTAGCTTTGCCCGCCAACCAGTGGCATCAACAAAGACTCTTCCTTCGAACTCTCCGCGATCAGTTAAGATTATGTTGCCATTGAAACTTTTTATATTAGCTTTTAAAAAATCTCCTTGAAACCTTCCCAGGCTTTCCTGACAATAAGCGCGGTAATCAAAAGTGGCAAAAGGAACTAAAGTTGAGTATCGAAGCTCGCCGTAAGCAGTCCTAAAAGAAACCTCTTTTATTGTTTGTTGGATAGCGCTCTCCATTTTCTGGCGAAGAAGGAGATTTAAAGGAGCAGCACAAGCTGAAGTTGGAAGAACACCTGGTGTTTTTCTATCGATTAGTAGTACCTTATTAATTCTCAAACTATTAGCAACAGCTAAACCAGCAAAACTTGCGCCGGCAATGATTACATCATAGACCAAAAAATCTCTCACCCTAACATGTTTTTATTTTTACAAGCAAAAAAATTATAATGTAATAACTGTGGAAATTCGACTTGATATTTGGGAGAAGTTCTATGCTCAACGAGTTAGCTCAATCAGGCCTTCTATTGTTCGTATGCTCTTTGCAGCTGCTTCTCGTCCCGATATTATTTCTTTTGCTGGCGGGATGCCCCACCCCCGTTCCTTCCCGGTAAAAGAAATAACTCAAGTAATTAGGGAAGTGTTTGACCAGGCTGAGATTTCTTTCCAGTACGGGCCTTCTGAAGGTTTATGGGAACTTCGGGAAGAAATCTCCAAACTGATGAAGGAACGCGAAATGAACGTCCACCCTGAAGAAGTTTTGATTACAGACGGGGCCCAGCAAGGATTAGGCCTTTTAGGCAAAATTTTTATTAACCCTGGCGAAGTAGTGGTAACTGAAGGTCCAAGCTATGTTGGCGCTTTAAATGCCTTTCTAAGTTATGAAGCTCGAATAGTTTCAGTGGCTATGGACGAAGAAGGCGCTGAGTCCGAACTTTTAGATGAAACCCTTTCATCCCTGAAAAAAAGGGGTGAAAAACCAAAGTTTATTTACCTCATCCCCAACTACCAAAACCCAACTGGCCTTTCCCTTTCTTTAAAAAGACGAAAAGAAATCGTGGAAATTGCAGAAAAACATCAGATGTTGTTAGTAGAAGATGATGCTTACGGCTATCTCGGTTTTTCTCCAAATACCCTCCCAAACCTCAAGAAGCTAAAGGAGGACATTATTTATTTAAACACTTTTTCTAAAACCTTTTCCCCGGGAATGCGAATTGGCTGGCTGACCGCACCAAAGCCAGTTTTGGAAAAATTCTCTAAGGCTAAAGAAGCCGAAAACCTTTGCCCTAGCCCCTTTACTCAAAAAGTCCTTCTGGCTTATTTGAAAAGGTTTGACCTGAAAGAACAAGCAAGAAAAGTAGCTCGAATGTATCAAGAGCGCTGCCAGGCTATGCTTCAAGCACTGGAAGAAACTTTCCCCAGTGAAGCTACCTGGACAAAACCAGAAGGTGGCCTTTTTATCTGGGTTACGCTGCCTGATTATTTTGATACCACCGAAATGCTGGCTAAAGCTTTGGAAGAAAAGGTAGCCTACATCCCAGGCGAAGCTTTTTATGCTGATGGACGAGGGAAAAACTCAATTCGGCTTAACTTTTCCTATTCAGAAGTTGATGTTATCTGGGAAGGGATAAAAAGGCTTAATAAAGTGGTAAAAGAACAGTTTAAAATTTATAAAGCTTTTTATAAGAAAAATAGCCTAAAAAAAGAAAAAGCCAGATCTAATGACACGAAGGAGGAAAAATGAAGGAGAAAATAGCGGTTTTAATGGGCGGCCGCTCTTTAGAAAGAGAAGTCTCCTTAATAAGCGGCCAAAGAGTAGCTGAAAGCCTGGAAGATCTGGGTTATAAGGTTAAACGATTCGATCTCGACGAGCAGTTAATTCAGAATTTACTAAGTTTCAACCCCGATCTGGTCTATATCGCCTTACACGGTAAGTATGGCGAGGATGGAACAGTTCAAGAACTTCTGGAAATTTTAGGGCTTCCTTACACCGGACCCGATGTCCACTCCTGCCGCCTTTCCTTTGACAAAGTTATCTCAAAAGAGTTTTTCTTAAAAGCTTCCCTCCCTACTCCTGACTTTTTTGCTCTAAGTAGCACCAGCTTTAAAGAAATGGGAGCCGCTGATCTTTTGCCAGTAATTATTGAAAAGCTCGGTTTGCCTCTTGTCGTTAAACCAGCTTGCCAGGGTTCTTCTCTGGGTATAAAAATTGTTCACCGGCCAGAAGAACTTCCTCAGGCTTTAATCGGAAGTCTAAGCTATGATGACCGAGTTTTAGTAGAAAAATATATCAAAGGAAAGGAAATTGCTGTGTCTATCCTGGGCAACGAACCTTTGCCCCCTGTTGAAATTGCACCTAAAAAGGAGTTTTTTGATTACGAGGCTATGTACACTATGGGAATGAGTGATTATTATGTTCCAGCTCGCTTAAAACCTGAAGCATTGGATAAAGTTAAAAATATCGCTTTAGAAGCTCACCGCCAGTTAGGGTGCGCTAACCTTTCTCGAGTCGATTTTATTTATTCTGATGAAGATCTAACCCCCTATATTCTGGAGATTAACACTTCCCCGGGAATGACTGAAACTTCCCTTTTGCCAATAGCGGCTCAAGCAGTTGGCCTTGATTTTAAAAAACTGGTCGAAAAAATTGTCCTCTTATCTTTAAAATAGACTGGGGCAGAAGCGAATTAATACCCATCAACTTTAAACCAACCTCTTATTAGGCTACAAATATATATCGTGTCGTTAGAGTAAGGAAGCTATGTGCTGATGCTTATATTTTATGCCCAATTGGTGCGCCCGGCGCGACTCGAACGCGCAACCTTCGGCTCCGGAGGCCGACGCTCTGTCCATTGAGCCACGGGCGCCAGCTAAATTATACTAAAAAACATCATTCCTCATTAAAATCAAAGTTTGACAGCTCAAATAAAGGAGTTAAAAAAAATTTAAAAAAATAAGTCCCAACCGGGGAGTGGTTGGGACTTGGGGTAGGTTAGCATACTACTTTTAACGAGAAAATAAGGAGAAAGTTTCTAAAAAATTTGAAAAAAAATTTATTTGCCAACTAACAAACTTATAAGCTAACAAATAATTGTAAGTCTTTCCCTTTTGCTCCTCGCAAACAGCCAAAGTTTGCCTTGGTCTTCACTTTTTTTCAGAAGCAGGCCCCTCGTCCATGCCTTGATCAAACCCTTTACTTCGTTCAGAATCAGAGTCTCCCTCTTCTTTTTGAACAGACTCTTCGTCTCCTTCTTTAACAGGCCCTTCATGATCAGAGGAGTCAAACGATCCCCGATGAGAAGGAATAGGCTGAAATTCTTTTTTCCCCGGTGGTTTAGTTTGTCTTCGCTTTACTTTCCCTTTCGCTTTCTCTTCTTTTTCTTTACCCTCAGGCCTCTCTTTTCTCTCTTCCTTCCTCCTCTCGCTTCCCGACCCCTTACCCTTGTCAGGCTTTATTAGTTGAGAGCTTTTTTCTGTCAATAATAAAACGGCTTTTTGGATGGCTCTTTTTACTGGATAAAGAAGATTCCCAGGTTGGCTTCTCCAGGTAGCGCTAGCCAGACTAGAAAGCAAAAGCAAAAAGGCAGCAGCTAAAGCAATAATTTTTGTCAGCCGCCGACGCTTATTCAGACGCCTCTTTTGCCAGGCGACCAGGGTGTTTTCTTTAACTTGCTGCCGAAAGCCAGGGGAAGAAGTGATAACCAAATTCCCCTGAAGATAATCAGCTAACTTGAGCAAAGAAGCTGTCTCATTATCAGCAACTCTTTCCAAGTCCAGCTTCCCCTCTTCCAACTTTTTCAAATATTCATTTAGCTGATGAACTTTGCTTAGCTCATCCATCATTTTCTCCTAGTAGTTTTTTCATGGCTTTTAAAGCCCGAAATTGTAAAAGTTTAACAGCATTCTCACTTCGCTCCATAATTCCAGCCGTTTCTTTAACCGAAAAACCCATTAAAAAGCGGAGCAAAATAACTTCTTGATAATCGACTGAAAGCATTTTTAGAGCTTTGTAGATAGCTACTCTCTCTTCTTCAATATCAATTTCTTTCTGAGCTTTACCGTTTGTCAGCTGGTTAAAGACCTCTAAAGGATAAAAGGTTTTTGTTCGGCGATAGTGGTCAATCAGTAAATTTCGAGCAATTTTCTGACACCAAGCCATAAACGGCACTTCGCTAGGCTGGTAGGCGTTAAGAGCTTCTATCAATCTTAAAAAGAAAGCTTGAGTGAGGTCTTCTGCTTCTTCAGGTTTATTTACCCGATAAAAGAAAAAGCTATATATTCTGTCAAAGAGCGCCTCAAAAAGCTCAGCCAGAGCTTCTTTATCCTCTTTGGCCCGGCCGGCAAGCTTTTTTAGTTCTTCATCAGGTAATAACGGTTTCTTCATTGGTTTGGTTTCTCATGTTTAACAAATATCTAAAACCATCTTCTTTAGCCTAACTTATCTAAGCGAAAAAATCTCAAAGCATTTTCAGTTGTTTTGGCTGCCAAATCTTCTTTGTCTTCGCCACGTAAATCTGCTAGGAAATTTAGAATTTCTAATAAATAACCAGGTTCATTCTTTTTGCCTCGAAAAGGTTCGGGAGAAAGATAAGGAGCGTCGGTTTCCAGAAAAAAATTGTTTATGTTGGCCTTTTTAGCCACTTCTTTTAAATCTTGAGCCTTTTTAAAAGTAACAATTCCGGCGAAAGAAATGTATCCCCCATTTTCAACTACTTGAAGATATTCCTCGGCTGAACCAGAAAAGCAATGAAAAACAAAAGAAAGAGAATCAAAATCTAAGAGTGTTTCCATCACATCTTCAAAAGCTTGACGTGAATGAACTATCAGCGGAAGGTTTAACTCGCCAGCCACCTCGATTTGCTGGCGAAAAACTTCTCTCTGAATATTTTTAGGTGAATGAAGGTAGTAATAGTCCAGACCGGTCTCGCCAATTGCCAGACATAACTTTATTTTAGCCAACTTCTTTAGTTCTTTTGCCGCTTGAGAAGTAAAGTCTTTAGCTTCGTGAGGGTGACACCCGGCTGAGAAAAAAATACTTTCTTCTTTCGAGGCAATTCTTGAGCATCTAAGGCTTGATTCAAGGTTAGTTCCCACTGTTAAAATTTTTTCCACACCTTTTTTCCTTGCCCTTTCCAAGAGGGTTTTAAGCTCACCCGGTTGATAGTAATCGAGATGACAATGCGTATCAAAAAGCTTCATTATTTTCTTCGAGGAAAAAGAGGCAACCCACTTTTTATTTGTAAGCCTGGCTGGATTTTCCCCGACTTCAAAACATCACCCATTGAAAGTTTGTTCTCGCTTAATCCTAAGCGCCGTTGAATCTCTTGAGAAGCCTGCGGAAGAAAAGGTTCAATAAAAATGGAAATTAATCGCCAGAGCTCAGCAATAATATAAAGGACAGTGTTCAAGTAACCAGGATTGTCGCTTTTCAAACTCCAGGGAGAAGTTTGATCGACATATCGATTTGCTTTCTTAATTAAGACCCAGATTTCCTCTATACTTTCCTTAATTTTTAACTCACTCATCAGGCTGGGAAGTTTTTTCTCAATTTGGTAAGCGGTGCTCTCAATCTCTTCTTCTAAAGAAGTAAATTCGCCAGGTTCAGGAACTCTACTATCCGAAAGCTTGACAAATAAGTTCGCAGTTCGGTGGATAAAATTACCAAGGTCGTTTGCTAAATCAAAGTTCAACCTTCTAATAATCGCCTCCTCCGTAAACTCGCCGTCAGCCCCCAAACTGATTTCCCGAAAGAAAAAAAATCGAACTGCATCGTTGCTATACTCGTCAACCAGAGCGTTAGGGTCAATTACCAGACCTTTAGACTTCGAAATCTTCTCTCCACCCAAAGTCCAAAAACCAGTAGCAAAGATGTGCTTGGGCAAAGGTAAATCCAAGGCTAAAAGCATAGATGGCCAGATAACTGCATGAAAACGAAGAATATCTTTACCAATTAAATGAACATCTGCTGGCCAGATAGATTGAAACTTTTCTTCATCCTGAAGATAGTAAGCTCCAGTCAGATAATTTAAAAGAGCATCAAACCAGACATAAATAACATGGTTGGGGTCAAAGGGGACTGGAATACCCCAGCTAAGCTTTTGAGCACTGCGAGAAACACAAACATCTTCAATACCAGCTTCAACAAAGGATTTCACTTCATTGTAGCGAAAAGCAGGCATTATAAAATCCGGATTTTCTTCTAAGTGTTTTAATAGCTTTTGCTGATAAGAAGAGCAAGCAAAAAAATAAGCCTCTTCTTTAAGCCACTGAACTGGCCGATGGCACTCAGGGCATTTTCCTTCAACTATCTGGGAAGGCAAGTAATAAGTTTCTTCATGAACGCAGTACCAGCCTTCATAAGCCCCTTTGTAAATATCTTCTTTTTCATAAAGCTTTTGAAAAACTTTTTGAACAACTTCTTCGTGTCTTTTTTCCGTTGTTCTAATAAAATCGTCGTTGGTTATGTTCAGTTTTTTCCAAAGTTCTTTAAAAGGTTTGACCATCTGGTCGCAGTGTTCCTTGGGAGAAAGGCCTTTGGCTTCAGCTGCTTTTTGCACTTTTTGACCATGCTCATCAGTCCCGGTAAGGAAAAAAACTTTTTTTCCTCTTTGTCGCCAAAAGCGAGCCAGAATATCAGCAGCCAGCGTGCAGTAGGCATGACCAATGTGGGGAACATCATTAACATAATAAATTGGGGTTGTTATATAAAATTTTTTTTCGCCCATCAAAACTCACTGAAGTGATAGTTTAACACAACTATTCTTCTGATAATAAAAAGTGGAGGCCGCCGGGGTCGCGGCCTCCTAAGCGGGGCAGGAGGGAGAAAGGATAAGGGGAAAGAGCAAACTATTAGGTGCCAACTGGCACTTTACAACTAACCTCACCCAAACGGGTTAGTTGAACAACCACTAGACAAATAAGATGAAAAAGCCGAAATTTCTTTCTTTATGTCCTCATTTTGGCAATAAGGACACCTTACTTCTTCATCCTCTTCAACTTTTAATGATAGCACAGTAAAAACTTTTTCGCAACTGTTACACTTATACTCATAAATAGGCATTTTTTCCTCCTAAATACCACTAAGGGTATTTTAGTATAATTTCTCCTTTTTGTCAAGCGTCTCGGTAAATAGCTCTTCGCGGGCAAACCTCCAGGCATTTCCCGCAACTTCGGCAAACATCTTGATTAATCCGATACTTTAAAGGCGCCGGGAATTTGGTTCCAGTGGTCGCCTTGAAAGGCACCACTGCCTGAACCGGGCAAGACTGAGCTACCGGGCAGTAAGGTGAGCCATCGCATTTTTCGAAATCTATTTTATAAATACCCATACGGGTATTTTACAACCCTTCCATTTTTCTGTCAAGAGGGTGCTGGTTTATAAATAGCTAAAGCTTACCTGTTTTTTGCTTGCTAAGATTATGGGTCTCAATCCTGAACTCGGTATATTTATAGGTTCTCCTTTATCTCCCATTAGAATATTTCAACTGTGTCTCCCACTTAACTATAGGTTCTCCTTTATCTCCCATTAGAATATTTCAACTGTTTCTCCCACTTAACTATAGGTTCTCCTTTATCTCCCATTAGAATATTTCAACTGTGTCTCCCCTTGTTTATAAGCTCTCCCGTCTTTCCCCCTTGTTTATAAGGGGGATTAAGGGGGATTTAAAAACCCTCCCAACCTCCCTTT
>CAYRQL010000018.1:0-21023 GCA_964426525.1 uncultured Actinomycetota bacterium | reverse complement strand
ATTAAAATCCCTCCCAACCTCCCTTTAAAAAAGGGAGGAGTAAGTTAGGTAATTTCAAAAAAAGGATGAGTCTAATTCTCCCCCTTGCTTATCAGCTCTCCTGTGTTGTGTCTCCCCCTTAGGATAAGGGGGATTAAGGGGGTTTTATAAACACTCAAATGTGTCTCCCCCTTAGGATAAGGGGGATTAAGGGGGATTAAAATCCCTCCCAACCTCCCTTTAAAAAAGGGAGGAGTAAGTTAGGTAATTTTAAAAAAGGGAGAGCAGGGAAGAGGGCTTCGGGAAAAAGGGGAGTTTTGGTCCCGGTAAAAAATAAAGAAGTTTATTTTTCTTTTAGGAAAGCAAATATACCTTTGGCTAAACCCCGGGCAATTTTTGTTTGATAGCTTACAGTGTTTAGTTTCTGGTCTTCAGAAGGATTTGAGAGAAAACCTGCTTCAATTAAAACAACTGGCACTTTTGACCAGTTAAAACCAGTCATATCTCCTCTTTCATTTAAACCACGATTTAAGCCCCCAGTTTCTTTAATTAAGTATGGGTGAATAAGTTGAGCAGCTTTTTTGCTTTGTTGATAAATTTCTTTAGTCCATTGGTTTTTAGCGGGGTAAAGGGTGGTTATACCGCTGATAGAAGGGTTTGAATTGGAGTCTAAATGAATTCGAACGAAAAGGTCAGCATCGGAATTGTTCGCTATCTGAGCTCGCTGAATGTTGCTAATGTTAACCTCTTCTCTGGTTCTGGTCATTACCACTTTTATTCCTTTTTCTTCTAAAAGCGAACGAAGTTTAAGGGCAATTTTTAAGACAATTTGACTTTCGGGTGTTCCACTATTTACACCCCGGCCTCCTCCAGACACTTTTGGTTTAGTCTTTGTTGAACCTGGCCCAATTGGTTCTGGACTTAAATTAGCTTTTGCCTGATGTCCAGGATCGATACAAACGATAAAATCAGAATAGCTACTTCTTGGGTTAATTTCCACCTCAAAAGGTATGGGTAAAGCTGTTGCAGTATTTTTAACTGTTGGCATGGTTGGTAACTCGCTGGTTAAAGTTAAAGTTGGTTTTCCAAGACTAACTATGACATAGACCGTTCCATTTTTTTTAATTTCTTCCCCTGGAAGGGGAAGCTGAGAAATAATAGTATCTTTATCCCTATCCAAGCATGATTTTCGAGATTTAACTTCCAGTTTCAAGTCGCAGGCTTTTAGCACTTTTTTTGCTTTATCAATTGTAAGTCCGGTAATTTTTGGAGTTTTAAGGTAATTCGAGGAAGACCTATTGCTGCTAGAAGTTAGATAATTTGTTAAAAACCAGATGAAAAGTGTGAGAAGAACAGCAAATAAAACAATTCTCAGCCAAAATCCTCTCTGGCTATTCATCAAGAAAAGTTTAACAAATAAATTTCACTCTTTTAATCTTGCTGATAATAACTCAGATGGGGTACATTTTTTAATCTTATATAGCTATTTAGCTTTTTTTTAACAATACGATGAAAAGGGTAGTGATGAAAATGATATTAGCAATTGCTGATTTAGGAAGCTACACGGTTGCGGTAATCTATTTATTTTTTTTAATCTATGTTTACTTTCTAACTGAAAGTTGCGCCCAAAAATATATTAAATCTACAAAAGCAAGAATTATCAAAAACAAATCCTCTTTTTATAGCATTTATTTAATCAATCGAGGTGACACTAAGAAGTCCAAAAACAATCTTAAAGAAGCCAGAAAAATTTATGAACATAAAACTTATTTTTTTCCTCGTTAAGGCCTTCCCCTTTTAAACTGCCCTCGCTAACCCTTTCCCTAAAAAACCCCGATTTTTCGGGGTTTTTTAGTTTTAAAATATTATTTTTACAAATTGAAGTTTATTTTACCAGGTGTTTTCGCAGTCCTTCGGCGACTGCTTGAGCTCGGTCAGCCACATTCATTTTTCGAAAAATTTTTTTGGCGTGAGTTTTTACGGTTTGCTCACTTAGATTTAAGGCATAAGCAATTTCTTTATTTGTTTTTCCTTCCGACATAAGCTGAAGTATTTCAATTTCTCTTGAAGTCAGTTTTTTCTTCTGCTGTTGGGTTTTTTCTTCCGTCAGGCTTTTTATAATATTTGCTGCTGTCTCTGGACTGACATAACTTTCACCCATGATGACTTTATTGATCGCATTTTTTAACTCTTCGGTTGTCGAATGTTTAATTAAGTAACCTTCAGCGCCAAGTTTTAGAGCTTCAGAAACAGCTTCATCTTCATCAAGTATGGTGAGCATTATGACTTTAGCTTGAGGCAAAGCTTTTTTAATAACTTTTAAGGCTTCAAGACCGTTCATTTTGGGCATCTGGACGTCCAGTAAAATGAGGTCTGGTTTTGTTGACAAAGCTTTTTCCACCGCCTCTTCTCCATCGGCGGCTTCATGTATTGACTGGATTTCAAATAAAGAAGAGAGAAGAGCCTTTAGACCATCTCGAACCAAATGGTGGTCATCAGCAATAAGCAAACGGAGTTTTTTTGTTGAACCTGCCGCCATAATATTAGTATTTTATTTTAAATATCTTTCGATAACAAGTTAGGCAAAACTTGAATTAATGCGTAAATCTTATAAGGCTCAATTTTTACCCTTTTCAAATTTTTACTTTTTTCAGAACTCTGCAGGGAAAATTGGCTTGTGTTATAATGCTTCCCTGTTATTTAAGACCTTTTGGGAGGCAAAATGAACGACAAGATTAAAAAAATTGAAAGTGAACAAATCAGAAAGGATTTAACTTCTTTTCAACCTGGCGACACTGTAAAGGTTCACTATCGAGTTATTGAGGGTGGCCGCGAAAGGATACAGGTTTTCCAGGGAACAGTTTTACGGATTAAAGGTGAAAGCTCTCGCAAAACCTTTACTGTTCGAAAAATTTCTTTCGGAGTGGGAGTTGAAAGAGTTTTCCCCTTAAACTCACCGAAAATTGCCAAGGTTGAAGTTATCAGAAGGGGAAAAGTTAGAAGAGCTCGACTTTATTATTTGAGAGAGCGAGTTGGTAAAGCAACTAAGGTTAAGGAGAAGAAATACATCCCTACCAAGAAAGCTGAGAAAAAAGTAGAGAAAGAAGCAGTAAAAAAAGAAACGATTAAGGAAGAAAAACCCACTTAACCCAGGGTTAAAGTAGATTTATGGCTTTTGAAGAAACCAAGAGCACTTCTTTTTTCAGGGAATTACCTTTTCTTTTAGTTTGTGCAGTTTTAATTGCCTGGGTGGTAAGAACTTTTATTTTTCACCCTTTCTATATTCCTTCTGGCTCAATGGAACCTACTTTACTTCCTCAAGACCGAGTTATCGTGAATAAGTTTATCTATTTTTTCCAGGAGCCAACTCGTGGCGATATCATTGTTTTCTTGCCACCCAATGATAATCGGGATTATATTAAACGCATTATTGGCTTACCGGGGGAAACAATTGAAGTAAAGAAAGGAAAAGTTTATATCAACAATCGAGCGCTTTCTGAACCATATAAAACTGACCGACCTGACTATTCTAATTTTGGTCCTTTCAAAATCCCGAAGTCTAACTATTTTGTGATGGGAGATAATCGACCGAATAGTTCTGATAGTCGAGTTTTTGGTCCGTTGAAAAAAGAAAGAATAATTGGCAAGGCAGTTTTAATTTACTGGCCAATTTTTCGGGTGAGGTGGCTGCGGTGAAAAACCGAGCGGCAATTTTGGGTTTAGGAATGGCTTTACCGAAAACCGTTTTAACCAATTTTGACTTGGAAAAGATGGTTGATACTTCTGATAAGTGGATTTTTGAGAGAACTGGCATAAAAGAACGGCGGATTGCCAAAAAAGAATCTTGTTCGGATTTAGGAGCTCTGGCAGTTAAAGAAGCCTTGATTGACGCTAATCTATCAGTTTCTGAGATTGACGCCTTGATTGTTGCCAGCGGTTCTCCTGAGATGATTTTTCCCTCGACTGCCTGTTTAATTCAGGAAAAACTGGGTTTGAGGAAGAACATTATAGCCTTTGATCTTCAAGCAGCTTGTTCGGGTTTTCTCTATGGTTTAGCAGTCGCTGATTCTTTAATAAAGTCGGGAGCTCATCAGAGAGTTGCTCTGGTAGGAACAGAAAAAATAAGCGCTTTTGTTGATTGGGAAGACCGAAATACTTGTGTATTGTTTGGTGATGGGGCTGGCGCAGCAATAATCGGTCCAGCTGTGGAAGAAAATTCAGGTTTTGAAGCATTTTCCCTCTTTTCTGATGGCTCTAAAGCTACCATGCTTTACATACCAGCTGGCGGTTCAGGAATGCCCGCCAGTTTAGAAACTGTTAAAAAGCGAAAGCATTTTATTAAAATGCAAGGAAGAGAAGTTTTCAAATTAGCGGTTAAGAATGTAACTGCTGCCTGTCGAGAAATTTTAAAAGAGACCAAGCTTTTTCCTGAAGATATCGATTATTTTCTTGCCCACCAGGCTAACGAAAGGATTATTACGGCAATTGCAAATCAGCTTGGTATTTCCGAAGAAAAAGCTGTGATAAATATAAGCCGCTATGGCAATACTTCAGCAGCCTCAATTCCAATTGCTTTAACTGAAATTTATAAGAGCGGAAAATTAAAAAAAGGAAGTGTTATACTTTTAGCGGCTTTTGGTGGCGGTTTAACTTGGGGTGCCGCGTTGCTTAGGTGGAACAAGGGCTGATTGTGAAAAAATTTAAAAAGTGGAAAGAGGAGCGCAATGTTAAAAACTAAAATAACGGAAAAATTCAGTATCGAGTATCCAATTTTTCAAGGAGGAATGGCTTGGGTAGCCACTGCTGAACTGGCAGCGGCTGTTTCAAATGCCGGCGCTTTAGGAATAATTGGAGCGGGTTCAATGACTCCGGAAATTCTTGACCAGGAAATCAAAAAAGCAAAAAACTTAACTAATAAACCTTTTGGCGTCAATTTAATGCTTTTACTTCCTCATATTAAGGAGTTAGTCGAAGTTGTTATCCAAAATAGAGTGGCAGTTGTCACAACTGGAGCTGGAAACCCGGGACCCTTCATTGACCGGCTAAAGGAAGCTGGGATTAAAGTTGTTCCTGTGGTGCCAAGCGTTGCTTTAGCCAAACGCGTAGAAAGATATGGTGTTGACGCTATTATTGCTGAAGGAAATGAAGCGGGCGGGCATATTGGTCCATTGACAACTATGGTTCTGGTTCCTCAAGTTGTTAGGGAAGTTAATTTGCCAGTTATAGCTGCTGGTGGCATTGCAACCGGCCAGGGAGTGGCAGCTGCTCTTTCTTTAGGAGCACAAGGTGTTCAAATGGGCACGCGATTTATTTGTGCTACTGAGTGTACAGCTCATCCAGCTTACAAAGAAGCTATTTTAAAAGCTAAAGACCGCTCAACAGTTATTACCGGACAGTTTATCGGCATACCTGTTCGAGTTTTAAAGAATAAATTAACTCAGCTTTACGAAGTTTGGGAAAAGGAATACTTAGAAGGAAAAAGAACCAAAGAAGAAATTGAGCAATTAGGAGTAGGAATGCTAAGGAAAGCTGTTCGTGAGGGCGATGTTGAAAATGGCTCGGTAATGTCAGGAGCAATTGCCGGTCTTGTTGACGAAATCAAGCCAGCAAAAGAAATCATCGAGGAAGTTGTGGCTCAAGCTGAAGTAGCATTAAGAGAAGCTTTAAAAAATTTTAATAATTAATTTGATAGTTCAATGATAGCTACTATTTTCCCCGGGCAGGGAAGTCAAAAAGTTGGAATGGCAAAAGATTTATTTAGTATTTCTCCTTTTCGCTCATTTCTTGAAGAAAAAGTTGAAAAATACCAACTTGAAGAATTAATTGAGTTAGCTTTTAATGGCCCGGAAGAGAAAATAAATCAAACCGAAGTAGCTCAACCTCTTTTGTTTCTTTTTAACCTTGCCTATTTCAACCTTTTTAATAGCTTCTTCTCTGCTGAAATAATTTCTTTCTACGCTGGTCATAGCTTGGGAGAATACGCTGCCTTAGTAGCTGCCGGTGTTATTGAATTTGAAGAGGCTTTTTTTGTGGTCAAGAAAAGGGGAGAGCTTATGAAAGAAGAAGCCAAAAAAGTAGAAGGCGGCATGCTGGCGGTTTTAAAAATTTCTCGCGAAGAAGCTGAACAAATTTCAGAAAAAACTGGTGTCCAAATAGCTAACTATAACTCTCCTCAGCAGTTTGTTTTTTCAGGAAGAAAATCTGATCTTAACTCAGTAGTTGAAGAGGTAAAAAAGAGCGGAGGCAAAGCTATTCCTCTGGCTGTTTCAGGAGCTTTTCATTCTAAGTTTATGCGCCCAGCTGGCGAAAAGCTCTTTTCTTATTTGGAAAAATTGAACTTTAATTATAAAAACGCTGAAAAAATAGTTTTTAACTTAACTGGAAAACCTTTAGTCCAAAATGAGAATTTGCCAGAAATACTTGCTAAGCAGGTTTACTCTTCAGTTCGCTGGCAAGATTCGATTGATTATATTGTCAGCAGAAATGTTAATAGATTTGTTGAAATTGGGCCCGGCAGGGTTTTAACCAATTTGTTAAAATATATAAGCTCTGAGGCAGTTGGTATGACTTTTGACACTTCTGAAGAGTTTGAAAATTTAAAGTTCAGTTTAAGGAGGGAAAGTGTTTAATTTTAAAGATAAAAAAGCTTTAGTGACCGGTGGTTTAAGAGGAATTGGAAGAGCGATTACTTTAATGCTGGCCGAAGGTAAAGCAGACATTGCCATAATCGACATTGGCGGAGAAGATTTAGAGGAAAGCTTAAGGGAAGAGTTAAGCAAGTTTAAATCTCGCCTGCTTGTTAAAAGAGCTGATGTTTCCAATAATCAGCAAGTTAAAACTGCTGTTGATGAAATTCTTCAAGAATTTAATGGTCAGCTTGACATTTTGGTTAACAATGCCGGAATTACTCGCGACAATCTTCTTTTAAGAATGAGCGAAGATGAATGGGACAAAGTTATAGCTGTTAATTTAAAAGGTGTTTTTAACTGCACTCAAGCATGTTTAAGAACAATGGTAAAACAGAAAAGTGGTGTTATTGTCAATGTGGCTTCTATAGTTGGAATTAAAGGCAATGCTGGTCAAACTAACTATTCAGCTTCCAAGGCTGGTGTTGTTGGCTTTACCAAATCTTTAGCAAAAGAAGTTGGTTCGCGTGGGATAAGAGTTAATGCTGTTGCGCCTGGTTTTATAGAAACTGATATGACTCGCTCATTGCCAGACGAAGTGCGAAGTAAAGTTTTGCCTTTAATTCCTTTAGGTCGTTTTGGTCAGGTTGAAGAGGTCGCTTCAGTTGTTGTTTGGCTGGCATCAGATTTTTCTTCTTATCTTACTGGCGAAGTTATTTCCATTGACGGCGGGTTAATGCTGTAGTTAAAATTAGCCAAAATTAAAGGAGGTATTTATATGGATTTAACAGAAAGAGTCAAAAAAATTGTTGCCGACCAATTGGGGGTTGATGAAGATAAAGTGGTTCCTGAGGCTTCTTTTGTTGACGATTTAGGAGCTGACTCTCTCGATTTAGTTGAACTTATAATGTCTTTAGAAGAAGAGTTTGGCATAAGCATCTCTGACGAGGAGGCTCAGAAGATTAGAACAGTTGGTGAAGCAGTTGATTATATAAGCGCCAACTACACTGAGGAATAATTTGCTACCTCCTTTAAAAATTGGTATCAAAGAAATCGCTGTTCCTATAATCCAAGGAGGAATGGCAGTAAGAATTTCGACTGCACCGTTGGCTGCTGAAGTTGCTAATCAAGGCGGCGTGGGAGTTATTGGTGCTTCTGGAATGAGCGAAGATGAACTTCGCCGAGAAATTAGGGAAGCCCGCTCGCTATCTAAAGGACTAATTGGGGTTAATATTATGGTTGCCATAACTCAATTTAAAGATTTACTCCGTGTTGCTCTAGGAGAAAAAGTTGATTTTGTTCTGGCAGGTGCCGGCTTTTCTCGAGATCTTTTTTTAATGGCTAAAGACACTGGCGTTGAGGTTCTTCCAATTGTTTCTTCAAAAAAAGCGGCTCAAATAAGTGAAAAATTAGGCGCTAAAGCGGTGGTGCTCGAGTCAGGTGAAGCTGGTGGTCATTTGGGCACAGACAAACCTTTGTTTTCTATTCTGTCAAAAGTAGTTGAAGCGGTAAAAATCCCAGTGATAGCTGCCGGTGGCATTTTATATTCTGAAGATATCAAAAAGGCTTTCCAGGCAGGCGCTCAGGGTGTTCAGATAGGCACTCGCTTTGCTGCCAGCGTAGAAAGCAATCCGCATCAAAACTGGAAAAATTATTATCTTCAAGCTCGACCAGAAGATGTTGTATTAATTGAAAGTCCAGCTGGATTGCCTGGTCAAGCAATTAAAAATTCTTTAATTGAAAAAATAATCAGCAAAGGAAAAGAATATAAACCTAAGATTATTAAGACCTGTCAAAACTGCTTGAAAAAATGTAAGCGGAACTTTTGTATTCTTGACACTTTAATTCTTGCTCAGCAAGGCGATGTTGAAAATGGTCTAATTTTTTCTGGCAAACGAGTTGGAGAAATTAAGGAAATTTTGCCAGTTAAAGATATTTTCCAAGGGCTGCTTGCTGGTCTGGAGGGTTGTTAGCTTGAGAAGAGTTGTTGTCACTGGCATTGGAGTAATTGCTCCCAACGGAATTGGCAAGGAAAGTTTTTTCCAGGCTTTAGCTTCAGGAAAATCTGGAGTAAAATCAATATCTTTTTTTGACGCCTCTAATTTTTCAACAAAAATTGCGGCTGAAGTAAGAGATTTTAAACCAGAAGAATTTTTAACTCCAAAGGAGATCCGCCGAAATGACCGTTTTACCCAGTTTGCTCTGGCTTGTGCTCAAATGGCTCTGGAAGATAGTCAACTTGACTTAAACTCATTTGAGCCAGAAAGAGCTGGTGCAATTGTCGGTTCAGGAATTGGCGGAATTTTTACTCTTGAAGAGGAACATAAAAAACTGTTAGAGAAAGGCCCGGAAAGAATTTCGCCTTTTTTAATTCCTATGATGATTGTTAATATGGCCTCGGGCATTATCGCAATTAAATTTAATTTAAAGGGAGTTAGTTATACTACGGTTTCAGCTTGTTCTTCCAGCGCCAATGCTATTGGCGAAGCCTTTGAAACTATTAAAAGGGGAGCGATTGATGTTTGTTTAACCGGCGGGGTAGAGTCAAGCATTACTCCTTTGTCAGTGGGTGGTTTTTGTGCTTTAAAAGCTCTTTCAACTCGCAATGATGAGCCGGAAAAAGCCAGTCGTCCTTTCGATAAAGACCGCGATGGCTTTGTGATGGGCGAGGGAGGGGCAATTTTAGTTTTGGAAGAATTAGAACATGCGCTGTCAAGAAAGGCAAAAATTTATGCTGAAGTTGTTGGCTATGGTTGCACTTCTGATGCTTATCATATAACAGCACCAGACCCTGAAGCAGAACAGCCAGCTCGGGCAATGCTTATGGCTCTTGAGGAAGGTGGTTTAGAACCTGAATCTGTTGGCTATATTAATGCTCATGGAACTTCCACCTATTTTAATGACGAAATTGAAACTTTAGCGATTAAAAAAGCTTTTAAAAGCCACGCCTATAAGCTTTTAGTCAGCTCAACCAAGTCAATGACTGGCCATCTTTTAGGAGCTGCTGGCGCCATTGAGGCTGTGGCAACGATTTTAACTCTCGAAAGAGGTGTGGTTTTTCCTACAATTAACCTTGATAATCCTGACCCACAGTGCGACCTTAACTATGTTCCTCACCATACTATTGAAAAAAATGTTGAGGTTGCCCTTTCCAACTCTTTAGGTTTTGGCGGTCACAATGTTAGTTTGGCTTTTAAAAAGTGGAAAGACTGAACAAAGCTGAACGCTTGCTAAAAAAGATTGAAGAAATAACCGGCTTTGAAATTGAATCAAAAAATAAGCGACTTCTTGAAGAGGCTTTAAGGCATCCTTCTGTATCCCGCCGAGGCAAAAAGTCTTATCAAAGACTTGAATTTTTAGGAGATGCGGTTTTTGGCCTGGTTGTTGCTAATTTAATTTTTAAAAAATTTCCGCAATTTTCTGAAGGTGAACTATCCCGACTTAAAGCCAACCTGGTTTCCGAAGCCAATCTTTCTCGCCTGTCTAAAAAAATAAATTTAGTTGATTATTTAAGCTTTGACCGCCGACAAATTACACATCAGCGAGCAATTAACGCGATTGAAGCTGAAGCTCTGGAAGCAGTTGTTGGTGCCTTATTTCTTTCATCGCAACCTTTGTCAGCGGTTAAGCTAATTGAGTTTTTATTTAAAGGTTTCCGTTTCGGCAAGCATTTTGCCGCTGACCCAAAGTCCACTTTCCAGGAAAGGTTGGCTGCTTTAAAATTTGGTTGGCCAGAATATCGACTAATAAAAAAAATGGGACAGGCTCATCAGCCACTTTTTGAGGTTGAAGTTTTGGTAAACAATAAACCCTGGGCTAAAGCTCGCGGCAGAAGCAAAAAAGAAGCAGAAGCCAAAGCAGCTTTTAAAGCATTAAAAAAATTAGAAAATGAGGCAACTGACAAAACCAATAAAGAGGCTGATGAAAAGTGAAAAGATTTTACTTAAAATTTCTTAAAAGTTTGTTAATTGTGAGTTTGTCAAATTTTTATTTTTGAGGAGGAGATTTGAGTCAAAATATATTGCGTCCGGTTTATATTGAAGCCACAACCATTGAAGATGCCTGGTTTCAGCTAATTAGAGAATGCGTTGACAAAGGTTTTGTTTACCAGATTGACCAGGGAAGTTATGCTGGTCAGAAAAGAAAACAACTTTACGGCGCATTGGTTCACATAAAGTACCCCTGGACAAGACCATTAGCTCCTCAGATGCCTTTAGGTTGTCCTATTGACCCGCCAACAACTGATGAAAAAATCGAAGCCTACTTTTGTGAATATTTGATGAATCCCAAGCTTTTGCCTAATGAAGAATACCGCTATTCCACCTATATTGTGCCTCAATTGGAAAAAGCCATTGAAAAGTTTAAAAAGTATGGATTTGGCACTAATCAATGTTGCATCAATGTTGGCGACATTTGCTCGGCTGATTTAGAAGACCCACCCTGCTTAAGATTTATTGATATGAAAGTGGTTGATGGCAAACTTCACTTTCATGTGGTTTTTCGATCCTGGGATTTATTTGCTGGCTTTCCTGAAAATATGGGCGGTTTTGAGCTTTTAAAACAATATGTTGCCTCAGAAATCGGTGTGGAAAACGGCCATTTAAATGCTTACAGTGCTGGACTTCATCTTTACGACCACTTTTGGAAACTGGCTGAGATGCGCCTCGGACGCAGTTAATATGTGCAAAAAATTTAACGCCTAATTTCACACTTAAAAAAGTCTAACTGAAAACTAAATAAGAGTCTGTTTTTAAGATCTTCGGAAATCGCTAAAATTTTTTTTTTGACTATTCTTTTTAGAGAAAGCGTAGAAATAAAAAAATTTTAATAGAAATTAAGGAATAAGAAATTTTTTTGCATGGTAAAAGTTGTAATTTTTAGACCTGCTTCAATTAACCGTGCTTAATATGGCTGAATAAAAATTTTATGGTGCAAATACCAGAAGAAATATTTTAGTTTTTTAAAAATTTACAAAAATATTCTTGGTAGTGTTGCATTGGTATTATATAATCATTAACATAATTCCTAACGATTAAATTGATTGCATGGGGTACGGATGAATGAGAAGGAATTTCAAACAGTAGTTTTAGCCGCATTACTTCATGACATTGGGAAATTTTACGCAAGAAGCAGAGAAGTTCAGAATTTACGACAGAAAGCAGGTTATCCAGGAAGCCATCCAATAATTTCAACCTTGTTAATCGAAAAGGATTTTGCCTCTCAACTTGGAAACATTGGAATAAATACCGATTTGTTAAAAAAATTAGTTCAGCATCATCACGAAAATCCAGGCTTCCCCCCTGAATGTTTAGTCCAATCTTTAAGCGGAAGTGAAAAAATTTTAGCTTTAATTGTCAGCCGTGCTGACAATTACTCTTCCATGGAACGCTACGAAGATGCTCGCCAGGAAAAATGTAGCTATGAAAAAGTTTTGCTTGATTCAATATTCCAACGAATTGGCAAAGATGAATCTGCTTTGACAAATGAATACAAGATAAGACCTAATGAGTTCAGCCCGGAAAACATTTTCCCGGAAAAAATAGAAACTGGTTATTGGGGTGACCTAATAAAAAAATTTGGTAGTGAAGTAAAAAATCTTAATGCTAATGATTTCAACTCCCTGTTTGTTGCTTTAATGCATTTGATTCAAAAATATTGTTGGTCTACGCCTTCAGATATAACCCGAGATGTAGCGGATATATCGCTGTCAGACCATTTGAAAACCACTTCTGCAATTGCCGCTTGCCTGTATAAATATCATAGCGAAACTAATTCTTTAAATGAAACTGAAATTACAAACGAACAAACAAAAAAGTTTATGTTAATTGGTGGTGATTTGTCAGGGATTCAGCGCTACATTTACGATATAGCGGAAGTTGGCGTAGGAGGTGCTGCCAAGCGCCTTAGGGCTCGTTCTTTCAAACTTAGTCTTCTTTCTGAAGTGGTTGCTCATTACATTTTACATCAGCTTGGCTTGCCCTTAAGCTGCCTGCTGTTTTCAGTTGGAGGCAGATTTTGTGTTTTAAGTTCTGCAGACGAAACATCAAAAGAAAAATTTAATTTAGCTAAAAGATTTATTGAGGAATGGCTTTTAAGGGAATTTCAAGGCGAGATTGCGGTTAATTTAGTGTCACTATCTTTTTCGCCTTTAAGCTTTAAATCTTCGGATGCTGATTCTCCTGAGGAGAATTTCAAAAAACTATGGGCAAGTTTTGGCTCCTTAATTGAAAAAGCCAAGTTAAGAAAGTTTAATGACGCTTTTCAAGAGGATGGAGTTTGGAACAATAAATTTCTTTCTGAAACCGAGTTTGAAAATCATCCTCAGGGAGTGTGCCGAGTATGCCATAAGTTCCCGGCTATAGTTGGGGAAGAAGATTTTAAAGTTTGTCTTCATTGCGACATCGATAAAGAGTTAGGTGAAATATTATTAAGAGCAAACTACTTAGCTTTTTATAAAGGCCGCACTAGCTCCAAAATCAACTTTTTTGACGAATACTCTGTCAAGCTATGCGAAGATTCTGATGAAATTGAAGGCAGCCCATATCTTGTTTATTCAATAAACAATACTAAAATTTTGCCGCACTTTCCCAGTGGCTTTAAGTTTTTTGCCAATTATGTTCCAACTTTTAAAAACGAAAAAGATTTTATTGCTCATTGCAATGAATGCTCTTTTAGACAAAAGTGTGAAGCCAGAGAAGAAATAAGAAATTTTCCCCATGTCTATACTTTTCAGTGTATTGCTTCTGGTGCTACTGGAGCAAAGTATTTGGGTGTTCTTAAAATTGATGTTGATTATCTTGGTTTTTTAATTAATAAGATTCCCCAGCTCAGCATTTCCCGAATAACAACTTTTGCCAGTTTTTTGGAGGCCTTTTTTGCTGGTTATTTGCCTAAATTTTTCCAAGAAAATCACCCACAATCTTATGTAGTTTATTCTGGCGGCGACGATTTGCTTTTAATAAGTTCATGGGACAAAGCCATTATTTTAGCAAAGGAAATTAGGGAAAAGTTTGACAGTTTTGTTTGCAAAAATTCTGATGTTCATTTTTCTGCTGGAATTGCTTTAAGCAGACCTAAGTTCCCAATGGCTAATCTGGCAAAATTTGCAACTGAGTTGCTTGATGAGGCCAAGGATAAGGGAAGAAACCGTTTAAGCGTTTTAAGCTCAAATTTTGAATGGGATTCTTTTGATAATTTACGCAATTTTGCCAAACTTTTATATGATTCTCTTCATGAAGGAGAAATTTCGTCTGCTTTTCTCTATCGATTATTTACTTATCAAGAAATGTTTAATTCTTATAAAAATGGAAGAGCGGAGGGTTTAATCTATCTTTCACGTTTGAGTTATGATATTCGAAGAAACCTGTACGATAGCCAAGAAAAACCAAAAAACGAACTTGTTTCGAAGTTGATTTCAGAGCTTAAAAAATTATTTGACTACAAAGGTGAAGGGGGAATGATTATGGAAAATTTAAAATTCCCTGTTAGTTATGCACTTTTAAAAGAAAGGGGGGAGTAACTTGTCTTACCAAAGGAATTTTAATCGAAGCAACTTGGATTTGTCTTTTCTCACGGGCTATTATCGCGACCCTCAGAAAACTGTTATTCGGGAAGATTTACTTGACAAAAGAGCGCATGAATTAGCTAAGGGCTTCGCTCAAGGTGGCAATGAATATGGGAAAAAAGTATCCTCTTCGCAACTTCGCAATTTTTTTAGTGATGTTCGTTCTTTAGAAGCAAAAATAGAGAGTGGTAATTTTGAAGCTTTCAGACCACACATTAAAATGCTTAAGGCAAAAGTTGCTTACGCTCTAGACCGAGGCAAGGTCTCAGACGCTTTTAAAAATTTTATTTCAAAGTGTGTTGACTTAATTGAGGACGAAAAAGATTTTAAAGCTTTTGTTTTATTTTTTGAGGCAATAGTTGGCTACTTTTATGGAGAGGGAGGTGGAAGAAATCAATGAGCATCAGGTTTCTTAAAAGCTATCAAATTAAAGGTATTATTAGTTGTAAGACAGGTTTGCGAATTGGCGGTGCAGGTGGGATTATCCAAATTGGTGGAGTTGATAACCCAATAATAAGAGACCCTTTAACCAATTACCCATATATTCCTGGCTCTTCTTTAAAAGGAAAAATGCGTTCGTTACTGGAACTTAAATACGGTAAAATTGAGCCAGACGGTGAACCTCATAAATTCTGTGAAGATAATAGCTGTTTTATATGTCGAATTTTTGGAGTATCAGCTGGAGACCATACCGATGTTGTCTTAGGCCCTTCGCGCTTAATTGTCAGGGATAGTTATTTGACTGAAAAGGCAAAAGAAGAGTTAGAAAAATATCGATTAGAAAAAGGTATGCTCTACTCTGAGATTAAATTTGAAAATACTTTAAAACGAGTAACTGCAAAGGCAACCCCACGGCAAATGGAACGCGTTCCAGCTGGAACAGAGTTTGAACTTGACCTCGTTTATCGCATTTTTGACTTGGGTGATGGCGGAAAAACTGACGAAGATAATATTGAACGGGTTAAAGAAGGCTTAAGACTTATTCAAGAGGACGCTTTAGGCAGTTCAGGAAGTAGAGGCTATGGCAAGGTTGAGTTTGTTGATTTGAAATTAATTCAAAATGACGGCACCGAAAAACCGTTTCAATTGTAAAGGTGTTAAATTTGGAAAATCAAATTTACGCAGTTGAAATTAAACCAAAGTCTTCTTTTTTAACTCCACTGCAGGCTGATACCATATTCGGTTCTTTAATGTGGGCTTTGCGCTACTTAAAAGGAGAAGAAAAACTTACCGAAGTTTTAAAAGCCTTCTCCGAAAATCCTTTGTTCTTAATTTCTAACGGCTTTCCAAAAGGATACTTGCCTCGCCCATTAATTCCTTTGTTTGAACCTTCTGAAAGTTTGGAGCAAATTCAAATTCAAAAAAAGAGTAAAAAAATAACTTTTATTCCTTATGAAGATTTCGAAAAAATAGTTGATAATCTTTCTACCACCAACCTTATGAATACTCTCAGTAAAATATTAAACCAGAGAGTTTTTTTTAAAGAAGAGCCACAGTATAAAAATGTTATTAATCGCTTGAGCTTTACAACCATTGAGAAAGGTTTGTTTGTTCAAGAAGAAACCTACTATGCCTCAGATGTTAACTGGGTAATCTACTTATCTTTTCTTAAAGACAAAGATTTAATAACTTTTCAGGATGTAGAAAATATGTTCGATTACTTTTCTCTAAATGGCTATGGAAAAAGAAAGTCCGCTGGCAAAGGTAGATTTGAAGTTGTTGACATTAAGCCTCATAAATTACCAGGAGCTAAACACCCAAATGCTTTTATTTCTTTATCTAATTTTGTGCCCGCTCCTTCCGACCCTACTGATGGTTTTTATGAATTGGTGTTAAAATATGGCAAGCTCGGGGGTGATTATGCGATAAACAAATCAGGACCCTGGAAAAAACCCTTAAGAATGATTAAAGCTGGTTCGGTTTTCAAAATAAACGGTGAACTTAAGAACTATTATGGGAAGCTGGTTTCTGGGGTTTATCCACACGATGAAAAAGTCAAACACTTCGGTTACGCTTTGCCAGTTGGGGTGAGGCTGGAATGAAAAGATATATTTTAAAGTGTGAAGCTTTATCCCCTTTGCACATTGGCTCGGGAGAAGAAATTGAAGTTTATGATTATGTTATCACCAAAAAGCTTTACAAGTTAGATTTAAATAAGCTGCTATCCGTTTTAACTCCGTCAGAATGCGAAAATGTTTTAAAAATGCTTGAGAACAACATTGTTTCATATAAAAACTTTCTTCTTAAGATTTTCAATGAAAAAGACTTTTTATTGCCAAAAGTTTCTTCTTTTTCCATTCTTATATCTAAAGCCGTTTCAGATTTTTACAATGAAAAGTCCAACGACCCTATGAATTTATTGCCGGTTAAACTTTTTCAACGTAATTTTAATGGCCCTTATGTACCTGGTAGTTCGCTAAAGGGTGCAATAAGAACAGCTATACTTTTTAATCGTTTTCACCCTGGCTTACATAACCAATTAAGGAAAAACTTAAGAGACTTAACAAGTAGTAAGTGGGAAGAAAAAGTTCTCAATTGTAGTTCTCCTCAAGACGACCCTTTTAAAGCGGTAAAGATTTCTGATAGTTTTGGAAAACTTCAAACTGTGGTCTTAAATGCTCGTGTTCATACTTTGCGAAAAGGCCGCTGGGAAAGGGACAGGTATCAAATTTTATTCGAGGGAGTGTATAAAGAAACTTTTGAAGTTGAGCTGAGGATTGATACGGAATTGCAGGATAATATGGAGAAAGTCAGTGTTAAAGCAAAAAGAATTACAGCTGAAGAAATAATAAAAAGTTGTCGCAAATTTTATTATGCCAACTTTGAGAAAGAGTTAAAGAGGTTAGCAGGCAATAATTCTGTTAGTTTTTATGCTAATCTTCAATCTGAAATGCAAAAAATGGTTGACGATAACAATAAAAATTTGACATTCCCTTTGAGAGTGGGCTGGGGATCTGGTTTTGAGGCGGTGACTTTGGGTTTAAACGATTCTTTTAAAGAATTAATTAAGGCATTCGATCAAAGACTTCTTCGGCCTATTAGCTCGGTAAAACTTGTCCAAGATTGTTTGCCTCTGGGCTGGCTTAAGGTAACAATGGAAGAGATTTAAATGCTTGCTAGTTTGGTAATTCGTCTTCAACCTTCAGAAACTTATGAATTAGATTCTTCAATTAGCCGCTCTATACAAGCATTATTTTATAATCTTCTCGATAAGGCGAACCCAGAGTTGGCTTCAGCTTATCATAATACGAATTTTCTTAAGCCTTTCACTGTCTCACCCCTTTTTGGAGCTTTTGGTAGATCATCAACTAAACGATTAATTGTGAAGGGTTTTAATTACTGGTTTCGATGCACTTTTTTAGGTCAGGAAGTTTTTGATGCTTTCACTAAAGTAGTTTTTCCCATCTCTGCCGAAAATGAGCTTGTTTCTTTGAATGGCAAGATGTTTTCAATTCAAAGTTTAGAGTTAGAAAAGAAAAACCAACATAGCTGGAGTGGACTTTCTTCTTTTACTTCTATCCAACGCGAAGCTGAAGAAATTTATTTAAAATTAAAGTCAGAGAAGCAACTTAATTTTGGGTTGAAATTTGCTTCGCCAACAACATTTCGCCGTGGCAATATAAACTATCTTTTTCCTGACCCTTATCTGGTGTTTAAAAGTTACTTAAAAAAATGGAATGCGTTTTCTCAAATTACTTTGGATGAAACTTCTATACTTGACTATGTGGTTTCAAATCTTGTAGTTTCATCTTATAAACTAAAAACTGATATTTTTGATGCTGGCGATGTAATGTTGCAAGGATTTAAAGGTTTTTGTCGTTTTAGTTTATTAAAATTTCGAAAAGTTGAAACTCCTCTTGTTCTGGCATTGGTGAAATTTGCCTTTTATGCCGGCACGGGCCAAAAGACCACAATGGGAATGGGGATGACGAAACCAGAAATTTTCGGGGGTTGATTGCATGATGAAAGCAATGATTATCTCCGTGGGCGGAAGTAAACAACCTATTGTTCATTCAATTAAATATCACCAGCCAAAAGTTATTGCTTTTCTTGCTTCTAAAGAAAGTAAGCCATTAATTAGCGATACTCGAGGTTCCATTTTAGGGGAACTTGACTATCTACCTTGCTATTCTACTTACATTATTTCTGATGTTGACAGCATTGACTGCTGCTTAGAAGAGGCAAAAAAAGCTTTAAATGAAATTCGCGCAAAATTTAATGGCAAGATAATCGTTGATTACACCGGAGGCACCAAATCAATGTCGGTTGCCCTTGCCTTTCTGGCTTCAAAAGAAGGATTAGATTTGTATTTTACAAGTGGTTTACGGGAAGATGCTCATAAGGTTATCAATGGAACTGAAATTTCAAGAAGAAATAACCCCTGGGGTTTTTTCTTAGATGAAATAATAAATCAGGCGAAAGCTTATTTTGAGTATGGCTTGTATTTTGTTGCTGAAAAATTTTTAAGTAATTTTGAAGAAAAAATTTCAATGCCAGAAAAGGAAAATTTGTTGATAAAGCTTCGCTGCCTTTGTCGTGCTTTTGATGCTTGGGATAGGTTTGATCATAGTCAAGCTCTTAAAATTTTAAATAAATTTCGACTCGAGTATAAAAAGCAGGTGATTTTTCTGGAAAGCCTCTTGGGCAGAAGACGGTCCGCAAATGGTTATGAAAGAGCTATTGACCTTTTTTATAATGCTGTAAGGCGAGAGAGGGTAGCCCGCTATGACGACGCAGTTTGTCGTTTTTATAGAGCTATTGAAATGCTTTCTGAGTTAAGGCTACATCACAAATACAATATTGAAAGCTCAAATGTAGACACTTCTTTACTATCAGATAAGAGCAAAAGCTTCTGTGAAAAATACCGAAATGAGAAAAATTGCAAAATTGAACTTCCACTAACTGCTCAATATGCCTTGCTTGAGCTAGAAAATGACGAATTTGGCAAAATTTACGCAAAACGAAAAAGTGAGCTTTCAAATTATTTAAAGTTTAGAAACTACTCAATTTTAGCTCATGGGGATAACCCAGTTAAGCTTGAGCATTATAGAAAAGCCAAAACCTTTGCCGAAAGTTTTATTTCCGATTGTCTATCTTGCGAGGGCATCAATCTAAGTGATTTTGAAAGTTGTTGCAAGTTTGAGTTATTAATTGATTAAATTTTTAATTACTACTTATAAATTACAAAAGTTTTAAAAAATAGTCTAATAAATTCTTTTTTTCGGTCGATTAAAAAGAATAGAAAGTTTTTAAAAATTATTTCAATCAAATCCATTTAATCAAAAGGCTTAAAATGGCAACTTTCTACATTTTTAAAGAAGGATCTTACATAAGAAAAGAAGGCGAAAGATTAAAAATTACCTTTGAAAAAAGTGTTATTGCTGATATTCCATTACTTAAAGTAAATCAAGTTGCCCTTTTTGGACCAGTTCAAATAAGCACTCAGGCATTGGCTGAGCTACTTAAGAGAGACATCAATGTTGTTTTTCTTACAAAATCTGGAAAGTTTAGAGGCCGTTTGCAAACAGGTTTCTCTAAAAACTCAATTTTGCGGATTAACCAGTTTAAAAATGCATTAAATGAAAAGAAAAGAGTTGAGTTCGCTAAAAGTTTTGTTTTTGGGAAACTTTCAAATATGAAAACTTTATTACTTCGTCATCGTCGGGAAGCGCTCTGCAAGCCTAATAAAGTTATAAACTTTGCCATTCAACAACTTAATAAGTCAATAAAAAGCTTGAAAATTTTTTCAAATTTAGACCAGGTTCGTGGCTGCGAAGGGGCGGGCTCTTCGGTTTATTTCTATGCTTTCAAAGACCTTATAAAATCTGCTGATTTTGATTTTAATGGAAGATTTAAAAAGCCGCCTAAAGATCCGGTAAATGCTATGCTTTCTTTTCTCTATACACTGCTTTTTAAAGATATAATTTCAATTTGCGAACTTGTTGGCTTTGACCCTTATGTTGGCTTTCTACATTCAGAAAAATATGGTAAAGCATCCTTAGCTTTAGACTTGATGGAAGAGTGGCGGCCGGTGATGGTTGATGCGCTCGTTCTTTCGTTGATTAATAAGCGAGAAGTAAAACCTGATAGCTTTCAGGAAGATTTATCACTTGGGGTAAGGATTAAAGAAGATGCCTTGCAAAAAATAATAGAATCCTATGAAAGAAAAAAGAACTCTTTAATTAAGCATCCTCTTTTTAAAGAGAGTACTTCTTACTGGAAAGCAATGGAAGCTCAAGCTCGTATTCTTGAAAAAGCAATACTGGGAAAAATTCCTAATTATAAGCCTTTTTTAATTAAGTAAAGGGGGCAAAAAAATTTTTGTCGTTGTTTCTTACGATGTAAAGGATGATAAGCGAAGAAATAAAGTTTTAAAATTGCTCAAAAATTATGGGCAACACATTCAATACAGCGTTTTTGAATGCGAACTTGAAACAAAACATTTCCAAAAATTGCGCCAAAAGTTAATGTTAATAATAGATCAAAAAGAAGACTCAATAAGGTTTTATTTCTTATGCGAAAAAGACGTTAATCGCATTCAACGCTGTGGTGGAGTTCAGCCTTTACCTAAAGACGTCTTGTTTGTTTAGTTGATTAATTTTATAACTCTTTGATTAAGTTGGGATTCTCGGAATTTTAAAGCAACAGAAAAAGCAAGACTTTTATGTTACAATTAAGAAAAAATGGGCACCTTGAAAATTGAATATAGCTTTAGATTTGTTTGATTCTCGGAAACTTGCTAAAATTAACGCCTTGAAAAGTATATATAAAAGAGGGAGTAGAAATAAAGAAGAACCCCTGAAAGGGATTGAAACCAGTCATTGCATAGGTATACATCGTTATGGCTTCTCTAA
>CAYRQL010000017.1:0-22548 GCA_964426525.1 uncultured Actinomycetota bacterium | reverse complement strand
TTGGGAGGGATTAATCCCCCTTAATCCCCCTTATAAACAAGGGGGAAATATTAGAACTCCTCCCTTTTTCAAAAGGAACCTAAAATCTCCTCCCTTTTTCAAAGGGAGGTTGGGAGGGTTTAATCCCCCTTAATCTAAGGGGGAGACACATGTGAGTGTTTATAAAATCCCCCTTAGTCCGCCTTATAAATAAGGGGAAAGACAGGAAAGCCTTACAAATAAATGGGAAATAAAGGAGAGCTTACAAATAAAAGGGAGATACATTTGGAAATTATTTTAATAAGAAGAAAAAGTCCTTGCTTTTTTAAAGCTCTTCTTTTTTTCTCCTCCCTTTTTTAAAGTTATCTAACTTACTCCTCCCTTTCCTAAAGGGAGGTTGGGAGGGTATTTTGTCATGACGAACCGAACGAAGTGAGGCGAAGCCATCTCTCTCAGCTTTTGGGATGACTTCGCTTTTTTAGGGCGGGGCTGTCAATGACGCTTTCTTTTTTGCTATCGCAAGCAAGCTGGAAAGCGAGCCTTGATTTTGATTAACTTTATAGACTGCTGTTTTTATTGTTTACTGTTAAAATAATCTTAAACGCAAGCAGAAGAAGGTGAAAGTTGCTCAAGAAACTGGTAGATATTGGTTGTTGGCTGGGAAACAAATTTATTGCACCTCTGGTCCGGTGGCGAAAATTTGAGCCTCAAAATATTAAAAAAATTTTAATTTCCCGCGAATGCTGCATCGGTGATGTGTTAATGATGACTCCTATGATTGCTTCATTAAAGAAGGCCCTTCCTCAAGCCAGAATTTTCTTTATGGTCGGGGACTGGTCAAAAGCTGTCCTTGAAGACAATCCTGATATTGAAGCTCTGATTCCTTATTTTTCTCTTCGAGACTTATTCAGGAAGCCTTTTCACTTTTTTTCTTGTTTAAGAGAAGAAAGAAAAAACAGCTATGACTTAATTATTGTTGGCGATGTTGGAATTTCCCCGATTATTACTGCCTGGCTTATAGGCGGGAAGTATCGTCTTGGTTACGATGCTTTTAATCGAGGTTTTTTGCTAACGCATGCCTTACCTCGTTCGCCTGAAGACAATTTTTCAGAGAAAAAAGGTTATTTATCTCTCTTATCTCTGATTGGAATAAAACCAGAAGTTAGTGAAATGAAGCTAGAAATCCCTTTGAGTTTAAAAGAATGGGCAAAAGGTATTTACGAAAGAGAAGGTTTGTTAAAAGAGAAGGTAATTGTTTTATTGCCTGGAGGCGGGATAAACCCTGGAACAACGATGCCCTCTAAACGCTGGGGCGAAGAGAAGTTTTCTGCTCTTGCTAACTTAATTTTGGCTGAGGTAAAAGGAGTAGCTTTTTTAATTTTAGGCGGAAAAGAAGACCAAACTGTTGCGGAAAAAGTGGCTTCGCAAATCAAAGGTAAAGTGCTGAATTTAGCTGGAAAAACTGATTTAAAACAAACAGCTGCTCTTTTAGAGAAAAGTTGGATGGTGATAGGTAATGACAGCGGACCTATGCACATAGCGGCGGCAGTTGGCACATCCACGCTGACAATTTATGGTCCAACTGAGGGTTGGCGTTTAGCCCCAACTGGGAAGAAACACCGCTATGTTCAAGCAAAAATTGATTGTGCTCCTTGCTACCGCCAAATTTTAGGCAGTTTTAAGAAGTGTCTGAAGCTCGATTGTATGGATTCAATTTCTGTGAAAGAGGTTTTCAAGTTGTTTAAAGAATTAAGTGAAGTTGTAAAGGAAGGTTAAACTATTGAGCAAATTTCGAAAAAAAGTATTTAAGAACACTTTTTTTCTGGCGGCAAGCCAGGTTCTGAGCAAACTTTTGACTTTTGTTTTTATTGTTTATGCTTATCGTTACCTTGGCGAAGCTGTTTTTGGCAAGTACAATTTTGTTAATTCTTTCACCTCTTTTTTCTTTTTGATTACAATTTTTGGCTTGACTAATCTACAACTGAGAGAAATCCCTCGCTCACCAGAAAAAGCCAGCTTATATTTGAGCAACATCTTATTAATCAGGTTATTTTTAATAATTTTTATTACTTTGTTGCTTTTAGGTTTAACTTATTTTCTCCCTTACGACTCTGAGACTCTAGTTGCTTTGAGAATATTTTCTCTAAGCATTGCTTTTCAAACTTTAACCTTTACTTTCATTGACAATTTTGTAGCCTTAGAAAAGTCTTTTTATTTTGCTTTAACTCTAACCTTTAGCCATTTAGTTTTAAGTCTGGTTGGTATTATTTTAATGGTAAAGGGCTATGGTCTGGTCGCTCTTTCTTGGCTCTGGCTTGCCAGCTGGTTTTCAACTACTTTACTGGGCTTTTTCTTGTTAAATCGGTATGGTTTTCCGTTTTTATTTCAACCCGATTTTTTAGTGGTCAAATGGTTATTAAAAGAAGCCTGGCCTTTTGTCCTTTCCAGCCTGGTGTTTATGCTTTTTTTTAAGGTTGATACCGTTTTGCTGTTTTCATTGAAAGGAGCCGCCCAAACTGGCTGGTATACGGCTGGTTATCGAATAATTGAAGCAACGGCCTTCCTTCCCCAGTCCTTGATGCTAGCTCTTTTCCCTTCGCTTTCTCGCTTTTATCGGGAAAACAAAGAAACGATGGAAGAAGTGGCCAAAAAAGGCTTGCGTTACTTGAGCATTATTTCTTTTCCTTTAGCTATTGGCGGTTTTGTTCTTTCTTCAGGCTTAATGAGCTTTTTTTATCAAAAGTCGGCTGACTTAGTTGCTGCTGCATTTTCTATCTTGATTTTTTCTTTCCCCTTTCTTTCTTTAAGAGAAGGGGCAATCCATATTTTAAACTCTCAAGACCGACAAAAAACCAATTTTTACATTGATTTAACCGGGCTGGTTTTTAATGTAGCTTTAAATCTTGTGCTCATTCCAAGGTACGGGTTTATCGGCGCTGCCTGGGCAACTCTTTTATCTTACTTAGGGGTGGTTATTTTGAGTGCTTTACTCTTACAGATGAGATTTGAGTTTCGAGATGCTTTTCATTCTTTTTTTAAGCCATTCTTTGCTGCTTTGTTAATGGGTTTCTTACTGTACTGGCTCCAGCCGACTTTTCATGTTTTACTCTTAATTTTCTTTGGAGTTTGCCTTTACTTTTTATTTCTCCTTTTTTTTCGGGGATTTGAGTGGGAAGAGATTTCTTTTATCTGGAGTAGCTTGGTTAAAAGGAAAGAAGTATGAGAAAAAGATATGTTTTAGTTAACCCTTTATGGAAAGCTTTAGCTAGCATTGTTGATATCGGTTATCTTTTCTACCGACCAGCTAAAAGTTTTTTGGAACATTTTAAGTTTAAGGGAAAACCAGAAGCAAAAAGAATTGCCTTGCTGGTACTGGACCACTTAGGAGATGTAGTTTTTACCACCCCGGCTGTTAGCAGCTTGCGTCTGGCTTACCCAAAGGCTGAAATAACAGTTTTTGTTGGCCCCTGGGCGAGAGATATTTACTTATTCAACCCCAAAGTTGATAAGGTTGAAGTTTTTGAAGCTTCCTGGTTTTCTCGTGCAGGAGGCGGGGAAGGGCTGTTTAGTTTAAGCCGTAAGCTGAAGAGCGGAAATTTTGACCTGGCTATTGATTTTCGCGGTGACCTTCGGCATATATTCGCAATGTGGTTAGCTAAGGTCCCTCTTCGGTTAGGTTACGGGATAACCGGCGGCGGTTTTTTGCTTACAGTTAAACCTGATTATCCTTTTGAAAAACACGCGGTTGAAAAACATCTAACCCTGGTTGAGGCTTTAGGCCTTGGAGTATTGCAGCGGTCTTTAGAAGTGTTTGTGTCTTCGGAAGCCAGGGAAAGAGTTGAAAAACTTCTCAAGGAGAAAAATATTGAGGGAGATTTCTTAATCATTCATCCAGGGGCTGGAAGCCAGGCTAAAAAGTGGCCACTTGAGAACTTTTTTGAGGTTGGGAAAAAATTACGAGATGAAGGCTTTTCGATTGTTATTACTGGGTCCCAAGGGGAGAAGGATGAGGCACAAAATTTAGCAGAAAGCATTGGCAGTTCGGCTGTTTCGGTGGCGGGAGAGCTGAGTTTAGCCGAGCTAATCGCTTTAATTTCACAAGCTCAACTTTTTATTGCTGGCGATACCGGGCCGCTTCACCTGGCTTCAGCTTTGGGTACGCCTTTCGTTGCTGTTTATAGCGGTACTAACCAGCCGGAACTCTGGGGACCCTGGCAGGGAAATTATATTTTGTTAAAGCAGGAAGTTAGTTGTGCCCCCTGCGGGAAAAAATTTTGTTCGGATAAAAAGTGCTTGGCATTAATTAAACCAGCTGAAGTTGTGGAAAAAGTGATGACTTTAGCTCGAGGAAAAGAAAGCTAATTTTTTATTAGTTAAGTTTAGGGTATTATTTTTTGAGTAAATTAGATATGAGCACAGATTGATTAAAGGAGGTCTAGATTGGAAATAGGGATTTTTGGTGCTGGATATGTAGGGCTGGTTACTGGTGTTTGCTTGGCTGAGCTGGGACATGAAGTTATTTGTGTTGAGAAAGACCGGGAGAAACTGAATTATCTTCAAACTGGTAAGGTGCCAATTGTAGAGGAAGGACTTGACGAATTATTAAAAAGAAACAGCGAATCAAGAAGGATTCGCTTTACTGATAGCTCAGAGGAAGCGGTTAAGAATTCAAAAGTCCTTTTTATTTGCGTAGGTACCCCTTCGTTACCTGACGGCTCAACTGACCTTTCTTTTGTTCTTCAAGTAGCCAAAGAAATTGGCTTAAGCCTTGGCGATGAATTCACTTTGATAGTCGATAAAAGCACGGTTCCTGTTGGTACTGGCGAGAAGGTTAGCGAAGCAATTAAACAAGTGGCGCCTGCTGCTTCTTTTGAAGTTGCTTCTAATCCGGAGTTTTTAAAAGAAGGTACAGCAGTTAAAGATTTTATGGAACCAGATAGGATTGTGGTCGGTGTGGAAAGTGAAGAAGCTTTGAAATTTATGAAAGAAGTTTATGCTCCCTTAACTGAGAAAGGCTTCCCTTTTATTGTTACCAATCGTCGCACAGCTGAGTTAATTAAGTACACTGCCAATGCTTTTTTGGCTACCAAGATAACATTTGCTAACTCAATTGCTCGTTTGTGTGATTACTGGGGCGTTGATGTTTTAAAGGTGATGGAGGGCATAGGACTTGATAACCGCATTGGTAGAGCCTTTTTAAATCCAGGGCCTGGTTTTGGGGGCAGTTGTTTTCCGAAAGATGTGAAAAGTTTGGTTTATGAAGCCCGGGAAAGTCGAATGCCTCTGACTCTCTTGGAAGAAGTTTTAAGAGTAAACGACCAGCAAACTGAATATGTGGTCGAGCGTTTGGCTCAGCTTTTGGGAGGTTTGGAGAAAAAAAGGATTGCCGTTCTGGGTTTAGCTTTCAAAAAGGGAACTGACGATGTGCGTGAATCCCCTGCCTTAAAAATTATTGACCGGTTAAGACAGGAAGGAGCTGAAGTTAATGCTTATGACCCGGAAGCCAGCAATAATGCTTTAAAAGTTTTACCCTGGCTAAAAGTTTGTTCTTCAGTTGAAGAAACACTACAAGATGCTGAAGGTGTTTTAATTTTAACTGAATGGGATGAGTTTAAGGGAATAAACTGGGTTGAAGCAGGTAATAAGCTTAAAAGCAAAGTTATATACGACACTCGGAATATTCTTTCGAGCGAAGAACTTCGTTCGATTGGCTATGTTTATCAGGGAATGGGTAGAAAATGAAGAAAAAGCAATTCAAGCCCCTGGATTTTTCTCGGGTAAAAACCTATCCACTTAAAACGCGAAAAAATTTGGTTAAAATAGAAGACTTTGCCCGGCCACCTTCAGAACCCGCTACTTTTGCTGATTTTTTTTCTTCTTTACCAGAAATCTTAGCTTCTTGTGACTTGCGGAAGCTTGTAAAGAAAATTCTCGAAGCTCGTAGCAAAAACAAACCGTTAATCTGGGCAATGGGGGCCCACTTTATCAAGGTTGGGCTGACACCTTATTTGATTAAGCTTATTGATAAGGGTTTTGTTGATTTTATTGCTTTGAACGGGGCGGGCGTCATTCATGACGTTGAGGTGGCTTTAATTGGGGAGACTTCTGAAGATGTAGGCCAGAGCTTGCAAGATGGTAGTTTTGGTTTTGCTCAGGAAACCGGCGAACTAATCAACCAAGCCCTCTTGGAATCTAAGGAGGAAAGAGGAGGCTTTGGTGAGGCAGTGATTAAAAAGTTAGCAAAAGAAAAACCTCCTTTTTCTTCGTCGAGCCTTCTTTTAGCTGCCGGGCAGAGGGGGATTCCGGTAACAGTTCACGTAGCTATTGGGACCGATATTATCCACACTCATCCTAATGTTGACGGTGAAGCTTTAGGTCGGGCAAGTCTGCTTGATTTTCAACTTTTCTGCGGTGCAATAAAAGAACTTAATAACGGAGGGGTGTATTTAAACATCGGCTCAGCGGTTATATTGCCTGAAGTTTTTCTTAAAGCTTTGACATTAGTCAGAAACTTAGGTTATGAAGTAGAACAATTTACCACTGCCAACTTTGATTTCCAGCTCCAGTATCGGCCAAAGCAAAATGTGGTGGCTCGTCCCACTGCGAAAGAAGGTTCTGAGGGTTACTATTTTGTTGGTCATCACGAAATTTTAATACCTCTTTTAGCTCAGGCGTTGGTTGAAGAAATTACTTAAGAGGATTGATTACTGGTTGAAAGAAATACAAAGATTGAAAGAAATACAAAGAAATTAAAACTATTTAATTTTAAAAATGATTGAACTCTTTCGCTTTTTCGACAAGCATTTAGGCACACTAATATGCGTTTTTCTAACCCTATTCGAACGATTAAAAAGCTTTTTTCAGCCATCACCAGCCTTTGACTCCGAAAAGATTGAAAGAATTTTAGTTATAAAGACAGTAGCTCTTGGCGATTTAATCCTTTTGCTACCAGCTTTGAAAGCTTTAAAGGAAACCTTTCCTCAAGCAAGATTGGCCCTTCTAACTACTCCTCGAGTAAAGGAAGTGGTTGAAGGGCAAGGTTTTATTGATGAAATAATCTACTTCGAGCCCACTAAGCTAGGTTCTTTGAAGAACATTTTCCGAAAGCTTCGCGAAAAAAAGTTTAACCTGGTAGTTGAAGCAGAGCATTACTACCGCTTTACTACAATCATTTCTTATCTTATTGGGGCTTCCTGGCGTGTTGGCTTTAGCCTTCCCGGGCAGGGTCGGAAAGGTTTGTTTAATATACGAGTTCCTTATCGAGTTGACTTACATGAGGTTGAAAATTTTTATCAGCTGGCGATAGCGGTTGGTGCCAAAAGAAAAAGAGAAATAAAGCTTGAACCAGTTGCTGTTTCCCAATATGACCAGGAAAAAGTAAGGGACTTTTTGAAGCAAGAAGGTATTCGCAGAACCGACAAGCTGATCATTCTTCATCCCTCAACCAGTCCGAGAGCAGCTTCTCGTCGCTGGGAAAGTGAAAAATGGGCTGAACTAGCGGAGATTTTACGAGCTAAAGGTTTTCGTTTGATAATCAGTGGTAGCTCAGCTGAGGACGAGGCAGTAAAAGAGGTAGTAGCCAAGCTCAATTTTAATCCAGTGGTTTCGGCTGGAAAGCTCAATTTGAAACAGTTTGCAGTTTTACTTAAGAGAGCAGTTCTTTTTATTGGAGTGGACACCGGAGCTTTACATCTTGCAGCCGCTGAGGGAACACCGGTTTTAGGTTTATACGGTCCCAACACTCCGTTAAAATGGGGACCTTATGGGGTAAGAAGCAAAACTATTTACCACCCCTTGGATTGTAGTCCTTGCATTCGTCAGTATCAGGGGATTGTTTATAGCTGTGGTCAAAATTTGTGCGTTCAAAAGATAACAGTTGAAGAAGTGTTCCAGACAGCTTTAGAGCTTTTAAAGAGTGCTACTTGAAGAGCTGCTATATAAATAAAAGTAATTAATTTTTGAAGAAGGTATCCTCTGGCTTAAGGGAAGCTATTTCTTACGCGACTTCTTAAGGAATATTTCAGTATGGCAAAGTTTGCAGTCGTTTTTAAGAGCATTCCCGGTGTGACAAGTAAAGCAGAAATCCATTGATAAAAAGTTTTTATGGTCTTTTGAGGGATGAGCAATGCGATTGTGACATTTAATGCAACTCAAGCCAGCCTCAGCATGAGCAGAGTGGTTCATAATTATACCCATTGCGTAAGTAACTTTTCCTTCTGTTTCTTTCGTTTTGTGACACTCGAGGCAGGACTCGTCTGACATTTCTTTGGCTAGCTCACTATCCTTATTCAATGGTGTTTCATAGTTTCCAGTAAAATAGAGTATAGGTTCTTTAACCGCTCCGGCCTTTTCTTTTATTAGATTAAAGAAGCCAGGCTCAACATGGCAAGCTAAGCATTTTACTTTGCTGTGGCTGGATTCCTTCCAGGAATTTATAGCTGGTCGGACAATATGGCAGAGATTACAAAATGAAGGTTGGCTGGTTAAAGTGATTACGGCCGTGCCCAAGATGACAATAGCTAGAAGAAAAACTATAAAGTTGAAGAAGCCCTTAGAGATAACAAAAGCAACGGCTTTTCGAGTGACTTTTACTTTGGTGTGAATGTGGTTTGGGTCATAACTGCTCATCTACCTTTTTCCTTTCTTTTATTGTCGATAACATAAAAATGAAGTTTAAACTTTTGTCTTTCATTGGTCAACCTACAATTTGAGTAACTTTTTTATTTTTTCATAGTTTTGTTTGAAAGTTTCATTGGTCGGGTCAAGTTCAAAAGCTTTTTTATAAGCTTCAAGAGCTTTCTCGAACTTTCCTAGCTTTTCGAAGGCAAAACCTAGCTGTTGCCAGCCGAGGGCGTAACCGGGATGAAGGTCAACTGCTTTTTGCAGATTAGCAGCAGCCTTTTCCCACTTGGAAAGCCCTTGATATACCAGGCCCTTCTCCAAGTAGGCCGAGTAAAGATAAGGGCAGATTTTTAAAGCTTTTTCAGCATATTCAAGAGATTTTCCAAAGTCTTTTATGTTCTTTTTATTGAAGCCTCTGACTCGATATAAATCAGCTAAAAAGATTAACGAGTCTGTTTCGTAAGGAGAAACCCTAACTGCTTGCTTAAGAAGTTCCTCAGCCTTTCGATAATATTCGTCACTTTGACTTGACTGAGCTAAATCCAGGTAATATCTTCCCCACTCGGCTGGGTAGCGTTCATTGTAAGGGTTTAACTTAACAGCTAACGCATAGTTTTGTTGAGCTTTGCTGGCATCAACTGATTGCCAACGAGCTCCTTCAACTACATAGTAATCGGCTAAAAAGTGAGCAAGAGAAACATATATCCCAACTAAGGCTAAGAAGCCAATAACAACGAAAACCCCTAAAGAAAAGGGAGAGTTTTTAATTTTTGGAGGAAGAGTAATTGTTTTTAATTTGTTGCTTTGAGTTAAAACAGCCGCCATCATTAACCACCAGATTAAAGAACTACCCACAATGCTTACATTAAAAAGAAGGTTGATGAAGTAAGCTATACCGGCGAAAAGTATTCCCATATTCATAATTAATTTTCTCTCGTTTTCCAATTCTGTTTCTGAAGGAGCAAAGATTAGTCTTAAGGCTTCGTAGAAGATACTGCCCAAAAACAGAATCATTGCCAAGAGTCCAAGAAAGCCTGTGCCCGACCCAATTTGAAGTAAAAAGTTGTGAACATTATCGGCTACCACTGTTGGGGCAATACTAGTATATTTTCGAGTTTGAAAAATTCGAGATACTAAACGAAAAGTGTCAGGTCCCCAACCCAAGAGAGGCCTTTCAATCATTGATTTCCAGGCAGCTCTCCAGATTTCAATTCGGTGAGCAAAAGTTCCTTCTTCAATATTTGTTAGGGTTGCTGCTCTCTGCAACACATTCATCGGAGCGCTGGGGTTGTGGCTCGATTGATACTGAATAATTCCCAAAATACCTAACAATAAAAGCAAGAGGAAAAGAAAGTTATAAAAGTGTTCTTTGCTTAACCTCTTTTTCAAGCTGAAATAAAGTAAAAACACTATGAAAAGAAGGAGAGCAAAAGCACTTGCTACCCAGCCTGAACGGTTAAAAGTTACTCCTAAAGCAAAGAAAAGAACGAAAACAGAGGTAGCGTAAAGAGTAGTTTTGATTGAGTCTTTTGAGGCTAAGGTAAAGGCAATTGAAAGAGGCAACACAATTGTCAGAAGTCCGCCGTAAAGGGCCGGGTTGCCCATCGTTGAGAAAGCTCGGCCAGCCTCAAAAGGGAGCTGCCCCCAATCAAGGGGGTCTTTCTGAAAATACTGAAGAATTCCGTAAAAGCTGGAAAGAGTACCAGCTCCCAGGGCGAAATTGAAAAGAGTTTTAATTTGCCTTTCTCCTTTAAATATTTGGAGAAAGACAAAGACGAGAACAGTGTAAAGGAAAAAAGTGAAAGAACCTTCGAATCGGCGGTATTTGCCAAAAAAAGCGGTGGCCGGATTGATAGAGAAGATAGTTGAAAGAAAGGAAATGATTAAAAAAGCGATGAGAAAAACCAGATAGGGATGCCAGCGGATTTCCCTTTTCTTACCGAGAATTAAGTAGTAAAAATAAAGGAAGATTATTAAAAACGAGACTATTCGAAAAACAGTGATTTTGGGCATATCAAATTGGTCATAAGTTATTCGAGCAAAGATCAAGGGTATCGAAAAGGCTAAGAAATAGTAAAGATAAGAGATAGACTTCTCAATCCAACTTTTTTCAACTTCTTTTTCTTTTTTTTGCTTGAACTTCTTTTTCTTTTTTTTAGCCAACTTTTCCTTTCTAATTGCTGTTTAAAATTACTGTCCTTTCCCTTTTAAGACAACTTTAATTGTTTGAATGATAATCTTTAAATCCAAAAAAATCGACTGGTTATAAATGTAAATAAGGTCGTATTTTAGTTTATTGCGAGCACTAATTGAATAACCCCCACTAATTTGAGCTAGCCCAGTTAAGCCAGGTTTAATTCGGAATCTTTCAGTATAGCCGGGAACAGTTTTCTTAAATTTTTTGACGAAGAAAGGTCTTTCTGGGCGAGGTCCAACAAAACTCATTTCTCCTTTTAAAATGTTTATGAGTTGAGGAATTTCGTCTAGTCGATAACGTCTCAAAAAACGCCCAACAGGTGTTATGCGAGGGTCGTTTTCTTTCGCTAAGACCGGTCCAGTTTGTTCTTCGGCTAAGTGGATCATGGTTCGGAATTTGTAAGCTTTAAAAATTTTCTCTTTTTCCCCAACTCTTTCTTGGGTATAGAAAATTGGACCCGGCGAGGTCAGTTTAATTACTAAGCCAATAAGGATGAAAAGAGGAAAAAATAAAACAATAAAGAACAAAGCCAAGAAAAAGTCGATAGCCCTTTTTATTAACTGGTACCACTCAGGCGGTTGTTTAGTGAGTTCAATTAAAGGTATGTCGCCCATCAAGTTGTAATCTACTTTGCCAATAAAGACTTCATAAAGTTCAGGCACCACATCCACTCTCACTCCCCCGCCTTTCTTTTCGGCCAACTTTTCCAAAAATTCTCGATGTTTAACTAAAGTGGCAAAGATTAAACGGTTAATATCGTATTGCCCGATTATTTTTATTAAGTTTCTGGCTGTTCCTAAGACTTTTTTCCCTTTTAATTTTTTCTGAGAAGAACGATTTAGAGTTATGAAACCAACCAGTTGATAGCCCAGATGCTCCCGTTTTTCTATTTCTTTGGCTGTCTCTAAAGCAAGATCATTATTACCGACTATAGCGACTCTTTGAGGTGGAAACTCGAAAACAAAAAGTTGATGAAAAAGCAGCCGCCAGAAAGTTAGGAATACAATCTGGAGTACCCAGGAAAGGAAGAAAACTGTTCGGGGGAAAGAAAGAAAGCCGACGAAGAAGGTTAAGAAGACAGTAATTAAGGTACTAAAAGAAACAGCCTTAATTATGGAGAAGAAAACGTTCCAGGGGTCTTGCACTTCTTCGGAGTTGTAAAGCTCAAAAACATAGAAAAAGAAAAGCTCGATTAAGGTTATGAAAAAAGCAAGGTCAGTGTAGGCCCGAAAGTTAAAAAGTGGCGGAAGACCTTGAAACCTGATTAAGAAAGCGAGAACCGTTCCCAGATTAAGAAAAAAGGCATCAGTGATGATGGCAGTTGCAACCCATTTTCTTTGCTTAATTTTCTTTTTTTCAAAATTTATCATTGGCGTAAGCTTTAAGTATTTTCTTTATTATGTTTGAGGTGGATTTTCCTTTGGTCTTCTTAACAAAAACTATTTTTCCGCCTAACTTCTTCACTATTCCTTCTTCTGCTAACGGCTTATCCAGGTAGTCGCCTCCTTTAACATGAATGTGGGGTTTTATTTTCTGAATGAGTTTATTTGGCGTTACCTCGTTAAAGATTATCACATAATCAACTGGTTCCAATGAGGAAAGAATTTCAGCTCTTTCTTTTTCTGGAATAATGGGGCGAGCTTTTCCTTTAATTTTTTTTACCGAGCGGTCACTATTGAGACCTACTATCAAAACATCACCTAATGAGCGCGCTTCTTGCAGGTAACGGAGATGCCCGACGTGCAGGATATCAAACACCCCGTTAGTGAAAACGATTTTTTTCCCTTTCAAGTTAGATAGAACCGCGCTTAAATCTTTTCGAAGGAGAACCTTACCCATTTTTGTCTTTTACTTCAGCAAGTAAAGTCAAAATTTCCTCTGGCTGGCAGGTAGCAGTTCCAACTTTTCTTACCACAACACCGGCTGCCAGATTAGCTAAACGGGTGGAAAGCTTGAAGTCTAACCCAGCTGCTAAAGAAAGCGAAAAAACAGCCGCTACTGTGTCGCCAGCACCAGTAACATCGTGAACTTGAGCCGAAACAGCTTTAACATGATAGGGCCTTTTTTGGAATTCAAAAAGACTCATTCCTTCTTCGGCTCGGGTGACTAACACTGCTTTGAGATTACCTCTTCTTAATAGAGAGCGGGCAGCTTTTTTAATCTCTTCCTCATTCCTAGCTGGTAAACTGCTCATTTTTTCCAGCTCAGACTTGTTTGGGGTAAGAGCGGTAGCACCCTTAAAGATTTTAAAATCCCTTTTCTTGGTGTCAACGATTAAAGGTTTGCCCTTTTTTTTACTTTCTTTAACTGCCAATTGGGCGACGGGAACGCTAACAACCCCTTTTTCGTAGTCAGAAATTAAGATTGCGTCAACTTTTGAGATTATTTCAGTAACCTTTTTAAGAATTTCCTTTTCCTCAGCTGGGCTGAGACTCTCTTTATTTTCTCGATCTACTCTGACAACTTGCTGACTGTGGGCAACCACCCGAGTTTTTAAAATAGTTGGGCGGTGGTTTGAAACGATAAGGAATGAACTATCAATTCCTCTTTCTTTCAGCACTTTTTTTAACTCTTCAGCCGTTTGATCTTTTCCGATTAAACCAACTAAAAAAGGAGTTCCTCCCAAACTTTTAATGTTGTTAGCTGTATTGGCACTGCCTCCTGGGAGAAAAAGTTTTCTTTTAAGCTCAACTATCGGGACCGGTGCTTCTGGTGAAATGCGAGCTACTTCACCGAAGAGGAACTCGTCAACGATAACATCGCCAACAACCAGAACCTTTTTCCCTTTTAGTTTTTTTAGAGCTTCTTTGAGCTTCTTCAGTTTAATTTGAGTCAGCCTCCTGAAAAAGAAAAATGAACTCAACTGCTTGCTGAAGATTTTCTACAATTTTATCTGGTTTAACATCAGAGTTTAATTCTTTTTTTAGATTTTTTAAAAGAATAGTTTTACAACCAGCGGATTGACCAGCGAGAATGTCTCTTTCGCTGTCACCTATCAAAAAAGATAAACTTAGGTCAATGTTTAGTTCCTGAGCTGCTCGGATTATCATTCCTGGTAAAGGTTTCCGACAATCACATTGGACAGCATATTCTTTAATTTTTCCTTCAGGATGATGGGGGCAGAAGTAAATACTGTCTATTTCAACTCCCTGAATCTTTAAGCGGTCTAAAATGTTTTTGTTTATTCCTTTTAAGGTTTGTACGGAAAAATAACCGCGGGCAACCCCCGATTGATTAGTAACTATCACTAACATAAATCCTTTTTCCTTAAGTTTTTTTAAATTTTCAGCTACTCCTGGGAGGAAAAAGACTCTGCTTACTGAGTCAATGTAACCAGTATCGGCAATGATTACCCCGTCACGGTCTAAAAAAACAGCTCGATTCGGCACTTATTCTCCGAAGAAAGCCCTTTCAATTAAAAGGCAGAGAACATGAATGATGGCAATGTGAGCTTCCTGGATTCTTGGAGTGGAGTTTGAAGGAACAAGCAAAGGAATGTCGACGACTTGTCCAAGTTTACCGCCGCTTTTACCCGAAAGGCCAATGGTTTTCAAACCAAGGTCACGGGCGGCTTTAACTCCTTCCAGAGTATTTGGGGAATTGCCGCTAGTGCTGATCGCCACTGCTACATCCTCTGGCTTACCTAAAGCTTCGATTTGCCGACTGAAGATATACTTAAAATCAAAGTCATTAGCAACAGCAGATAGGATAGAAGTATCAGTTGTTAGGGCAATAGCCGGAAGAGCTTTTCTCACTTTTTTAAATTTGCCTATTAGCTCGCAAGCAAAATGTTGCGCGTCAGCGGCGCTTCCACCATTCCCGAATGCAAGTACTTTTCCTCCTCGCCGGAGTGACTTGCAGATTAGGTCTGCTGAGTCCTCGATAGCTGGTGCTAATTCCTCAGCGATGAGGCTTTTGATTTGAGCGCTTTCAATAAGTTCCCGCCGGATTAAATCCTGCATAGTTTAAGTATAGCAAAGGAAAAGGGAATTATTAAGCAAAGGTTTGAAAAATGGTAAAAAGCAATCCAGTGCGAAAAGTGGGTATTTTTGAAACTAATTTAACTATTGAGGAAACAACCTTAGGTCTTTTTTTACAAAGTGATGCGCTGAAGCAATGTGGCAGTATTCGCAAGTTTTAAGATAATGGCATCTCTGGCAGATTTTTTTTCTTTCTAAAGCAATACTTCCATGCTGACGAACAAATTTTTCTGAATGAGGCATTTCCAACTGATGACAGTTTAAGCAGTAGGAAGAGCGATGGCAGTTCAGGCATTCTTTCTTGCTTTGCTTAGCAGCTTGGGAGTGAAAAAGCGGCCAGTTGTCCGGGTGAGGCATTAATATCCGGTGACAATTTAAGCAAAAGTTCTTGGGGTGGCAGAGAGAACAGTTTTTCTGGTTTCCCAGGCCGTGGTATTTTTTTTCTTTGTGGAGCAAGCTGTAAGAACTCTTAGGGGAACCAGTAATTTTAATTTCTTTAGCTGGCAGAAGATGACAAAGTGAACATTTAGAACTGGCTTTTTTATTGTTGTGGCAGTTAAAACAGCGGTCCATATTAGGGTAGTTGCGGGAGACGCCTTTGATTTGATGAGCAATGTCACTATGGCAATCAGTACAGTAATAACCACTAAGAGTAAACTCTTTATGGCTTACCTTGATGTTTGAAGTAATTTTAACTCTCTTTAAAATCGATTCATGGCAGTAAGCACAGTTTTCATTAGGAATGATTGAAGATAATGGAAAAGAAGGTTTAAAAGTAAAATAGTTGAAAAAATAGCTTAATATTCTGAAAGGATTAAAAATTAATCCTTTCCAGCCTCTTTGCCCGTGACAGTCAAGGCAAGCAAAGTTGGAATGACTCGATTTGAGCCAGGAATTATAGTTTTTTTTCATTAAATGGCAGCTCCCGCAGTAGTTAGGATTTGAAGTGAGGAGAAAGGCAGTTAATAAAAAAAGAGCAATGAACAGGGTAAAGATAGTTAAGCCAAACTTAAGAGGGTTTTTTGAATAAGCTTCCTTAATTTTTTTTAAAGTTTTTTCTGCTACCAAAATCTTATCCATACTATTATCTTATCAGAGTTATATCAGAGTTATCGGAGAAGAAAGCTGAAATAGAACAATAGGACTTAAATTTACTTGTTTACTGGAAGTTATTAGATCAAATTTCATTTTTTCCTGTCTTTAGTTATATAATAAAAACTTATGAAAAAATTTACTAGGTTTGAAAGAAAGAAAACCAGGCCAATTCCCCGAGCAACTCTTAATCGATTACCCTTTTACTTGAGAGTTCTATCTCAAGTTGACCGGGCGGAAGATTTTTATGTTTCTTCTCAAAAGCTAGCGGAGCTTGTTGGTAGCAACTCAGCCCAAGTTAGGAAGGACCTTTCTTACTTAGGGGAACTGGGAGTTCGGGGTATGGGTTATGATGTTCGCCATCTGGAGACAAGCATACTACGTGTCTTAGGTTTGTTGGAACCACGCAAGGCTATAGTTGTGGGGGTGGGGAGGTTAGGCTCAGCTTTAATAGGTTATCCTGGATTTGTAGAGAAAGGTTTCAAAATTATTGCAGCTTTCGATGCTGACCCAAAAAAAGTTGGAGAAAAAGTGGCTGGTTTGAAGATAAGGTCAATAAAGGAATTGAAGCGGCATGTAATGAAAAACGGCCCAATTGACATTGGCATAGTTGCCGTTCCTGGCAGTTCTGCCCAAGAAGTTGCTGAACTCCTAATTGAAGCTGGGGTCAAATCAATTTTAAACTTTGCTCCAGTTTCTTTAGAACTTAATAATAGCATTCCGGTGCGCTATGTTGATTTAGCGGTTGAAATGCAGATACTTTCCTATTATCTAATTGAAAAAAGTAAGAAAAAAAAGGCCAATAAAGAAAAAAACTTGCAGTAAATACAAGTTTTGGTTAAGCTATAAGCAAAGTAATAGGAGAAAGGGGGGATAGATTTGAGTAGCGCAGGGAATAGAAAAGGAGCTGTTGTCAGCTACTTTTTTTCAGTTGTTTTGATTTTACTGGTAGTTGCGGTTTTTGTTTTAATTGCTTTAATTTTAAACCGTTATTACGGTCAGGTTCAGCCTAAGACACCTTTGGAATTTGAAGCTGAACGCTGGCAAGCTACTATTAAAGCTCGTCCAAATGATGCAGCAGCTCACTTTGCTTTAGGCGTTGTTTACCGCCAGATGGGAAAAATGGCGGAAGCTGAGGAAGAGCTGAATAAAGCTATTGATTTAAACCCCTCGGCTCTCAATTATCGTTATGAACTTGGTGTTTTATATCTAAATCAGAAGAAAAAGGACAAGGCAGCTAAGGTTTTTCGTTATATTGTTGAGAAGAATCCCGATGATGCTCTTTCCTGGTTTCAGCTTGGTTTAATTGAGAAAGAAAATAAGAACTATGATGAAGCTGAGGTAGCTTTCAAGAATGTTTTGAGAATTTCTGAGACTTACGGGAATGTTCATCGGGAGTTAGGAGAGGTTTACGAAAAACTGGGAGAAAAGAACAAAGCAATTGAAGAATATCGCCAGGCTTTGAAGTTTCTTCCTGAAGATAAGAAATCCAAAGAGGCCCTAAAAAGATTAGGAGCTGAATAAAGGAACCAGGTGAGTAAATGAAGCGCTGGGGAAACCAGTTTTATTTCAAAGAACGCGCTTCAGTTTCTTTAAAATCACCCGAAAGTAAGCTGGCAATTGGGTTTAATCTTTCTTCGCGAAAACCCGAAGTTGTCAGGGTTTATCTTTATGTTGAAAACTTTTCTGGCACTCCACTTAATTTTTCTTTGCAGGTAAGGCCGGAAGCTGCTGGCAATCCCGCCGAGGAAGTTATTTGTGAAAGCCGCTTTGAAGTTAAAGAAAGTGGCTTTGTAGCGGTTGATGTAAACTGTCAACTGGAGAGAAACGGCCATTATTATTTAGTTATTTTTTCTGAGGAAGCAAACCCCGAACGCTTTGCTAATTTTGCTTATCTTAAAGACGCCAACCTTCCAGTCAATAAAATTTTGTTGGCTCAGCAAAAGGAGCGCTGGCAGTTGCTTAGAGGCGCGGAAGCTATCTACCTTCTAGAGTTTTCTGATGGCACCTTTTTTGGTCAAACCTATCTTTCTAAGTTTACTTCTGCTCCTATCTATGGCCAGTCTTCGGTGGGTGAGGTATTTACTTTGCCCGAACCGCAGACTGTTACTCAGGTAGCTTTTCGCTTAAGAAAAAGCTCGCCCCTGAGACCCCAAGGTGACCTAATAATTGCCTTGCAAGATGTGCGAACTGGCGAGGTTCTGGAGGAAGGGGTTATATTAAAAGCTGCTCGGGCGTCGAGTCAGTACAAAGAGATTAGATATACTTTTAAAACTCCCCATACTTTAAAAATTAATTCCCGCCTAAGGATTATTCTTAAAGCACCTCAAGCAACAGAGGAATGTTTTTATCAGGCTGAAGGTCTTGATTCTTCACTGGAAGAAAAGGAAAAATTCCTTTTTGGCACTTTTTTAAAGAACGAGGCTGGCTATTGTCAGACAGAGCCTACCGAGCTTACTGGCTGGCGGGAAGATAGCTATCGCGACTTGTGTTTCTGGTTTGGAGTTACCCCTTTCCCGATAGTTGCTCGGCCGATTGAAGAGGCAACTTCCCGACGAAGGAAAATACTTCTGACAATCATTATCTTACTTCTTTTGCTTCAGTTTTTTGGCTTGTTTTACTATTCGTTTTATCGAGTTACTCCTGAAATAGCTGAGTTTTTAAAGAAAAACCGCCAGTGCTTGATTTGTCATGTGGAAATGATTCCCAAACTTTATCAACCTGTAGTGCACAATCCTTTTTTGAAAAAACGCTGTCTGGATTGCCACCTTGACCACGCCCAGCGAGTTTATCGAGAGACAATCAGGACTTATAAAGAGGCGCGGGGAAAAGTTGGCTTGCGTACTGTTTGCGGCAAGTGGTTTGGTATAAAACCTGAAAGCCCTTGCGGAAAAATGATTGGCATCGCGCCTAAAAAAATTACTAAAGAAAAGGAAGTTTTAAAAAAGAAGGTTACCAAAAGATATGAGTCAATCGGACCGGCTGGATTGATTATGCCTCTAAAGCCACTTTGTTTTTCCTGCCATCCCGAACTGGCGCCTCGTGACAAAATGCATTATCGGCATTATCCTTTCCATAAAGGTCAGTGCACATCTTGTCATAACCCTCATGCTTCTGATTATTTAAGTTTGTTGGCAACAGATGAGAAATATCTTTGTGTTTCCTGCCACCCTATGAGAAGCGAATTCGCTTTGCCAGTTATGCATCCACCTTTTGATGAACGAGCTTGCTTAAGCTGTCACCAACCTCATGCTTCTGAGTATATTGGGATTTTAGCTGATTCTCAAAAAGTTGTTTGCCTGGCTTGTCATCCCCCAATTGCTAAAGAATATCGCCGTCCGGTAAGACATCAGCCTTTTGACCGTTATAGTTGCACCTTATGCCATCGTCCTCATTCTTCGCGGGTAAGCGTCTTACTTCAAAGTCAGCTTCCATATCTTTGTTATAACTGCCATCCAGCTTTGCGACTTGAGTTTTTACGAATATCTCATCATCCAGTAAATGTTACCTGGACTTGTCTTAAGTGCCACGCGCCCCACAGTGCTGATTATCCCAAATTATGTATTGCTAAAGATAATGAGCTCTGCTTTAAATGTCACGGAGACCGAATTACTCCTTACTCCAATAAATATTATTACTTGAGAAGTGCTCACAACCAGGCAGTTCGGGTAGGCAAAGGGCTTTGCTTGAACTGTCATGTGCCTCATGGTTCAGACTATCCCCCGCTGGAAGTTATTCCAGAAACTGCTCTTTGCTATCTTTGCCACAATCGAAAAGTTTTTTCTCGACGGGCTACCATTAAAACTCATCCTGTTGAAAAACCTTATCGTGATGAGCGAATTGGCTGGGATTTAGACACTTACTATGTCAACCTTGGAGGTCGAGAAGGCAAAGTGACTTTCGTTGTAAACCCCGATAAGCGAGCTAAAACTCTTTTGTGTACTACCAGTTGCCATGATCCTCACGGCACGGCTTACCCTCAGATGGTTATCTGGAAGCCTGATAAGCTATGCTTAAACTGTCACCAAATTTATGAGTTGCCTTAAAAATTAAAATAAAAAAATGAAAAAAACTTTACAAAAAGTTGTTTTTTTGGTAAAAAGTTTAAAATTATCTTTAGGAGTGAGATGATCGAGCAAACCGAAGAGCGTGGTGTAAAAACTGAGACTTTAATAAAAATCATAATTTTAATTGTTTTAATTGGAATAATCGGCTTGCTTTATTTTTATTTCTTCCTTTTGCCTAAAAGAGGTGGGGGATTAGTTGAGGCAGTTCCTCAAGATGTCGGAGCAATTCGGGTTTTTATGGTCTTGAACGGGCCGGGTCTCCCGACGAATCCTTATTTTCGCCGGCCGAATGATGTGGCAGTTGATAAAAATGGGAATATTTATGTAACTGACGGAGAGAACAATCGAGTTTGTGTTTTTAACCGCTACGGTCGTCATCTGTTTACTTTTGGGACTGAGGGCCGGGCAAAAGTGCCGGTTGGCGGGAAGATTACCTGGGAACCAGGGCGTTTTTGGCTTCCTTATGGCATTGATGTTGATAGTGATGGAAATATTTATGTTGCTGACACTTTAAACGACCGCATTCAAGTATTCAGCCCTACCGGGCGCCCAATCAACTGGTTTCCCAAAAATGGAGCTGTGCACGCCACTGGTTTAACAGTTAGTGGCAGTGAAGTTTATGTAGCTGATTCCGAGGGTCATCTAATAAATGTTTTTGACCTAAAAGGTAATTTAAAGCGGACAATTGGTATTCCTGGCCGAGAGGCAGGAAAGCTTGATGGTCCTTTAGATGTAGTGATTGGCCGGAGTGGAACCGTTTATGTTTCTGATGGTTTAAATATGACTGTTACTGCTTTTGACAAAAAAGGCAAAGTGAAGTGGGTTTATGGCGAAGTTCCAGCTGGCATAAGAGGGGCAACGCCTATTGACCTCGCCTCCGGTTTAGCAGTTGACGATAAAGAAAATGTTTATTTGGTTGATGCTTTTGGTTTTTGCATTCAAGTATTAAATAAGAACGGTAAGCCAATAGCCAAAGTTGGTCATCGCGGGGTAAAGCCGGGTGAGTTTAATTTTAGTCGGGGCTTAACCATAGACGATGAAGGCAATCTTTATGTAGTTGATTGGGGCAATGATCGCGTGCAAAAGATAAAAATAATGAAATTTACCTTTGAAGAGGGATAAAAGGCTATAAAAAAGCTGATTTTGTTTTAATAAAAGAACGTGAATTAAGTAGATTTTATTGGAAAAATTTTTTAAAAAAATCTTGACAACTTTAAAAAGGATGGTTAGACTTAATCCAAGATTACTGATGGAAAGGAGGTGAGATAGTTGCGCAGAACAGCTCTTTCCTTGTTGATTGCTCTGGTTTTCTCCCTCTTTATGGTTGGTGTGGTTTATGCGGCAATGGGTCCTCATGGGGATTATCGTGATACGACTAACAAGTGCATTTGCTGTCATGATGTCCATGAGGCACTCAGCAGCTTCAAGCTTTTGCCACAGGCTACTGTTCAGGCAACTTGCGATTACTGCCATAATGGAACCAACGGCCGCGATATATACGCTATGTCCACTCCTCTAGGAGCGCATGTAATGACCACTGATGCTACTCGGGTTCCGGGAACTATCATTGGAGGAGCCTTTACCAATACCTCTTTAACTTGTTCTTCCTGTCACTCACCGCATGACAACAACACAGTGGCTGTTTTCAGAGGTGATACCAACCATATAACTCAGACTTACTTTGCTCCACCAGCTTTGCCCCCATATCCAACTACTACTTTTTATGGTCAACCAGGTGGGGTAGTGGTTGAAACCAACAAGTTGCTTAAGAGAAATCCTTACAAGCAGCCAACAACCACTGATTTTCAGTTTTCACTTTATGGTGCAGGCTGGTGTACCGACTGCCACCTGAACCGCCATTCCGAAGGCACTTTAGCCAATCATCCAGTCAACACAGCTACTGCTTATAACACCGTTTCTTACTGGACTGGTTCAGCTTGGGCAACAACCAGACTTGGTGGTTCTAATGCTGGTTACCTACAAAGGGCTACTTCTGGAGTTACTTACTCTAATTACCCAATTTGCCAACAGTGCCATGAAGATACTCGAAATGTTGAAGCTGCGTTTAATGTAACCACTCAGGTTTTCTCGGCTACTGATAATCCTAAGTGGAAGAACTTCCCTCACGAGACCGAGCTTGATTATTTCCGCCTTGAGACTGGTGACGATTTGTGCTTGAATTGCCACATTACGACTGACTTGCCGTAAGAGTAGTTAAGTAAGTTTTTGGAAAGAGGTACTTTCGAATAAGTTCGGAGGTACCTCTTTTTTTGTCCCTCTTTATCTCCCTTACGAGTAAGAGGGAGATAAAGTAATGTAGCCAAAACTACTCTAACAAACATGTATCGGAAATCTTTAGGTTTCCAGAAACAGAAAATTAGATTTTAATCCCCCTTAATCCCCCTTATAAATAAGGGGGAGACAATATTTCTCCTCCCTTTTTTAAAGGGAGGTTGGGAGGGATTTTAATCCCCCTTAATCCCCCTTATAAATAAGGGGGAGAACATGAGAGCTTATAAACAAGGGGGAGAGGCATTGGATTATTCTAAGGGGGAAATAATTTTCTCCTCCCTTTTTAAAGTAACCTAACTTACTCCTCCCTTTTTTAAAG
>CAYRQL010000016.1:0-33361 GCA_964426525.1 uncultured Actinomycetota bacterium | reverse complement strand
GGATTAAGGGGGATTTTATAAACACTCAACTGTGTCTCCCCCTTAGAATAAGGGGAATTAAGGGGGATTGAAAAAGAAAGGAGTGAAAATCCCTCCCAACCTCCCTTTAAAAAAAGGGAGGAGTTAGATGAGTGCTTTACAAAGGGGAGGAGCCAATAGTTTCCCCCTTAGAATAAGTTCCTCAAATATTTCCCCTTAAGATAAGGGGGACTAAGGGGGATTGAAAAACAAAAGGACTTCATTCCTTATATTAGGAAAACATAGAAGGAACTTATAATAAACGTGGTATACAGAAAGACTATAACCAATGGGGAAAAACATTTGAAGGTTGCTGCTACATTTTGATTCTTTTCAAATCTAACAGAAATCAGATGTTTTCTAGGAAGCAAAAAATTAAAAAAAGGTTTTAGATTTGCTGGTAAGAAAGGATGATAAAGCATGATCCCAATGTTTTGTCATGGTTAACTGTTAAATTAAAAAGGGTGATTTAGATGAACGGGTTATTTTTGTTTTTTCTTCTTTTGGTTGCCTGGCTTCTGGGTCTGGCGGTAGCTTATTTTCTGTTCCAAAAGACCGGACGGAAAGAAAAAGAGACCGAAGCTTTGATAGAAACTCTTAAAAACCAGGTTGGTTTGGTTTCAATGGAAGTGCTTTCTAAATCAACCGACGAGCTAATTAAGATAGCAAAAGAAAAGTTAGAAGCAGAAAGAATTCTTACGGCAAGAGAACTTGAAAACAAAAAAAGTTTAATAGACCAACAGCTACAAAACTTAAATAATAATTTGACTGAAGTTTCAAAACTAATAAAAGAACTAGAAAAAGACCGTCAGCTTAAGTTTGGTGAAGTTTCCAAGCAAATTCAAGAAGCCAATAAACAAACACTTACTTTAGCTCAAATAACTAATTCTTTGAGGGAAGCTTTAGCTAGCACTAAGATAAGGGGACAGTGGGGCGAAAGAATGGCTGAAGATATTCTTCGGCTAATAGGAATGAAAGAAAATGTTAACTATTTAAAGCAAAGGACAGTTGAAGGAGGAAGCTCTCGCCCTGATTTTACCTTTTTACTTCCCAATGACTTGAAGTTAAACATGGATGTCAAGTTTCCTTTAGAAAATTACTTGAGATACTTAAACTCTCAATCAGAGATGGAAAAAGAAAAATTTAAATCGGACTTTCTTCGAGATGTAAGAAAAAAAATTAAAGAAGTTACGAGCCGAGAATACATTGATAGAAAATCTACTGTTGACTGCGTTTTATTGTTTATTCCTAATGAACAAATTTACAGTTTTATTCACGAACAGGATAGCGCTTTAATTGAAGAAGGAATTAAAAACAAAGTTGTTTTTTGCTCCCCCGTCACTTTGTTCGCTGTTTTAGCAGTTATTCGCCAGGCAGTTGATAACTTTGCCCTCGAAAGAACTTCCAGTAAGATTTTGGAGCTTTTGGCTTCTTTTCGGAAACAGTGGGGAATGTTTGTTGAGAAACTTGACAAATTAGGTGAATCAATCGAAAAAACTCATCGCCATTACGAGGAATTAGTTACAACTCGGCGGCGCCAGCTCGAAAAGCCTTTAAGTGAAATAGATGGCTTGCGCCAGCGAACTTTAGCCAGCGATGAGCTTTCTCCAACATTAATTGTCGAAGGGGAAGTAATAGACGAGAAAAAACGAGAACGTTAAGTTTGTCAGCTGCCTCTGTTTTTTAGTATGTGGTTTTTAATTTTTTTTTATCGAGCTTAATTTGTTGTCTTTCTGGCAAAAACAAGAAAGCCAGTATGTCCGACCATTTCGAAATCAGGTCGGGTGGCATCTTTTTCGACTTTCCATTCACGGTACAAAATTTCAAGGGCTTCGATTTGGGCAAAATCATTTTTTTCTAATTCTAAATAAATTTTTTCTAACTGGCCGGCTGTAGGGATAAAAGAAACAAAAAAACCGCCATCAATAAGGCATTTTTTGATTTTTGGCAACACTTCCCAGGGAGTTGGAATATCTACAACTGCTACTTCGAAAAAGTTGTTTTCTGGTTCTGCTTTTGAGAAATCTTCTTCTCTGATTTCGGAAAAATTTAAAAGATTGGCACGCTCTAAATTCTCCTGCGCCAATTTAACAAACTCGCTCCTTTTTTCATAACTTATCACTTTTCCTTCTGGCGAAACGAAGTAAGACAAAGCAACAGTTAAAGAACCACTTCCACTTCCGACTTCCAGAACTTTAAACCCTGACTTAATGCCGGTATAAAAAATAATAAAGGAAGCCTCTTTCGGATAAATAATATTAGTCTTTCGTGCTGTTTTCATTATAAAATCTCTAATAGATGGGCGGAAAGCCCAGGCAGGAAATCCCTGGCTTGTTTTAAACTTTACTCCCGGCGGTTTGCCTATTATTTGGTTATGCTCAATAAAACCTTTGTTGGTATGAAGCTGGTGGTTTTCTTGAAGACGAATCAAAAAACGCTTTTTAATTATTTGAACAATTACATACTCTCCAATTTTAAAGTTTTCTGACATTTGCCCTCTTTATTGCTGGATTTTTAAATGATTTTAGCAAATAATTAAAATAAACGCTCAAATATTTGAGGCTTTATTCGCTTGTCAGGTTTTTTTAAAAAAAAATGAGAGTTATTAGTGGTTCAGCTAAAGGAACTCGTTTAAAAGCGCCCCAAAGTAGAACTGTCCGTCCAACTTCAGACCGGGTTAAAGAAGCTCTTTTTAATATTTTACAGTTTGAAATTAATGGTCGGAAAGCTTTGGATTTATACGCAGGAAGTGGTGCTTTGGGAATTGAAGCGTTAAGCCGGGGAGCCTCATTGGCCGTTTTTGTTGAGCAAGAACCGACAGTCCTTAAGTTTTTAAAAGAAAACTTAAGAAGCACCCATCTTGAAAACAAAGCCGTTGTTTACAATCTTTCAGTTGAAAAATTTTTAGACCGTGAAAAAAAATATGAGAACTATTTTGATTTGATTTTTATTGACCCGCCGTATAAAATTAAACCTGAAAATTTTAAGATAATAATAGAGAAAGCAGTAGGTTTTCTTAGTTACGAAGGAGTGATGATAGTAGAACACAGATCAGATATAGCGGTTGAATACCCCGCTCAAGCACTTTATTTAGCTGATAAGCGTACTTATGGGGATACATCTTTGAGTTTTTTTAAACTTTTGAGATAATAGGAAGGTTAATGGGAGGAGAATGAGGATAGCTGTTTGCCCGGGAAGCTTTGATCCTATAACCAATGGGCACCTTGATGTTATTATGAGAGCTGCTCGCCTTTACGAGCAGGTGATAGTTGGTGTAGTTGAAAAGCCAGAAAAGCCAACTGTTTTTTCAGTTGAAGAAAGAGTTAAATTTGTTAAGAATGCTTTAAAAGACTTCGATCATATCGAAGTTAAAGCTTACAACAGTTTATTAGTGGATTTTGCTCGGTCTTGCAAAGCTCAGGTAATTATCCGCGGTTTAAGGGCAATTTCTGATTTTGAAAGAGAGTTCCAGATTGCTCAGTTTAACAAAAAACTTGCACCAGAAATTGAAACTTTGTTTATGATGGCAAAGCCTGATTATGCTTACTTAAGTGCCAGCGCAGTTAAGGAAATTGCTGAATATGGTGGTTGTTTAAAAGGTTTAGTTCCTGAAGAAGTTGAAGTTGCCTTAAGAAATTTTTACTCTCAAGGAGAACTTTAACAAGGAGGATAAAAATGGACATAATGAGTTTAATTGACAAACTTGAGGAGTTAATGACTGAAGCGAAGAAAGTTCCTTTTTCCAATATGGTTATGGTGAACGAAGAGAGAGTTTTTGAATTAATTGACGAAGTTCGCGCCACCTTGCCTGAAGAACTTAAACAAGCGCGCTGGATTGTCAAAGAGCGCCAGGAAATGTTGGATGAAGCAAAAAAAGAAGCTGAGAAGCTAATTGAGGAAGCTAAGGCGAAGGCTGAGGAAATGGTTACAGAAACTGAGGTGGTTAAGATGGCTGAGCAAAAAGCGGCTGAATTAATTGAGTCAGCTCGAGCTAAGGAAAGAGAAATAAGACTTTCAGCCGAGGATTATGCTGACGAAATGATGGCTAATCTGGAAGCCAATTTAAGTAAATTACTTGCCGCTGTTAAGCGCAACCGAGATCGCCTTCAGGGTAAGATATCCCCACGGGAATAGCAATAACTAAAAAGTTAAAGGAAACTAATGAAACCCAAATCTTTTGTTAACATTGGCTCTTTAATAAGGTTTGAAGAGCAATCGCTTCCAATAAAGCTTGAAGTTCCAATTGAATCTTTTAATCTTGGCGGAGAGAAAGTTGAAGTAAATTCGCCAGTAAATTTCAATGGCATTGCTCGCCGAATTAGCAAAGGCATACAGGTTGAAGGCAAATTTTCAGCAGAAGTTTTCTTAAATTGCGCCCGGTGTTTAGAAAAGTTTAAATTAAAAGTTGAAGGCGAAGTAAGTGAGTTTTTTGCTTTAGCTGATTACCAGGCTCAGCTTCCCGAAGACATCGATTATTATTTAATTCAAGCTGAAAATATTGACCTTGGCCCGATGTTAAAAGAACAGCTTGTTTTAGCTATTCCTTTCAAAGCTCTTTGTTCTGAAAGTTGCCTTGGTTTGTGTCCTCGCTGTGGAAAAAATTTAAACAAAGAAGTCTGTTCTTGTCAGGAAAGCAAGCTTAAGGTAAAATCCAGTACTTCGAAAAAGAAGTGATTTAGTCAATCTGGAGGTGGATAGTGGCTGTCCCAAAGAAGAAAACAACTCGTGCTCGTCGAGATAAGAGGCGAGCCAATCAGAATATAGTAAAGCTAGCAAATCTTTCGGAATGTCCTCAGTGTCATAACCCAAAACTCCCCCATCGTGCCTGTCCTACTTGTGGCTATTACAAAGGTCGCCAGGTCATTGAAGTAGAATAAGTGGAAGAAACTGTTCTTCAGGAATTAAAAGTTGTAATTGATCTTGATGGTGGTGATTTTGCTCCTGAATCGATCTTGGCGGGAGTTTTAGATTTTTTAACCACTTCTCCCAATAATGTTAAGCTGATTTTAACTGGAACTAGGGAATCACTTTCCCATCCACTCTGGCAAAAGCTGAGTTTTTATTCATCTTTAATTGAAAAACTTGAAGTCAGTCAAGCTATTGGAATGGCAGAGAGTCCTTCTGACGCCTATCGCCAAAAGTTGGATTCATCTATTGGTAAGGGATTAAAGTTATTAAAAGAGAAAAAAGCTCAGGCTTTTATTTCGGCGGGAAACAGCGGAGCGGTAGTGGCTTTTGCTCTTTTAATTTTAGGCCGGATTCACAACCTATCTCGACCAGCAATTTTAATAACTTTGCCAGGCTTGAAAGGCCCAGTTGTTTTTCTTGACGCGGGGGCTAACGCTGACTGTCGAGAAAAACACTTACTTCATTTTGCCAAAATGGGAAAGGTTTATGCTCGGCAAGTTCTCAGTATACAAGAACCAAGAGTTGCTTTATTGAATATCGGGGAAGAAGCGGAAAAAGGGAGTGAGTTAACTAAAGCCGCTTATAAGCTTCTGGAGTCAGAAATTAATTCCTTTGTTGGCAATATTGAGGGCAAAGATATTTTTTCCAACCAGGCTGATGTGGTGGTTACCGATGGTTTTACTGGTAATATTGCCTTAAAACTAATGGAAGGAGAAGCAGTGGCTATTTTTCAACAGCTTAAAATTGCCATCAAAAGCAATCTTTTAAATTCTTTAGCTGGTTGGATATTAAAAAAACCTTTTAGTGAAGTTATTCAAAAGTTAAGCTATGATAGTTACGGAGGAGCTCAACTTGTTGGAGTCAATGGGGTGGTAACCATTGCTCATGGTCGCTCGAATTCTAAAGCAATTTCAAATGCCATCAAGTTCTCTGTGGAGATTTCTCGCCAGCAGATAGTAAAAAAGATTGAAGAAGAGTTAGCGAAAGAAGTATGCTCGGGTTAGTTTTTTGAACAAGCTATTTTTTTGGTTTCGATAGGTTTTGTAAATAAGACTTGATCCACTCTCTTGGAGCTGAGTGGGTTCTATTTTTGATTCTCGCTTTATAAATTCTTTTATTTCCCTGGCGGTTTCTCCTTGGGCGATTTCCGGGCGAGCATTTGTAATTATAATTGGCCAGACCTGAAAACTTTTAAATCCATAATTGTCAAGAGTTACTTTAAGTAAAACTGATTTGCTCCCTTTTGGGCTGCCAGGAGTGAAAATAAAATTACCTAAACTAAAAGCTATCAGTCCGGCTTTGTAAATTTCAATTTTTTGGATTGTATGGGAGTGGTGACCAATAATTAAATTTGCACCGCTATCAATTAATTGGCGGGCTATTTGTTCTTGCTGCTTTAAAGGCTGAGTGGAAAGTTCAATTCCCCAATGAAGTGAAACAAAAACAAGGTCAGCTTGTTTTTTTGCTCTGGCCATTGCTTTTTTTATCTCTGCCATATTTTTCAATGAAGCAACACCAGGGTTAGTTTTGGTAGCTGGCCAGTTAGGGGGTAAGATTCCAGAAAAGGCTAAAAAAGCAATTTTTAATCCTGATTTCTTGATTAATATTGGCTTGAAGGATTCATCAAGATTTTTCCCGCCGCCAACAGGTTTTACTTTATTTTCAGTTAGAATTTTTAAAGTATCCAAAAAAGCATCTACGCCAAAGTCTTTTGAGTGGTTATTAGCTACTGAAACCAGATCAAAGCCGCCAGCTTGAAGGGTGCGGACATTTTGAGGTGAGCCGCAAAAAGTAAACTCTTTATTGGCAACTGGCAGGCCACGGCTTGAAAGTGCACATTCCAGATTACCGAAGGTAATATCTGCTTGGTTTAAAATTGGTTTAAGCTTGGAGACAGGGTAAAAGTGACCGTTTTGCTTGATGATGCTGTTTACTCGCCCGCCAAGGTTAATATCACCAACGGCTATTATTGATACCTCTTTGGCTCTGACATTTTGAGGAAGAGTCAGGCAAGAAACTAAAATAAAAAAGAATAAACAAATTATTGGTAATCGATTCAAAAGTAAGTTCATAAGTAACTTATAAATAAAGAAGTTGTCAACTGTCAAACCAAAGTGATTAAATCAAATGAGAACTTTTAGCAGTTGAAAAAAATGAGACAGTTATCCAAGTGGGAAGAAATTTTAAAGAAGGAAGGTTTTAGCTTGATAGCTGGCGTTGATGAAGCAGGTCGTGGGGCAATGGCTGGTCCTTTGGTGGCTGCTTCAGTTGTATTGCCGGTTGACTGTGACATTCCGGGGGTTAAAGATTCCAAATTGCTTTCGCCCTTACAACGAGAAAAACTTTACGATTTAATAATTAAAGAAGCCGCCGCCTACAATGTGGTTTCGATTGAAGTTGATGAAATTGATAATATTGGACTGCATAAAGCAAATTTAAAAGCTCTTCATCTGGCAGTCGAAGGTTTATCAATCAAACCAGATTTCATCTTATGTGATTATTATAAGCTTGACTTTGGAAACTCGGTTAGTATCAAAAAAGGCGATTCTCTTTGTTTCCCCATAGGTGCGGCTTCAATTGTTGCTAAAGTTTTTCGTGATCGTTTAATGAAAAGGCACCATTTTAGCTTTCCTCAGTATGGCTGGGATAAGAATAAGGGTTACGCTACTTTAGAGCATATTGAGCTTGTTAGATTGCACGGTCCGTCTGAGCTACACCGTCGTTGTTTTTTAAAGCCTGATTTTTTTCAGGGCAAGCTGAAGGGATTATGAAAGATTTTGGCAGCTGGGGCGAGGACAAAGCAGTTAATTTTTTAAGAAAGAAAGGTTTTAGAATTTTAGCTCGCAATTTTCGTTCTCGCTTTGGCGAGCTTGATATTGTGGCCAAAAAGGAACGAACGCTGGTTTTTTTTGAAGTCAAAACCCTTAGAAATTCTGAAATAATAAAGCCTTTTGAGCTTGTCAATCAAAGGAAACAAGAAAAAATAAAAATTTCAGCTTCGGAGTTTCTGCAAAAAACAAGAGAAGAATACCGCTCAGTAAGATTTGATGTTATTTCTGTAATCGGAGACAATGATTCTTGCTTTATCGAACATATTGAAAATGCTTTTGATTGAAAAATTAGTTTTTTATTAAGAGTTTGTGATTTAATATAAAAAGCAAATTTTATTATTAAAAACTTAAAGGAGGGGCGCTATGTTCGCTCAAGTTTTAACTGCATCGGTTTTTGGTTTAGAAACTTTTGAAGTTCGAGTTGAGGTTGATGTTAGTCCGGGGTTGCCTAACTTTAACATTGTTGGTTTACCTGATACCGCTGTTAAAGAAGCCAAAGAAAGAGTTAGAGCTAGCTTAATTAATTCAGAGTTCGAGTTTCCCTTGCGGCGGATAGTGGTTAATTTAGCTCCAGCAGACATTAGAAAAGAAGGTCCGCTTTTTGACTTACCGATAGCTCTGGGAATTCTTTTAGCAACCCAACAGCTAAAGATAAAAACTAATAAAAAGTTGCTTTTTGTGGGGGAGCTATCATTAAAAGGACAATTAAGACCGGTTAACGGCGTTTTATCGCTGGCTCTTTTTGCTAAAAATAACGGATTTGATGGAATTGTTTTACCAGCTGATAATGGGTATGAAGCAGCAATTGTTAAAGACTTTGAAGTTTATCCATTTTTAAACTTAAGAGAAGTGACTTCATTTCTCCAAGCCGAGAAAGAAATTTTTCCCTTAAAAATAAATTTGGATAAGTTCTTGTTTGAAGACTTTTCGGTTGAGTTTTGTTTTTCTGAGGTTAAAGGGCAAGAACATGCAAAAAGAGCCCTGGAGATTTCAGCTGCTGGTGGGCATAATGTTTTGATGATTGGCCCACCTGGTGCTGGAAAAACAATGTTAGCGCAGCGTTTACCTTCAATTTTACCCCGATTGACTTTCGAGGAGGCTTTAGAAGTTACTCGCATTTACAGCATTGCTGGCTTACTAAAAAGAGGTAAACCCATAATAACTGAACGACCTTTTCGTTTTCCTCATCACACTATTTCACCAGCGGGCTTGGTTGGAGGTGGACAGGTGCCCGGCCCAGGAGAGATAACTTTGAGCCACAGGGGAGTGCTATTTTTAGATGAATTGCCAGAGTTTCCAAAAAACACCCTACAAGTTTTGCGTCAGCCTCTGGAGGAAAAAGCGGTTACCATTTCTCGTTCGGCGGGAACGGTTACTTTTCCTTCAGACTTTGTTTTAGTGGCAGCAATGAATCCTTGTCCTTGCGGTTTTCTTGGCGATTCCAAAAGGGAGTGCGTCTGCTCATCTGGCAAGGTTCTTAACTATCGAAGCAAAATTGGCGGCCCTCTTCTGGACCGCCTTGATATTCAAATAGAAGTTCCTCGCCTGGAGAAGTCGGAATTTTCCCGAGAGATTTTGTCTGAACCATCTGTTAAAATTCGTGAAAGGGTTGAGAAGGCGAGGGAAATTCAGCGGGAGCGGTTTTTGAAAGAAAAAATCACTTTGAATAGCGAAATGAAAACTTCCCAGATTAAGAAATATTGTGTTTTAAACAATGACTGTTTGAGCTTAATGGAAAAAGCGCTTGAGGAGTTACAGTTTTCTGCCAGGGCTTACTATAAAATTTTGAGAGTGGCTCGCACCATTGCCGACCTTGCGGAAAGCGAAGAGATTAATTTAGCACACTTAGCTGAAGCTATTCAATATCGGATACTTGAAAGGAATATTTTAAGGATTTGAAAAAAGAAAAAAGCAAAGAAGACAAATCAAATATATTTCTATCTTATCCTTCTTTTTCTTTGCTCTGGTTAGCCAGATTAATAAGTTCTTTAGGAGACCGTCTTCATATGATTGCTTTGGGCTGGGCAATCTGGAAAATTACCGGTTCTTCCCTTTATATTGGCTTTGGTTTTATGGCTATTGCTTTGCCTCATTTAATTTTTGGTTTCCCGGGGGGAGCGTTAGTTGATTCTTTAAACAAGAAAAAAGCGATGATTTTAAGTGATTTTGCTCGTTTTTTCTTGGTCCTATTGATCCCTTTAGTTTTAGAAGCCCAATTAAAGGGAGTCTTTGTCTTAGTTTTTTTAGTTTCACTTTTTACCTTAATTTTTAACCCTTCGCAAAATAGTTTAATTCCTGAAATAGTTGATAAAAAACATTTACTTAAGGCTAATTCTTACTTAATGGCGGTTGATTCTCTGGCTGATGTCATTGGTTACCCTCTGGCTGGTGTTCTGGTTGCCACTCTTGGCTATAACATTTCTTTTTATGTTGATAGTTTTTCTTATCTGGTATCGGGTTTAATTCTTTGCCTTTTACCTTTTGGTTACGACTCATTTATTTTAAAAAAATTAGATTTATCTAGAATCCACTCTGAAGTTCTTAAAGGCTGGGAATTTATTAAAAGCCATCAATCTATTTTTTATAGCAATATGGTTTTTTTTGCAGCTCCTTTGGTAGGTGGGGGAATGGATGTTCTCATTCCACCTTTTGTCAGCCAGGTCCTTAGAGGTGGAGCCAGAGAGTATGGCTGGATGGAAACGGCTATGGCTATTGGTGGGATATTGGGGAGCCTGTTGTTAGCTCGACTTGGGTCAAAAAGCAAGAAAGGGCTCTTTGTCTCAACTGGTTTGGCTGGAATGGGTTTTGCCATAATGCTCGTTGGTCGCTCTCAATTTCTTTATTTAGCTCTTTTTTTCTATTTTCTGGCGGGTTTTTTCAATCTTTTGTTTTTTATTAGTCACACCACTCTTCTTCAGGAACATACGCCGCTTGAAATGCGTGGCAGAGTCTTTGCTGTTCGTTCTAGCTTGGTGTATTCTGGACTATTTGTTTCGCGTGGCTGGTCGGGTGCTTTAGGTGATGTTATAGGTTCAGCTTTGACTTTGACCGTAATAGGTTTACTTCTTGGCCTGGTCGGTCTCGGTTCTTTTTTTATTCCTGCTCTTAGAGATGCTTGAATTGAGATGGCGGATAATTATTTTGCTTTAGCTTGTCTCTTAACTGATTTTTCGCAAAAAAAACTAACTACTTTGCTTAAAAAAACTTCTTGTTTTAAAACCGTTTGGGAAGCATCGGTAAATGAGCTTGTTTCGCTGGGGTTAAGTTTAGATGAGGCGAAAAAATTTTCTTCCTTGAGAAAAAATTGTCAGATAGAAAAAGTATGGTCTGAACTTAAAAGAAGAAAAATTAACGTTTTAAGCCTCTTTGATAAACAATATCCCTCTCATTTAAAGGAGATAACTTTACCTCCTTTGGTTTTGTTTTGCCAGGGCGAGTTACCAAAAGGCGACAAGCCCTGGGTTGCTATTGTTGGGTCTCGTCTTTGTAGCTCGAGGGGGAAAATTTTAGCAAAGGAGCTTGCATTTGAACTTTCAAACAGGGGTTTTACAATTGTCTCTGGATTAGCCCGGGGAATTGATACCTATGCTCATGTTGGAGCTCTAGAAGGAAAAGGCAAAACCGTTGCTGTTCTTGGCTGTGGCTTAGATATTGATTATCCACCTGAAAACAAATTTTTAAAAAAAAGAATTGTTGAAGAAGGCGCTATATTGAGTGAATTTTTACTCGGAACAGAGCCCGTAGCTTATAATTTTCCTCAAAGGAACCGGATAATTGCTGGGTTGTCAAAAGCAGTTATTGTAATTGAGGCCAGAGTTAAAAGCGGGGCTTTAATAACTGCTCATCTGGCTGCTGATTACGGTCGAGATGTTCTGGCTTTTCCAGGCAATCCAGAGAATTCTTATGCTCGCGGCTGTAATCGATTGATAAAAGAAGGGGCTTATTTAGTGGAAAATCTGGAGGATATTCTGGAAATTTTGGGCTTTTCGGAAGATTTTGTCTTGAGTGAAAAAGTTTCTGATTTTACCGAGGAGGAAAAAAAGATAATTGAGTTATTACAAGAAGGAGTTCAACGAGTGGATGAGATTATCCGGGTTTGCGGCTCAGAATCTCTTTCTCTGTTAACTATGCTTGAGGTTAAAGGTATTGTTTCTCGCCAGGCTGGCCAGATTTTCTCCTTGAATCATCAATTAAAAAATAATTAGCTATAATCAGGAAATAGTTAAAATTTTGAGTCAACAGGAATAAATAGCTTGGGGCATTAAAGCGCTCTAAAATTCAAATTGTTCTTTTTGGTTTCTCCTTCTTTGGTTTGAGAATTTAAAATTTGCTGAACTGGTTGCTTTAATTTAAGAATTTTAATTTAAGAATTACTTATAAAAAGCTGCCAGAAAAAAACCAATTGAAATCAACAATGGAGTTGCCAAAACCACAATAATGTTTTGGCCTAAGACCGGAACCAATTTTTCCGTTTGGTCGTAGTAACTCAAAGCACCTTGACCAGCTTTAATAGCAACTGGTACGGTTAGTAATCCGAGCAGAGTAAAAGTTGGAAGAAGCTTTAAAGCTACCGAAATAATTATTGAAACATAGGTTAGCACAAGCATAACCACGTAACCCCAAGCAGCACCTTTTTTCCCTAAAAGAATAACGCCATGTTTCCTTCCAGTTTTTAAATCTGCTTCATAGTCAGGAATCTCATTTACCCAGAGAAGGTTGCTGACTAAAATGCCGGTTGGAATAGAAGCCAGAACAGCTGCTGTTGAAATTTTGAGGTTTTCTGGTTTCAGTTGAGTTACGTAAGTACCGATTACAAGTAAGGGACCGAAGCCAATTCCAGGAAAAAGTTCAGTAATCCATATTCTGGTTAGCCAGGGGGTGTAGGCATAAACTATGAAAGCTGCCAGAATAACTAGGGGAATGAGAATAGGATAAAGATAAAGAAAGTAAAGACTTATTAAAAGACCGATAAATAAAGCGCCGAGGCCTAACTTAAACGCGTCTTCAGGTTTAACTTTGTTGGTTGGCAATAGACCGCTTCCACCGCTAAACGGAGTGCGCTGGGTCAAAAAATCAGTTCCTCTTTTGTAATCAAAGTAGTCATTTAAAACATTAACACTGACATGGGCTAATATTGCCCCTATAAGTGCCAGAAAAAAGTGTAAAGCATTAAAGTATCCTTCATAAACAGCTGCTCCAATTCCTACCAAAAAACAAACCGGGGTCAAAAGTAAAAACTGAGGACGAGTTTCTAAAAATAATAGCTTTTTGTAGCTGGTTATTTCTTCCATTCCGCCTCCTTTTTAGTTGTTTAAATTTTAACTTCTAAAACTAATAAATATTATAAGTATAAAAATAAATAATCAAAAAAGTAAATTTTCTTCAAAGTTCAAAAAATTTTCCCGGGAAATTTCAATTAAACTAACTTAGGTAATTAGGCCAAAGTCTTTTCAAAGCTTGATTTCGCCAAGAGTTAATAAAAGATTTGATTGTTTATAAAATTCCCCTTAATCCCCCTTATTCTAAGTGGGAAAACATGAAGAACTTATAAATAAGGGGGAGATATTGGAGAGCTTATAAATAAGAGGGAATACTATAAACTCTTCCCTTTTTTAAAGTTACCTAACTTTCTCCTCCCTTTTCTCAAGTTACCCAACTTTCTCCTCCCTTTTCTAAAGGGAGGTTGGGAGGGATTATCCCTCTTAATCCAATTAGCCTGAAGTGGAGGCGCATATTTGAAACCTTATTTGGTAATAGTCACGGTGAAAGTGGTTTTATCTTCCTCTTTTTTTATCATCACCATTCCTATGCCTTCTTCACCTTTGCTGAGATAAAGCAAGGCACTCTCTTGAGTTTCAGCTGTGGAGCTGATTTTGTATCCACTTTTGGGAAGCTTTTCCTTAAAGAATTCAGCCACTTTGGATAATTCATCTTTGGTTTCAAAAGTAATTTGGAAATGAACTTTACCTTCAGATTCGGTCCTCAAAGTTCCTTTGATTTCAGCCCCTTCGTAAAGGGGAAACTCTTTGGGAAAATCTTTAGGTAGGTTCCCGCTGGTTTGCAGTTCGGTTTCGCCGTCTTTGGTTTTAACTTTTATGCTTTTTTCTCCAAGGTCCACTTCAGTATCTTTGCCAGTTTCTTTCTCAATCGCTTTTTCTACGGTTTCTTCAGAAGATTTTCGGGCTAAAAAAGAGCAACCAGAAAAAGAGAAAAAGATAACAGCAATGAGTAATAAAACAAAAGATAATTGCCAGATCTTCAATCCTTTAAACATTTTTCACCTCCTTTCAGCAACAAAGTTACTTGGTTCCCCGTTAAGATTAGCATAATCTTTGTTAGTTTTTCTAATGTTATGGAAGTATTTTTACTTTTGTCCAGAATTCTTTTGAGCCTTTCCAGATGCCAATTGCCATCGGTTCAGGAACTCTCACACAACCATGACTGGCCGGTCGGCCAAGCAAAAAGTAATTTACCAGGCAATGAGTTTGCCTTGATCGAGGCCAGCCGTGGATGGCGTAACTCTTTTTAAAATAAACTGGCTTAATGCAGTAAACCAAAAAATTGCGGCTGATGAGAACTTCTCTTTTATAGATAGCCCAATAAGTTCCCAGCGGAGTAGCGTCGTTTCGACCAGTTGAGCAGGGTGTTGAATGAATTAGTTTTCCATCTTTTCCGAAAATTGAAATAGTTTGCCCCTTAGAGGCTCGAGCTCCTTTGATTAAAATAAGTTTTATATCGCCAGGCAAAAGGTTGCTTAAGTTGATCTTTCTGGGAATGCTGAAGTCATTGCGAGTTGGCTTAAGAGGCTGAGCTTCAATTCCTGGAGAGAGCATCACAGAAAGTGCACTATCAAGGCTTATAGTTTTTAAATAGATGGGGTTTAAATCGGAGTAACTAAAGTTATATAGTTTGTAAAACCCTTGTTTAGTTTTTAAAAAGGCTCCAAGCTCTTCTTTGTTATCAAGATTAAAATCGTTGATGGTAAACGAAGAGTTTTGAATTGACCAGTTAAAACTGGACGCTGAAACAAACCTGGGCACATATTTATATTTTTTGTAAAAAACATAGATGGACAGCTTTTTCTTGTGATTTTCAACCGCGGCTAAAAACTCGTCTTTGTTATCATTGTCAAAATCACCAACGATAAAACGAGCTTTAGTAAAGTTCCAATAGTTGGCTGGCGAAAGGTAGTAACGGATAGGTTTGTAAGATTTGTCGGGCCGAAAAATAAACAAAGCAAGAGAGTTGTTAAGATAGGAGTAAAGAGCGCCAATTTCGTCAACGCCGTCCCCGTTGAAGTCACCAGAAACAAAAACCGAGCGCTTAAAGTTCCAGCTTTTTTTTTCTCCAAGATAAACTCTTTTTGCCCGATAGTTTTTTTCTGAAAGAAAAAGAAAAACCCCTATTCGTGTATTACCATAATCGTAAATTCCAGCAAAGTCAGTTAGCGAGTCACTATCAAAATTGCCAGCTAAAAAGGTGGATTTGTCAGGAGAAAAGATATTACTGTAGATAACTCTTTTTGGTTTAAACTCTTTTTCCGAAGAGAGAGTAAAAATTCCAAATGATGATTTGTTATAACGGTAAACAATGGCATAGTCAGTAATTCGGTCAGAATCAAAGTTTCCAACTAAAAAGCGAGAATAACTAAAGTTTAAACTGGTATTACTGGAGTTGTAGATTTCAATCGGGTTTAACTTTTTAAGTGAGGCATAGGCAGTAAGAATTATGTTTTTATTCCAAGCTTTAGAAGCAAAAACAAAGTCTCCTCGGGTGTCGCCATCAAAATCAGTTACAATTTGAGCTGAAACAAGAGAAGCTGAAGCAAGAAATATTAAAACCCAAGCAGTGATAGTTTTTAGAATGCAAGTTAAGACAAGCCCCGCATTATTATAACTAAAAAAATTTTTCATTTATGACCCCAAACCCTTTAATTCAATTAAATTTTGTAAATCCAATTATAATTCAATGTCAAAAATTGAGAAATATTGATAGTTTTTGGTTCAGACATTCTTGCTTTCGCATAAATTTCCAGGTTTTGAGAAATCTTTAATAACTTCTTTCCTTCCCAAAAGCATTTCAGAAGTGGTTTCTTTTAGTCATTATTGACGAATTCCTTACTTTTCTTGCCATTACGAGCATAGCAAAGTAATCCTGTTGTTTGAGAGAAAGGCAATATCTGAGAGTGCTTCGCTTTTCCCTATGGCCGTCGCTTGCAATGGCACTTTGAGTTACAAAGCGTCAGATGCTTTTGGTAAAAACTTAAAAACTAACAATCCAAGATTGACCCCATAATTTTGGTTATAGTTTAAAGCGTTTAAAAAATAAATCAGGCGCCTTGTTTATAAAATATCTAATTCAAAACAAAGATAAAAAATATATCGAATATCTAGTAAAAAGACTTTTGGAAATAAAGAAGATTTTAGAAGCCCATAAGGGCGTGTTCATAAAAGCACAAAAAAATTTTACGGGCTCAGATTATTAAGCTGAAAATATTAAGCTGAAAAAATTATTAGCTCATTGTTATTCTGTAATTAATTAAGAAATTGTTTTGGATATTGCAAAAGAATTAGCTTTCAGAATTAAAAAACAAATTAATTGAAGCTTTTTCTGAATTACAATTCTGAATTACAACAGAGTTCACCAGATAAGTTTTAAAATTTTAAAAACTGCGGCGCAGTTTTTCCTATGATTTCATAATTTGGCAAACCGGTAACTCCATATTCGATCGATTTGAAGTAACTGATTTAGGTTTCTAAAAAATCGCTTGGAAATCTGGCTTTTTGTTTTACTTTGTTTGACAGGGTATTTTATTAAATCTATAATTTTTTAATTTATTTGACTGCGTTTGGAGGAAAACTTGCGAAGCAATCAAGCGAAAGAAGGGATATCTAAAGCGCCACATCGAGCCCTTTTAAAAGCGGCAGGTTTTACTGAGGAAGAAATCAAGCGGCCGTTTATTGGTGTTGTCAACTCTTTTAATGAAATTGTCCCCGGCCATATCCACCTTGATAAGGTAGCTCAAGCGGTTAAGGCAGGAGTAAGAATGGCTGGTGGAACGCCTTTTGAGTTTTCCGTTATTGGCATATGTGATGGTATTGCTATGAACCACCCTGGCATGAAGTATTCTTTGCCTTCCAGAGAAGTTATAGCTGACTCGGTTGAACTTATGGTTGAAGCTCACCGCTTTGATGCGCTGGTTTTTATTCCTAACTGTGACAAGATAATTCCTGGAATGATGATGGCAGCTGCCAGGCTTAACTTGCCTTCAATTTTTATTAGCGGTGGTCCAATGCTAACTGGACGATACAATGGTAAAAAAGTTGACTTAATTTCTGTTTTTGAAGGAGTTGGCAAAGTTAGCGTTGGCAAAATGTCCGAAGCAGAACTGGCTTACTTAGAGTCAATAGCCTGTCCCGGTTGTGGTTCCTGTGCCGGGCTATTTACTGCTAATACAATGAATTGTCTTCTTGAAGCTATTGGCCTGGCTTTGCCAGGCAACGGAACAGTTCCTGCTCCTTATGCTGAAAGAATAAGATTGGCTAAGGAAGCTGGTCGAAAAGTGATGGAGCTTTTGGAAAAAGATATTACTCCGCAAAAAATTCTTAAACTTAAGGCTTTTGAAAATGCTCTGGCCGTTGATATGGCTATGGGCGGCTCAACCAATACTGTTCTTCATTTGGCAGCGGTAGCTTACGAGGTTGGTTTGCCTTTTAACTTAGACATTGTTGATGAGATTAGTCGACGCACTCCCAATCTTTGCCGAATAAGTCCGGCTGGCGAAGACCGAATGGAAGATTTGTATCGCGTCGGCGGTGTCCAAGCAGTAATGAAAGAGCTGTCAACAGCCAACCTGGTCAATCTGGATTGTTTGACCGTTACTGCTCAGACTGTTCAGGAAAACCTGACGAAAGCTAAAAGAGCTGACGGACAGGTCATAAGGACAATCGATAATCCATATTTAACTCATGGCGGCCTGTCCATTCTCTGGGGCAATTTAGCTCCCAGTGGGGCAGTGGTTAAAGAGTCAGCAGTTGCACCAGAAATGCTTAAAAAAACTGGCCCGGCTCGAGTTTTTAACTCGGAAGAAGAAGCAACTGAAGCTATTTTAGATAAAAAGATTAAGCCAGGGGAAATAGTAGTTATTCGCTATGAAGGTCCAAAAGGGGGACCGGGAATGCGAGAAATGCTAACACCAACTTCTGCTTTAGCTGGAATGGGTCTTGATGGAGAAGTGGCTCTGATTACTGACGGGCGCTTTTCTGGTGGCACTCGAGGAGCAGCAATTGGACATGTTTCGCCTGAAGCTCAAGAAGGTGGCCCAATAGCTTTGGTTGAGGAAGGAGATCAAATAGAAATTGATATTCCCGGTCGAAAAATAACCCTTTTAGTGGGGGAAGAAGAACTTGAAAGAAGAAGGGCAGAATTTAACCCACCGCCTCTTAAAATAAAAAGTGGCTATCTTGCTTTGTATGCAAAGTTAGTCAGTTCAGCTTCTGAAGGAGCGGTTATTAAAAGAGGGGAGAGTTAAAGATGAAGCTAACAGGAGCCGAAGCTTTAATAAAATCTTTAGAAAAAGAGGGAGTCGAGGTTATCTTTGGCGTTCCTGGTGGAGCTACTTTACCGATTTACGATGCTTTAGCTAACTCAAAAAAGATTTTTCACTATTTGACGCGGCATGAACAAGTTGCCGCACATGCTGCTGATGGTTACGCACGGGCTTCAGGAAAAGTTGGCGTTTGCATGGCAACCTCTGGACCGGGTGCGACCAATTTAGTTACAGGTATTGCTAATGCTTATATGGACTCAATTCCGATTGTGGCTATTACAGGTCAGGTTCCAAGGTCTGTCCTTGGAACTGATGCTTTTCAAGAAGCCGATATTACTGGTGCTACCCTTCCGATTGTTAAACACAGCTTTCTGGTAACTGACCCAGAAGAAATACCGAAAATTGTTAGAGAGGCTTTTTACATTGCCCGAACGGGAAGGCCAGGTCCGGTTCTGATTGATATTCCCCGTGATGTTGGCCAGCAAATGATAACTTATCAACACCATGAACATATTGAATTGCCTGGCTATAAGCCTACATATCGGGGTCATGTTAAGCAAATACGGCAGGCTATTGAACTGGTTTTGAAAGCAGAAAAACCGGTTTTGTTTATAGGCGGTGGAGTTATTCTGTCTGGTGCTCATGAAGAAGTTAGAGAATTGGCTGAATTGTTGGAATTGCCAGTGATTTATACTTTGATGGGCAAAGGTGCTTTTCCTGATTCGCATCCGCTTAATCTTGGAATGATTGGCATGCACGGCACTTGCGCAGCTAATTATTCTATTCAGAATTCAGACTTAATTTTTGCCATTGGTGTTCGTTTTGATGATCGGGCCACTGGAAGACTTGATAAGTTTGCGCCTCTGGCGAAAGTAATCCATATCGACATTGATCCAGCTGAAATTGGTAAGAATGTTTCTGTTGAAGTCCCAATTGTGGGTGATGCCCGCTTAATTCTTAAATCTTTGCTTGAGGTTTTTAAAGTTAAATTTGCTGAAAGTTGGAAGCCTTCTTATCGGAACTGGCATAAAAAAATCCAGGAATGGAAAAAGAAATATCCTCTAAGTTATCCACGGGACAATCTTTTAAGACCGCAGTATGTGGTTGAAACAGTTAATAACCTTACTCGTAACCGCGAGACAATAATTACTACAGGTGTTGGCCAGAATCAGATGTGGGCTGCTCAATATTTTAAGTCAGAAAAACCCCGCCACTTTTTATCTTCTGGCGGCTTAGGGACAATGGGTTACGGATTTCCGGCGGCAATTGGCGCTCAGGTTGCTTGTCCTGATTGTTTGGTAGTAGCTATTGATGGAGACGGTAGCTTCCAGATGGTTTTACAAGATTTAGCCACTGTTAAGGCTTACTCATTGCCGGTTAAGGTGGTTATACTTAACAATGGCTATTTGGGAATGGTCAGGCAATGGCAAGAGCTATTTTACAAGAAGAGGTATATGGCTGTTCATTTAGCGGAAGGCACGCCGGATTTTGTAAAACTGGCTGAAGCTTATGATATTGAAGGCTTTGTGGTTAATAAGAAAGCAGAGCTTGAGGAAACTTTGAGTAAAGCTTTTAAAAGCAAAAAAGCAGCAATAGTTGATGTTCGAGTTCATCAGGAAGAAAATGTTTTTCCAATGGTTCCGGCAGGTTGCGCTCTTGATGAAATAATTACTGAAGGAGAAAGCAAATGAAACACACTCTTTCAGTTCTGGTTGAAAATAAGCCAGGAGTTTTAGCACGTGTTGCCGGCCTTTTTCGGCGGCGGGGTTTCAACATAGAGAGCCTGGCAGTTGCCCCAACTGAAGATGAAAAATACTCAAGAATGACTATTGTTGTTGATCTTGAAGACAAACCTTTAGAGCAGGTAACCAAACAGCTCTATAAGCTGATCAATGTGGTAAAGGTTATCGATTTGAGCGAGCGAGAGGCGGTGATTAGAGAGTTAACTTTAATTAAGGTTAACGCTCCGCCGGAAACAAGAGCCCAAATTTTGGAAATTGTTGATATTTTCCGGGCCAAAATTGTTGACGTGGAAAGGAATACGCTAATTATTGAAGTTACCGGAACAGAGGACAAAGTTGAAGCGATAATTCGTTTGCTCAAGCCTTATGGAATTAAGGAATTTGCTTCAACTGGTCGAGTAGCTCTAAAAAGAGGAAAGTAAAGAGTCTTTGCATAAACCAACTGGCTTTTATTGTTAATCAGTTTAAAATTTAAGGAGGGATCGGTTATGGCAAAAATTTATTACGATTCTGACGCTGACTTTAGCTATCTTCAAGGAAAGAAAGTTGCAATTATTGGATTTGGAAGTCAGGGTCATGCCCATGCTTTAAACCTGAAAGATAGCGGTCTTGATGTTGTTGTTGGCTTAAGAGAGGAAAGTCCGACACGAGCAAGAGTTGAAGAGGCCGGTTTGACTGCTTTGACTGTTGAAGAAGCTGCTGGTCAGGCTGATTTGATTGCTATTTTAATTCCGGATGAAAATCAAAAAGAGGTTTACAACCGTTCAATCAAGAACAGTCTCACCGAAGGCAAAACGCTGCTTTTTGCTCACGGTTTCAACATTCATTTTTCACAAATCGTGCCGCCAGTTAATATTGATGTGATAATGGTTGCTCCCAAAGGTCCTGGCCGTTTAGTTAGAGAAACCTACCAGAAAGGCGAGGGAGTTCCTGCGCTGGTAGCAGTGGAGCAAAACTATACTGGTCAGGCTTTTCAGAAAGCTCTGGCTTATGCTAAAGGCTTAGGCGCAACCCGAGCTGGAGTTCTTGAAACAACTTTTAAAGAGGAAACTGAGACTGATTTATTTGGTGAACAAACTGTTCTTTGCGGTGGTTGCACCTCATTAATTAAAGCCGGTTTTGAAACTTTAGTTGAAGCTGGTTACCAGCCGGAAGTTGCTTATTTTGAATGCCTTCACGAGCTCAAACTAATTGTGGACTTGATTTATGAGCGCGGAATAAGAGGTATGCGTGACGCTATTAGTAACACAGCTGAGTATGGTGATATGACAGTCGGACCTCGGATTATCAATGAACTAGTGAAACAAGAGATGAAAAAAGTTCTGAATGAAATTCAAAGCGGTGAGTTTGCCAAAAAGTGGATTTTGGAAAACCAGGCTGGAAGGCCGAATTTCAATGCATTGCGAAAAAAAGACAGCGAGCACTTGATAGAGAAGATTGGACCTGAGCTTCGCTCAATGATGAGTTGGCTGAAGAAGTAATGCTTCGAGGCAATATTCAACCTTGAAGTTGCTTGAGATTTTATTAGAAACATTATTGCTTGTGAAGAAAAAAACAAGCTTTATTTTTTTGCTAGTTTATTTTAAACTTTTAATTTATTAATTAATGGGAGGAAAGAAAGTGAAAAAACATTATTTGATGACCCCGGGCCCAACTCAAGTACCAGAAGCCTCGCTTTTAGCACAAGCAAAACCAATTGTTCATCATCGTTCACCAGCTTATACTGAACTTTTGCTTGAAACCTTAGATGGCTTGAAATATGTTTTTCAAACTAAAAGAGATATTATGCTTTTTGCTTCTTCTGGCACTGGTGCGATGGAGTCAGCAGTTGCCAATCTTTTTTCTCCCGGAGACAGGGTTTTAGTTGCTTCAACTGGTAACTTTGGCGAGCGCTGGATTAAGATTTGCAAAGCTTACAATCTTGATGTTGTTGCTATTGAATATGAATGGGGCCAAAGGTTGAAACCGGCTGATATCGAGGCAAAGCTTAGCGAGGATTCTACGATTAAAGGAGTTTTTATCACTCATGCTGAAACTTCAACAGGAGTAGTAAATGAGGTTAAAAAAGTTGCTGAAATAACTGCTCGTTCTTCAGCTGTTTTGATCGTTGATGCTGTTTCTGGTTTAGGTGCTTGCGAGTTAAAAATGGATGATTGGGGAATAGATGTTGTTGTTTCTGGTTCGCAAAAAGCTTTAATGGCTCCACCAGGTTTGGCTTTTGCAGCAGTATCTGAACGTGCCTGGGAGCTAGTTGAAAAGTCAACTTCCCCTCGTTTTTATTTTGATTATCGAGCTTACAAAAAAGCTTTAGACAAACCTTCACCCCAAAATCCGTACACTCCAGCTATTTGTTCAATTATGGCGCTTGGTGAAAGTTTAAAGATGATTAAAGAAGAAGGAATTGAAAATGTCTGGGAACGCCATCGGGTTTTAGCTAAAGCAACTCGTGAGGGAATTAAGGCTCTAGGTTTGAAGCTTTTCTCCCCTGACGATGAACTCTGTAATGCGGTAACTGCCGTTAATGTTCCTGAAGGAATAGACGGTGGGGCAATAGTTAAAACAGTCAGAGAAAGGCACGGAGTCTGGCTGGCTGGGGGACAAGGTGGTCTGAAAGGAAAAATTTTCCGCATTGGACATTGCGGTTTTTATTTGCCAAGCGATATAATAGTGACTTTAGCTTCTCTCGAAAGAAGCTTGCTTGAGCTTGGTTATCAACTTGAACCTGGTAGCAGCTTAAATGCTGCCCAGAATGTATTTGTTAAGGAAGGCGTATGAAAGTTTTAGTAACAGAAAAAATAGCTGAGACTGGACTGGAGAAACTTAGAGCTGCGGGCTTTGAAGTTGATGTTTTGCTTAATCTTTCAAAAGAGGAGTTAATTGAAAAAATTCCTTCTTATGACGCTTTGATTGTTCGTAGTGGCACTAAAGTGACTGCAGATGTTATCGAAAGAGCTGATAACTTGAAGGTCATAGGTCGGGCGGGGATTGGTGTTGATAACATTGACACTGAAGCGGCAACTAAAAAGGGAGTAATAGTTGCAAATGCTCCCCAAAGCAACATCATATCAGCTGCTGAACACACTATTGCTCTTTTGCTCGCCCTGGCTCGCAATATACCTCAAGCCAATGCTTCTCTTAAAGCTTGCCGCTGGGAGAGATCTAAGCTTGAGGGAGTTGAAATTAACGGAAAAATTCTGGGAATTTTAGGCTTTGGTCGGGTTGGTTTTTTGGTTGCTCAAAAGGCTCTTGGGTTAGGTATGCAGGTAGTCGCTTATGACCCCTATGTACCCCGTGAAAGATTTGAACAAGCAGGGATTGAAAGAAAAGAAAAAATTGAGGACGTTTTAAAAGAAGCTGATTTCATTTCTTTGCATTTACCAAAAACTAAAGAGACGATAGGTATTTTAGGGGATAAAGAATTTGAGATGATGAAGGATGGGGTAAGAATAGTAAACACTGCTCGGGGCGGTCTTTTTAAAGAAGAAACATTAGTTAAGTATCTTAAGAATGGTAAAGTTGCCGGTGCAGCCATTGATGTTTTCGAAGAAGAACCTTGCACCCAGAGCCCTCTTTTTGAGTTTGACAATGTAATTGTTACACCTCACCTGGGAGCTTCAACTTTTGAGGCTCAGGATAAAGCCGGTGTAATGATAGCCGACCAGGTAATTGCTGGTTTAAAAGGCGGTTTTGTTAGCACTGCGGTGAACATTCCTTCTATTCCGCCTGAAGTTTTAGAAGCAGTTAGGCCTTATCTTTCTTTAGGGGAAAACCTTGGCAAGTTTTTTTCTTTTCTTTTGACTGAACAGCCTTCTGTTATTTCGATTGAATATATTGGTGAAGTTTCTTCTCTGGAAACCAAGCCAGTTACTCTGGCAGTTTTGAAAGGTCTTTTTGAGGCCGTGGTGGAGGAACCTGTTACATATGTAAACGCAATTCATTTAGCTAAAGATAGAGGGATTGAAATTAAAGAAATTAAGACTCCATCCAGTCGTGAATACTTAAACTTAATTACATTAAAGGTTCCGAAAACTAAACTTTCGGTTTCAGGAACTGTCTTGGGTTCGGAAAATAAACCGCGTATTGTCAAAATTTATGATTATGATGTTGATCTTGTTCCTTCCAAATATATGCTGGTTATTCATAATCTTGACCGACCTGGAATGATTGGCGACCTTGGAACTATGCTTGGCAATAGAGGCATAAACATCGCCAGCATGCAGTTTGGTAGAGAAAAGCCAGGGGGAAACGCTATTTCCATCCTTGCCCTAGATAGCCCCATTGATACTGGTGTCCTAAGGGACATTGAAGGTATCAATGGGGTGTCAAAGGCTATCTTCGTCCAGCTTTAGGTTTTACCCTTCGACTCAGCTATAATTCTTTTATTCTGGAGGTCAAAATGAATGACAGAATATTTATTTTTGATACAACTTTAAGAGATGGCGAGCAGTCACCAGGTATAAGCTTAAATTTTCGAGAAAAACTGGAGATTGCTGAGCAACTTGCCCGAATGGGTGTTGATGTTATTGAAGCTGGATTTCCAGTAACTTCTCCTGGGGATTTTCAAGCTGTAGAGACTATTGCTAAAAAAGTAAAAAACTCAACAATTTGTGCGCTGGCTCGAGCGGTTGAGGGAGACATTGATGCCGCCTGGCAGGCGATTAAGGAAGCCGAAAGGCCCCGGATACATACCTTCATTGCTACTTCTGATATTCACATTGAGAGAAAGCTTAAAAAAACCAAAGACGAAGTTTTAAAGATGACTAAAGAAGCGGTAGAGAGAGCAAAAAGATACACTCCCGATGTTGAATTTTCTCCCGAAGACGCAACTCGTTCTGAGTTCGAGTTTCTTTGTAAAGTTATCGAAGTGGCGGTGGAGGCTGGAGCTACAACCATAAACATTCCTGACACTGTTGGCTATGCTTTGCCTCAAGAGTTTGGCGAACTTGTTAAAAAACTGGTGGCAAAATTTCCAGTTTTAGGGAGAGAAGTTACTTTGAGCGTTCACTGCCACAATGACCTGGGGTTGGCAGTTGCCAATTCAATTGAAGCGGTGATAAATGGAGCAAATCAGGTTGAGTGTACTATTAACGGTTTAGGTGAGCGGGCAGGAAATGCTGCTTTAGAAGAAATTGTAATGATTTTGGATACTCGATACCGAACTATTGGTAAAAAAACCAGTCTTAAAACTGAAGAAATAGCTCGCACCAGCCGATTGGTAAGCACTCTGACTGGTTACCCGGTTCAACCTAATAAAGCGATTGTTGGAGCTAATGCATTCGCCCACTCTTCAGGTATTCACACCGATGGAATGCTTAAAGACCGCACTACTTACGAAATCATTGATCCAAAGAAGATTGGTTTGTCAGAAAGCCGTCTGATTTTAGGAAAGACCTCTGGTCGGCATGGTTTAAGGCAAAGGTTAATTGAGCTTGGCTACAAATTAAATCCTGAAGAATTAGATCTTATCTTTCTGTCTTTCAAAAAACTGGCTGACCGAAAGTCGCAGGTTACCGATGAAGACCTTGAGGCGATAGTTTTTGATGAGCTTTATGCTCGAGGAGGTCGATACCGGTTAGTTGATTTTTCTATTCAGTCGGGAACAAATGTTGAGCCGCAGGCAAAAGTGACTTTAAAGAGAAATGGAGAAGTTGTTAAAGCCGAAGCAAAAGGTGATGGACCTGTTGATGCAGTTTACAATGCAATTGATAAGATTATTGGCCTTGACACCAAGCTCGTTAATTTTTCTATTACTGCCCTGACTGGTGAGAAGGAAGCCATTGGCGAATCAAACATCAGGTTGGAAATCGAAGGCCAGAAAATAATGGGCCGTGGGGTTAGCACTGACATCGTTGAAGCAGCTGCTCTGGCTTACATTAACGCCATCAACCGTTATTTTATGCGAAAGAGTGCTGATAGATAATGGGAATGACTATCACCGAGAAAATTCTGGCTGCTCACGCTGGGTTAGAAAAAGTTGAAGCTGGGGAAATTGTTAAAGTTAAGGTGGACGGCCTCTTGGCTAATGATGTTACAGCGCCGGGAGCAATTGAGCAGTTTAAATTAGTAGGAAGCGAAAAAGTTTTTGATTCTGAAAAAATTTTTCTTGTTCCTGACCACTTTACCCCAAATCGTGATATCCCCTCAGCTGAACAGTGTAAGTTGTTGCGGGATTTTGCATACGAACAGGGAATTGCTAATTATTTTGAAGTTGGAAGAATGGGGATTGAACATGCTCTTTTACCCGAAGAAGGTCTGGTTCTTCCTGGTGATTTAATAATTGGGGCAGACTCTCACACCTGCACTTACGGAGCATTAGGTGCTTTTTCAACTGGTGTTGGTTCAACCGACCTTGGAGTAGCAATGGCTTTGGGTGAAACCTGGCTTAAAGTTCCTCCAACTCTTAAGTTTGAGGTCAATGGCACTCTAAAGCCATGGGTATTTGGTAAGGATATCATTCTTTATATCATTGGAATGATTGGAGTTGATGGTGCTCTTTATAAAGCAATGGAGTTCACTGGAGAAGCGATTAAAAGCCTTTCTATGGACTCTCGTTTTTCAATTACTAATATGGCGATTGAAGCTGGAGGTAAAAATGGGATTATCGAGCCAGATGAAATAACAGCCAAATACGTAGAAGTTAGAGCTAAAAGATCTTATAAATTTTATCAAAGCGACCCCGATGCTAATTATGAAAAGATTTATTCCTTACGAGCCGAAGAAATTGATATACAAGTGGCTTTCCCTCATCTTCCTTCCAATACCAGGTCAGTTTATGAAGTAAAAGATGTAGAGATAGACCAGGTAGTGATAGGTTCTTGCACTAATGGCCGCCTTGAAGATTTGCGGGTAGCCGCGGCTATTTTAGAAGGCAAAAAAGTTCATCCTAAAATTCGCCTCCTTATCTTCCCCGCTACCCAAAGGATTTACCTTAAAGCTTTACAAGAAGGGTTAATACAAACCTTTATCCAGGCTGGTGCGGCTGTTAGCACTCCCACTTGTGGCCCCTGCTTAGGGGGACATTCTGGAGTTCTGGCTAAAGGCGAAAGAGCTCTGGCTACCACTAATCGGAATTTTATTGGTCGAATGGGCCATAGCGAATCTGAAGTTTATCTTTCTGGTCCTGCGGTGGCAGCAGCTTCGGCTGTTGCTGGAAGGATTGTGCCACCTGATGAAGTTGTTTCTTTTGATTCATGGGAAAAATTTAAAATTAAAATGGGTAAAACGGAGGTCTAATGGTTTTTGAGGGTCAAGTTGTAAAAGTTGGCAGAAACATTGATACTGATGTTATCATTCCTGCTCGTTATCTTGTAACTTTTAACCCTGATGAGTTGGCTAAGCATTGTTTTGAAGGATTAGGAAGCAATTTCCAGGCCAAGCTTAAGCCAGGGACTATTTTGGTGGCTGAAGAAAATTTTGGTTGCGGTTCTTCTCGGGAACATGCGCCAATTGCTATTAAAGGTTGCGGTGTTTCTTGCGTCATTGCTTCATCTTTTGCACGCATTTTTTATCGCAATGCGATAAATATAGGTTTGCCGATTGTGGAATGTCCGGAGTTTGCAAAAGAAGTTCAAGAAGGAGATACAGTGGTTGTTTCTCTTGATGAAGGGAAAATAATTAATTTAAAAAATAACAAGTCTTATCAAGCTAAGCCTTTCCCGCCTTTTTTAGTTGAGATTATTAAGGCTGGCGGACTTGTTAACTGGGCTAAAGAAAGATTAAAAAGGGAGGCAAAATGAGCTACAAGATTGCAGTTATTCCAGGTGATGGCACTGGTCCAGAAGTTATTCGCGAGGCAGTTAAGGTATTGGACGCAGCAGCGTCTCGGGGTGGTTTTAAAATAGAGTTTCAGTATTACGATTTTGGCGGCGAGCGATATTTAAAAACAGGCGAAACTCTGCCTGAATCTGCTCTTTCTGAGCTTAAAAATTTTAAGGCTATTTTGCTTGGCGCTATTGGTCATCCAGATGTAAAGCCGGGCATTTTAGAGCGCGGAATACTTTTAAAGCTGAGGTTTGAGCTTGACCAATATATCAATCTGAGACCTGTTAAGCTTTATCCCGGTGTGGAAACTCCTTTAAAAGATAAAAAACCCCAAGACATTGATTTTGTGGTGGTTCGAGAAAATACTGAGGGCTTATATGTTGGTGCTGGCGGTTTTTTGAAAAAAGGAACACCAGATGAAGTTGCTATTCAAGAAAGTATTAATACTCGTCAAGGTGTGGAAAGATGCATTAGGTTTGCTTTTGACTTTTGTCGTAAGCGAAATAGCAAAAAGGAGCTTACTCTTTGCGGAAAAACCAATGTTTTAACTTATGCGCATGACTTATGGGAGCGAGTTTTTTATGAAGTTGCCGCTGATTATCCGGATATTAAAACCAGTTACGCTCATGTTGATGCTATTTGTATGTGGTTTGTCAAAAATCCTGAGTGGTTTGATGTGGTGGTTACTGACAATATGTTCGGCGACATAATAACTGATCTCGGTGCTATTATTCAAGGTGGGATGGGAATTGCCGCTGGTGGAAATATCAACCCTCAAGGTGTTTCAATGTTTGAACCAATTGGCGGTTCAGCACCTAAATATACAGGAAAAAATGTCATTAACCCGTTAGCTGCTATTTCGGCAGCTCAGATGATGCTGGATTTCATTGGCGAAAAACAAGCTGCTGATTGGATAGAAAAGGCAATAATTAAAGTTACTTCGGAAAAATTAAAGAGCTTGGCTGCCGGACAAATGGGTTACACCACCACTGAAGTTGGCGATATGGTAGCTCAATTTGTTCAAGAAGTTTAATAAGTGATTTTTCCTGCCTCTTCCGTTAAAATAGAAAACCAATTAATTTAAAAGCAAGGAGGAGAAATGCCTATACCTGAAGCCAAGCATATATGGTTGAGTGGGAAATTCGTTCCCTGGAATGAAGCAAAGGTTCATGTTTTGACTCATGCTCTTCACTATGGCTCAGGAGTTTTTGAAGGAATAAGAGCTTATAAAACCAATTCAGGAACTGCTGTTTTTCGTCTGACTGACCACATTAAGAGGTTGTTTCGCTCAGCCAAAATTTATAAAATGCCCATTCCTTATACCGTTGAAGAGTTAGTTGATGCTACAAAAGAACTTATTCGGCGAAACGAGCTTGATAGTTGCTATATCAGACCGATTGCTTTTCGAGGTTACGGTGAAATGGGTCTTTTTCCTTTAAAAGCTCCGGTTGATGTGGCAATTGCTGTTTGGTCTTGGGGCGCTTATCTCGGTGAGGAGGGAATTAAGCACGGAATAAGAGCAAAAATTTCTTCTTTTCGTCGTATTGACCCCAATACTTTACCCCCAGCAGCTAAAGCCACTGGTCAGTATATAAACTCGATATTAGCAAAAATAGAAGTTGTTGAAGAGGGTTATGATGAGGCAATCCTTCTTGATACTCGAGGTTTTGTGTCTGAAGGCTCAGGCGAAAATATTTTTGTTATCAGAAATGGCAAAATTTCAACACCTTCTACTGCTGCCAGCATTCTGGAAGGAATTACTCGCGATTCTATTATAGTTTTAGCTTCAGATTTAGGTTTTGAAGTTGTTGAAAGAGATTTGGTTCGCTCTGACCTTTACTGGGCTGATGAGGTTTTCTTTACTGGAACAGCTGCCGAAATAGTTCCGATAAGAGAAATTGATGGGCGACTAATTGGCGAACCCGGTCCGATAACTCGCAAACTTCAGGAAGCTTTTTACTCAGTTGTCCGGGGCGAAAACCCGAAATATCAGGATTGGCTTGAATATGTCTGATAATCCAGAACGGCGCGAAAAAATTTATCTTTACGATACCACTCTCAGAGATGGAGCTCAGCGCGAAGGTATTTCTTTCACTTTGTCTGACAAACTGAAGATTACTCAAGAACTTGACAAGCTCGGAGTTGACTTTATTGAAGGCGGCTGGCCCTATTCTAACCCTAAAGATGTTGAATATTTCAAAAAAGTAAAAAAACTTAAGCTCAATCACGCAAAAGTTGTTGTTTTCGGTTCCACTCGTCGTAAAGGTGTTAAGGCTGAAGATGATGAAAATCTAAAATCTTTATTAGATGTTCAGACTGAGTTTGTATGCATTTTCGGAAAAAGCTGGGATGTTCATGTTACTAGTGTTTTAGTGACTACATTGGAAGAAAATTTAAGAATGATTACAGACTCAGTTTCTTATTTGAAAAAACAGGGCAAGAAAGTGATTTTCGATGCTGAACATTTTTTTGATGGTTACAAAAAAAATCCGGATTATGCCATAAAATCTATTATTTTAGCTCAGGAAGCTGGGGCAGACTGGATTGTTTTAGCTGATACTAATGGCGGAACTTTGCCTGAAGAACTAAAAAGAATTATTTCTGAAGTTAAACCTCATCTTAAGGTTCCTTTTGGCATTCACGCCCATAACGATAGTGATTGTGCGGTTGCTAACTCTTTAGTGGCGGTTGAATTAGGGGCACTTCAGGTGCAGGGGACAATAAATGGTTATGGTGAGCGTTGCGGTAACGCTAATCTTTGCTCAATAATTCCTGCTTTAGAGTTAAAAATGGGTTATCGATGCTTACCTGATAACAATCTTTCTCTTTTAACAGAGGTTTCTCATTTTGTAGCTGAAGTTTCCAATATCCCGCCCGATTTTCACCAGCCTTATGTAGGGCAAAGTGCTTTTGCTCACAAAGGCGGAGTTCATATTAGTGCTGTATTGAGACATAAAAAAGCTTATGAACACATTGAACCTGAACAAGTAGGTAATACCTCTCGCCTTTTAGTTTCTGAACTTTCGGGCGTTAAAAGTTTGGTTGAAAAAGCAAAAGAGACAACGGGAATTGATTTATCAGACCAGAGTGAAAAAGCAAAAACAATTCTCAAAAAACTTAAAGAAAAGGAAAAGCAAGGTTATCTTTACGAAATTGCTGACGGCTCTTTTGGTTTGTTTGTTTTACGCAATTTAGGGCGCTATCGCCCATTGTTTGAGCTTGAATCTTACAAGGTGACTATTAATCGCTGGCGAAGCGGTCGTTTTCAAGCTGAAGCTATTGTTAAACTGATTGTTAATAAGGAACGCAAGGTAGAAATTGGAGAGGGTAACGGGCCAGTTAACGCTCTTGATAGAGCTTTAAGAAAAGCTTTGGAGCCACTTTTTCCCGATTTAACTAAAATTTCTCTTTCTGATTATCGGGTTCGAGTTTTTGGTCAGGAAAAAGGCACTCAAGCGAAAACCCGAGTTTTTATGGAGTTTAATTGTGGTCAAAAAAGCTGGGGTACAGTTGGAGTTTCCGAAAACATCATTGAGGCAAGCTGGCAAGCATTAGTTGAAGGTTACGAATACGGCTTACAGTTAACTTAAAATGCTATGATAATTTGCCGTTTTGTTTTTCAAGCCAAAATTCTCTATGGTATTTTGAAAAACGACAATCAACTTTACTTTATTAAAAATCCATTTAAAACTGAAGGAGAGTTTGTTGAATTAGGCAATTCTTCGGTTAATTTGTCTGAAGTTAAGCTTCTTGCGCCAACCGCTCCTTCTAAAATTGTAGCAGTTGGTTTAAACTATGTTGACCATGCTAAAGAACTTGAGATGGATATACCTGACGAACCAATTATTTTTCTTAAACCACCAACTTCAGTGATTGGGCCAGAAGAAAATATCGTTTTGCCTTCTCAATCGCAAAGGGTGGATTATGAAGCTGAACTGGCAGTGGTAATTGGCAAGAAAGCAAGGTTTATATCAGAGGACAAAGCAAAAGAATTTATACTTGGCTATACTTGCTCAAACGATGTTACTGCTCGTGACCTTCAAAAAAAAGATGTTCAGTGGACAAGAGCCAAATCTTTTGACACTTTTGCACCTCTTGGGCCTTGGATAACTACTGATATTGAACCCGAAGATTTAAAAATTGAACTTTTTTTAAATGGAGAAATCAAGCAGTCATCAAGCAGTAAAAATTTGATTTTCAACCCTTACAAACTTGTTTCTTTCATTTCTGAGGTAATGACGCTAAACCCTGGGGATGTGATTATGACGGGAACCCCACCGGGGGTGGGAGAGCTAAAATCCGGAGATGTAGTTGAAGTTAGGATCGAGAAAATTGGTGCGTTAAAAAATTATGTCATTAACCCTACTGACTATTGTTAGATTGTCGATTAAACTGACATAATATTCGATTGTTTTGGCAGGTCTGACACTCAATTTGTAAAGTGGTATGGGTAACTCCGAACTCGCTAAATAAAACTTTTTCCACTTCTTTGATAATTTGGTCAGCTTTACTGATTAACTGGTCGCTTAGGAGCAAATGAGCACTTAAGGCGTGAAGGCCAGAGCTTATTGTCCAGATGTGAAGGTCGTGAAGGTCTAAAACGCCAGGTATTTCTTTTAATCGGGAAACCAGCTTGTCAACTTCGATATTTTTTGGTGTAGCCTCGATTAAAATGTTAACTGCCTCGACGGTCACTCGATATGCTGAAAAGAAAATTATCAGGGCAATTATTAAGCTTAGCAGAGGGTCGATTAAGTGATAACCAGTGAAGTAGATGAGTATTCCACCAGTAATTATTGCCAGAGAAGAGAGAGTGTCACCCAAAACATGGAACAAAGCGCTTCTTAAGTTCAAAGTTTCACCGTGTCTTAAAAAATATATAGCAGCACCATTCGCTATCAAGCCAAGAAAAGCTACCAAAAGCATTCCTTTTTCATTAATAGTTGGTGGGTTTAAAATACGGAAATAAGCTTCTCGAAAAATAAAAACACAAATAACAGCTAAGGTTATGCCATTAAAAAGAGCAGCCAGGATTTCCAATCGATATAAACCAAAAGTTCTTTCTTTAGTGGCTGGTTTTAAAGCTAGCGATAAGGCAAAAAAACTTGTCAGAAGAGAAAAAAAGTCAACTAACATATGACCAGCATCAGCCAGCAAAGCTAAACTTTTAGTTAACAAACCGCCGACAAGTTCAATTAAGAGAAAAAAACCAGTTATAAAAAGAGCAAATTTCAGGTTTTTGCTTTCAGTCAGTCTAGTTTCTAAGTGATTTCCCATCATTTTATTATAAATAAAAGTTGATTCTAAGTGCTTCTTAAAAATAGCGCTGAGCCAACTTTAAAATGACTCTATATTTTACAAGCCTCAATTTTTTACTAAGCACACTTGTTTAATTTTAATTTTACCTTTTTGCCTTCTTTTGCTGTATTTTCCCCTGGTGCAATTTTTTAAAAGCTTCCTTATTGTTTTTTTATTTTTTCACTTTGAGTAAAAGGGACTAAAGTAATTAAAAAGCGAAGGAGTGAAAATCCCTCCCAACCTCCCTTTGAAAA
>CAYRQL010000015.1:26975-33457 GCA_964426525.1 uncultured Actinomycetota bacterium | reverse complement strand
TTATAAGGCCCCTGTCTCGTGTCTCCCCCTTAAGGTAAGGGGGATTAAGGGGGATTGAAAAAGGGAGGAGTAGGTTGAGTGCTTTACAAAAGGGAAGAGTATATAATCTCCCCCTTATTTATAAGCTCTCCTGTCTTTCCCCCTTAAATATTTCAACTGTGTCTCCCCCTTAGAATAAGGGGGATTAAGGGGGATTAGAAAAGGGAGAAGTTTATAATCTCCCCCTTATTTATAAGCTCTCCTGTCCTTCCCCCTTATTTATAAGGGGGATTAAGGGGATTAGATTTTAAAGATGCTTTTTGTGATGATTGCAAAAGTCTGACCATTTGATCCCGATTTCACAGGTATGTAATTATTGCGAATCATAATCTATCTTGCTGAGTTTTCCTTCCTGTGTTAAAAAGTTAACGGGTGGTATCGTGGCTTCTGTTAGAAAGACTGAGCGGCTTTTAAATTTAATAGCTTTTTTCTTGAATGCTCGGGAACCTAAGGATTTAGATGAGATAGCCAAGATAGAGGGTTACCGTGGCAAGTCTTTAGATGCTTTGCGTCAGTCTTTCTATCGAGACCGGAGGGAGTTAGCTGAAATGGGATTGTCAATCTTTTACGACCAGGAAAAAGAAGGTTATTTTCTACCACCGGAACAGCGCTATTTGCCAAGTATCAATTTTTCTTCTCAAGAGATTATAGCCTTGAGACTATTGAAACAATTGGTAGAAAGTGGAGCTGATTTTCCTTGGAAAAATGAGCTTAAGATTGGACTACAAAAAATTCTACTGGAAGCCGAACCGGAAGAAGAGTTAAGCTTAAACTTACCTTTTGCTTTTGATTTACAAACATATAATCACTCAGAAGACGCAGTTAAAATTCTTGATCAGGCAATTGTTTCACGCAAAGAAGTGAGCTTTCAATATAAAGCGGCCAGGAAAAGCAAAGTTGAAAGATGGAAGGTACAGCCCTATTTACTTTTTCAAAGAGAAAGAGTTTGGTATTTGGTTGCTTTTTCTCCTCAACATCGTGACTACCGGACTTTCCGTCTGAATCGAATTCAAGGAAAGGTTAAGATTTTGCGAGAAGAAAAAGAAGAACCGGATTTTGAAAGAGACCAAAATTTTAATCCCGATAATTTCTTTTTTATGTTTCCCTGGGAATATGGTTCTGACAAGCCGATAGAGGTGAAAGTTAAGTTTTCTTCAAAAGCTGCCTTTCTGGTTGAAAAATCTTCCTTCAAGAAGTTAGAGGAGAAAACAGATGGCTCTGAAGTTTTTCTGTTTATGGTGAAAGATGAAGATGCTTTTGTCCAGTGGTTGCTGGCTTTTGCTGAAGATGCTGAAGTTTTGAGCCCGGCCTCGACACGGAAAAAAATCTGCGAGGCGTTAGACCGTATAGAAAGGGCATACTCAAATGCCACGACTTGAACCTCAAGAAATATTCCTGCTTTTAAGTTATGTTAATAATCATCCAGGTATCACCCTTACTGCTTTAAGTAGAAAGTTTAAGCATAGCAAGCGGGAAATTAAAAAAGCTCTTGAGCTGGCTTCTCTTTGTGGTTTGCCTGACTATACACCCTTCGATTTAATAGAAGTTGATTTTGAGGGTGAAAAGGTGTTTTTAAGATTTGCCGATTATTTTGAGAAACCTCTCAATCTTTCAGTTGTTGAAGCAGTGGCAATTTTAAACACAGTGAAACTGCTAAAGAAAACTGGCTTGCCTTTATTTGAAAATCTTGATTCAGCGGTAAACAAAATTAAAGGAGCGCTTTCAGGCGAAGTCAGTCAAAAAATTGATGAAGCGGCTGAAGGGAGAGCAATTGTCACTGAAGAAATAGCTCCTGAAATTCTCAAAAAAATCAATTATTGCCTGGAAAATTGCCTGAGAGCAGAGATGGTATACCACACTGTTACTCGAGACCAACTTTCTTGCCGCCAGGTCGATCCTTATCTTTTGGTCTTAGACAAAGGTAAATGGTATTTAATAGCTTTTTGTCATCTAAGACAAAGCCAGAGGAGGTTTTTAGTTTCTCATATTAAGGAGTTTAAACCTCTCTCAGAAAAGTTTGAAAGAAAAAATCTTTCCTTTGCTGACTATGTAACTCTTTATTCTTCTTCAATCCCTGAGGGGAAAGAAATTAAGCTACTTTACGATGCTGAAGTTTCGGATTATGTTCGAGAGACGTTGAGCCAGAAAGTTAGAAAGGATATGCCTGATGGTTCTTGCTTGGTGAGCTTAAAGGCGGTTAGTCTACCTGGTATTTTAAAGAAATGGGTTTTGCCTTATGTTGAGCATGTAAAAGTTCTCGAACCGCCAGAGCTCATTAGTCTTTTAAAACAAAAAGTTCGAGCTACTAGAAACCTCTACGAGAGTTGAGGGTTTAAGATAATGACCAGAGGAAGAAAGATTAAAGCCAAAGCAGTTTACTTTGATGCTGGTCACACTCTACTTGGAGCCCAGCCATCTCTGGCTAAATATGCTGCTGAGGTTGGGCAAAAATTAAAACCTGAAATCAAGGAAGAGGATTTTTCTTCGGTTGCTTATTTGATGGAAAAGCGCTTCCGGCGTTACCTTACAAATCAGGCATTTCACTGGTCGTCCAGGGAAAACATTATCAAACTTTGGGAAGATGTTTATGGTTACTGGATGAGCTTGGTAGGGTTTAGCGAGTTGGAAAGTCGGATTTTAGCTCGAAATCTTTATGAGCGGCTTGGTCAGCCAGATTGTTGGAAGTTATATCCTGATGTCAAGGAAACCCTTGATTTTCTTAAAGAAAAGCAATGTTACTTAGGGATTGTTTCTAACTGGGATGAACGACTAAGTAATATTCTTGAGCAGATTGGCTTGAAAAATTACTTTTCTTTTATATTGACTTCAGCTCAAGCTGGTTACGGCAAGCCAGATAAGCGGCTCTTTGAGGAAGCAAAAAGAAAATCAGAAGTTGTTAAAAGCTTAACTTTGTTTGTTGGAGACGATCCTCAGGCAGATTTTTATGGAGCTATTAATGCTGGGATGAATGCTTGCTTGATAGATCGGGAAAATAAGTATCCTGATTTTGATGGTTTGAAAATTAAAAAACTTACCGAGCTCAAAGAAATTTTAAGTTTATAAGCCTCTAAAAACTCCTAAAAGGTTTATTTCTTTTTAAGAAAGGAGAAGAAATAAAAAAAATTGTCCCGAGAAACCCTCTAAAGTTCCCCGGTACTTGCTGAGTTTCCCTTTCGTACCTTTTGAGTTCTTTCTGAACCTCTGCCTCGCGGCTTTGGCTCTTAAAGTCCTCGCCGGGCCGCTACTGGTACCTCAACTTTCTCGGTTCCCTCTGATTGCTTCTCGGGACAGTTTTAATTTAACTCAGCTCCGAATTTTTGTCAAGTATTTTTGGAAAAAAATTTTACTTCTTTGAAGTGCACTTGAATAAAAGAAAAATCTTTTGAGCTGGGGAAAAATTTTTTTAAAAATTTTTCGAAGGCCTTCTTCTTGTTGAATACCTAAATATTTTGTGTTAAATTTCCTACAATAGAATGAAGGCCTATCTTGATATAGAAACTTCTTTTAAAGGAAAGATAACTGTCATTGGTGTTTATCAACCAACAAATGGTTTCAAGCAAATTTGGGGTGACAATATTACCCGAGAGAACTTATTTAGTCTTCTTGAAGAAGTAAGATTTTTAACGACTTACAATGGCAGTCGGTTTGACCTGCCGATTATTAATCGTCACCTGGGAGTTCGCTTGGACAAACTTTTTGATCATCGAGATTTACTTTTTGACTGCTGGAATTTTCGCCTCTATGGCGGTTTAAAAACAGTTGAGAAAGAACTGGGCATTGAAAGGGAGTCAAAGGAAATCGATGGTTTTAGTGCAATGGAACTCTGGGAAAATTATCAGAGAAGTGGTGACAGCGAATCTTTAGAGAAGCTTTTGCTTTACAATAAAGAGGATGTTTTAAACCTCGTCAAATTAGAGGAAAAGCTTAACTTTTTTTATCAGCTTGATTTTTTGCCTTATACTCGAGGTCTTTAGATTTGAAACTGACAAGCCAAAAAAAGAGAATGGATGTTAGCGACTAGGCAATTGTTAGTTGTTTTTTTAAAAATAATTCTAGGCGTATTGGCTTTTTTTGCAGTTGTTTTAACTGCTCATATTGTAATTGTTTATTTTGGACCTAATCTTAAATTTTTCCCCTTTCGGCTTTTAATTAAATCCCTGGCTGAAAGTGTAACAATTGATTTCACTAAACAAGCTAAAATTAAAACTCCTTATAATGGTTATTTTGATATGAATGCTCTTTTTACTTTGCTTTTTTACCTTTTGCTTGAGCCAATAATCGAGAAAATTAGGCGAAGCATCGAAGCCTGGCATCCTATTCGTAAAGCCAGTTGAGTTTTTAAGCCTCTTTTTTCATTCCTTTTACTATCAAAATAAAAAGACCGGCGAGAATAAAAACATCTCCAATACTAATAGCCGCTTCAAGAATTTTTAATGGAAAGCGAAAGGGTATCACATCACATAGAAAACTAACTCTGGTTTGCTGGTCTAAAAGAGAAGAAGGATACCAGGCGTACTGGTTTATTCTTAGAATGACATCCTCATGGCGAACTATTTTTAGAGCTTGGAAAGAGACGGGCATTCTTCCACCATTGAGAAAGATAGCAAGAGAGTTAGAAAGGGCACCAGCGAAAATTATTTTTAGACCTGGCTGGTCAAGGTTTAGAAAAAGAAAGATTAGAATTAAAAAATTCGAAAAGTTTTGAATTAAACTGCCAAATTGAGTTGCTAAGCTGCTGGCTAAGAAAAACTCCCGATAGACTAAAAAACGAAATAAAAAAGAAGCAATTAGCAAAAAGAGAGCTTTAAATTCTAGATTTGCCAGATTGGTAATTTTTCTTTTCAGCAAATAGCCAATAAGTATTCCAGTTAGAATAGCAATTAAGGCGATGGTTCTAATCATTGCGCTTATCAAGCATCAGACTTAATTTGAGGGGGCTCTTTGTCCACTAAATCTATTTCTGGTAGATAGTCTGGTAGATAGCAAACCGGAATGGGGCGATTTTCAAGGTGAAGGTTTTCGGCTACAACTTCTTTGAGTTTGGCTACTATTTCCGGGCTAAATTGATAAGCTTTACTTTGATTCAGTTCTCTAAGAGCTTCTTCAATGGTAAAAGGGGAACGATATGGACGGGGAGAACGCATAGCATCGTAAGCATCAGCAATAGCAATAATTTGAGCTCCAAGGGGAATTTCTTCAGCTTTTTTTCGGTTTGGGTAACCACTACCATTAGCTCGTTCGTGGTGGTGAAGAACGTAATCTTTGATGTCTTCTAAAAGAGGGATTGTCGCTAAAATTGAAGCTCCTTCTTCTGGGTGGCGCGATATCAACTTCCACTCGAAATGACCAAGTTTGTCCGGTTTATAAAGCACTTCTTCGGGGGTTGCGATCTTTCCTAAGTCGTGAAGTAATGCCGCCTGTTGAATGCGATTTATCTCCATCAAGGGCAATCCCAACTTCTCAGCAATTTTCCTTGAATACTCAGCTACTCTTTTTGAATGGTCAGCAGTATAAGGGTCTTTAGCTTCAAGAGCGGTAATCATTGATTTAAGAGCCCCACTTAAAGTTTCTTCTAGCATGGCTGTTCTCTTAAAGAGCACATAGAGAAGGTAAAGGGGGAAAACACTCAGGATAGCTCCGTAGTAAGATTTTATTGAAGCAAAATAAGCAAAGAGTATCCCGATAATTCCCATAGCTACTAAAGGGGAGAAATTTATAGGATAAGGAGCGAGTGAAGACCAGGCATCAGTTATTTTCTTTTTAGTTGAGAGCGAAACTACTATTGAATGCAGTATTGAGTTAACTGAAGTGAAGAGAAAAGCAGCAAAAACAAATAGCAGTAGATTCCCAAAGGTTAAGTCAAACTTCCCTGGTTTGATAAATTGACTGATGAAAAGGCTTATTAAGGTAGCATTTAAAGTGAATTGTGAAACATTGAAAAACTTTCTAATGAGGGCCTTTTTCTTAAAAAATTCAGTTAGGGCCTCACCCAAGTAAACGCAAAGAGAAGAAAAAGGGAAAGGAAGGTTTAAAATGGTTGCAATTATAAAAAAAGTATCTACAGCAAAGCCACCATGCTCGCTTAGGCGTACTTCCATCAGGTTAGAGATAGCAACAGCTATTGTAAGAAAAGAAATTAAAAACAATCCAGAAATTACCTGCCCAGAAGACACATATTCCAAGTACAACTCCCAAGTTGCCCAGCCAGATATAGAAGTTGCTAAAATAAAAAGAAACAATACTACTACTTCAACAAACTCTACTTTCTTTTTCAACTAACTCTCCTGCTTCTTTTAATTTCAAGTTTTTTGAGATTGTTTATGTGCTGCAATCAATATATTACCACTTACCGCCGGCGACTACACAACTGGCTATAGAAGCCAAAATAGCCAAAGCTCTGAGAATCCTAACTTTCACCTAAATCACCTCCTTTACTTTAAGAC
>CAYRQL010000015.1:5633-26875 GCA_964426525.1 uncultured Actinomycetota bacterium | reverse complement strand
TTATCGATTACCACTTACCGCCGGCGACTACACAACTGGCTATAGAAGCCAAAATTGCCAAAGCTCTGAGAATCCTAACTTTCACCTAAATCACCTCCTCCCGGTTAGAATTTACTTGCTGAGTGACAGCTTGTAACAAGTAACAACTATTACAGTCGCAATTACATCATTAACCTTGACTTTTAACTTATCGCTATAAGATGGGAATATTTAAAGACCAAATCTATACCCAATTTATGGTATATATTAAAATTCAAACCACAATATATAGTGGCTCCTCCATTTTTAATTTTCTTTGTGAATTTACTTGTTTTTTGCTGATAACTAGTTTTTGCTGGTTATTTAAAAGTGCCTTCACCAAAAATCCTAGTGGTTAAAGGAAAAATTTTGAAAAAATTTATTTTTTCCGTATAAGAAGTCAAATGAAAAAAATTACGCGATGCCTAAATTATTTTAGCTCTAAGGAAGGATTTTCATCTTAACTTGACAAGCTGTTTTAGGAAGCCAGGGAGGAATTCCACCAAAAAATCCAAAAATTTTTTAAAATTGTGGGGAGAAGGGGTTGACAAGTGGAAGAGATTGGTTTATGGTGGTAGAGTAATGGTCGAGAGGGAAAGAAAAGACATAAGCCTGAGGAGAGGATAAGGGTGTTTACCGGCAATTATCAGCATACACTGGACGACAAAGGCAGAATAGTTTTACCAGCAAAATTCAGAAAAGAATTAAAGGAGGGGATAGTAATTACCGCCTGGCCGGGCCCTTGTCTTCTCCTTATTCCTAAATTGAGCTGGCAAAGCTGGAGAGAAAGATTATCTAACTTGCCAAAGACCGATAAAAAAGTTCAGGACTTTTTGCGAGTTTTCTATTCGCATATGGCTGAGGAAACACCTGACCGTCAGGGAAGAATAAGTCTCACCGAGATGCAACGCCGTTGGGTTGGAGTAAAAAAAGAGCTGGTAGTTATTGGAATGGGAGAATGGTTAGAGATTTGGAGTAAAGAAAAGTGGCAGCAACACTACGAAGATATTTTACCTAATTATGGCGACTATTGTGAGGGAATTACCCTCTAAATATTTATTGATAGAACCTTGAGAAAGAAATACCGACATCAACCAGTTTTGCTGGCCGAAGTTTTGGATAATTTATCGCTCGATAAAGGAAATATTGTTGTAGACTGTACCGTCGGCGGCGGTGGTCACGCGAGTAATTTTGCGGAGCGGATTACACCAGAAGGATTATTGATCGGGCTCGATGTAGATATCGAAGCTTTAAAGGTAGCAGAAGAAACACTAGCCCGCTTCGGCCAGCAGATTATTTTGCTGAATGAGAGTTATAAGAACCTTGACAAAGTATTAGTTGAACTTGGGGTTGGCCAGGTCGATGCCATTTTTTTTGATCTGGGATTATCTTCTCTCCAAATTGATCAACCTGAGCGCGGCTTTAGCTATTTAAAAGAAGGGCTGCTTGATATGAGATTTGATCGCAGAGGAAAGCTAACTGCTCGTGAGGTAGTAAATGAATACACTGAGAAGGAACTGGTAAAAATTTTCAGAGAATATGGTGAGGAGAAAAAATCCAGGGCAATAGCGCGGGAAATAGTTAGCTGGAGAAAGAAGAAGCCTTTTTTTACTACTCTGGAGCTGGCTAAAGCGATAGAAAAAGCAGTTGGAGGGAGTCCCAGGGAAAAGATTAGTTCGCAGGCGCGTTGCTTTCAAGCAATAAGAATTGAAGTCAATCAGGAGCTTCGAAATTTAAAAGAGGCGTTAAAAACAGCAGTAAACTGGTTAAGACCTGGGGGGAGGATAGCAATTATCAGTTACCATTCTTTGGAAGACAGAACAGTGAAAGAAGTTTTTAGAGAGCTTTCTCGAGGATGTATTTGTCCTCCAGGGTTGCCTTATTGTCGCTGCGGTCAGGTGCCGATTTTGAAGCAGATTGGCAAGAAGGCTATTAGGCCGTCAAAGGAAGAAGTAAAAGTCAATCCCCGAGCCAGAAGTGCTCGTTTAAGAATAGGAGAGAAAATTTAATATGAGTTTAGCAGCCAAGAAAAAAGAGAAAAAATATCAAAATTACTCTTTTGATAGGCGGGAAAAGCCTAAACAAACTCTGTTGTTAAAAGCTTTCACCTGGTTTTCTTTTGCTTTTTTAATTTCGTTTTTACTTTCGCTTGCTTTTTCGATTTGCTTTCGAGCCGCAATGACCAGCGATTCATTTGCTTGTAATGAACTTCAAAAGGAAATTCAGAAACAACTTGTAAAGGAAAAAAAGCTGGAAAAGCAGGTAGCTTTGCTCGGCTCGCCCCAGCGGGTTGAAAAGATAGCTTTAAATAAAATTAAGATGGTTAAGCCGGAAAAAGTTTATTTCCTCCAAATAAGTGACTCCAATCCTATTTCTTACTCTTTTAGAAAGCCATCTTTTAAGATGAAGCCTTCTGGTTGGCTTGACGACCTTCTTGATAGGGTAGTTCTTTTAAAAGCAAACCAAGGATTATTTAACGGAAGTCAATAAAAAGATGAGAAGGTCGGAGAGACCTTATAAAAAGAGCCAGGAGCGCCGCTTATTATTTCTTTTCTTTTTTATTTTTTTCTTAAATGTGATTATTATTGTCCGCCTTTTTTTTATTCAAGTAGTCAGAGCTGAGGATTTAGAAGAAAAAGCTTCCAAACAATTTAAGCTCGAGATGTATCTACCAGCTAATCGGGGAGAGATTCTTGACCGAAACCGCAATCCTCTGGCAATCAGTATTGAGGTGGAGGATGTTAAAGCAACTCCCTATTTAATAGATAATCCAGAAAAAGTTGCCTTGAAACTGGGAAAAATACTGAATATTTCTGCTGAGGAAATTTTTGCTAAATTAAATAAAAAAGTTAAGGTTGGGGGAGTAGAGAAAAAGAGTGGTTATGCTTTACTGGCCTTAAAAGTTGACAAAAAAATTACTGAGAAAATTAAAAAACTTGTGAAAAGCGACAAAGATTTTAATGGCATTTACTTTACCCCTAACTACATTCGCTTTTATCCTTATGGCGATTTAGGAGCTCCGATTCTGGGGGTGGTTGGCTCAGAACCAAAAATTGCTAAAGGTTTAGGTTTGTACTATGAACCGAAGGCCCGCGAAGGCTTGGAACTTTATTATGACCGATATTTGGCTGGCAAGGCTGGGGAAATGAGCTTTGAGAAGACAGAGAAGGGCGATCCAATTCCGGGAGGAACTCAAAGAATTGTAGAACCAGTTGATGGTTGCTCCATTGTTACAACAATAGATAGAGAAATTCAGTATCAAGCTGAGCAGAGCCTAAAAAAAGCATTAAAGCAGTATAAAGCTAAAAGGGCAACAGCTATAGTTATGAACCCTTGTACTGGCGAAATTCTTGCTATGGCTACTGTTCCTGGGTTTGATGCAAATAATTTCCGCAATTTTTCCTTTGAGGAAAGAAAGAACTGGGCCCTAACTGATATTTACGAACCAGGTTCTACAATGAAGGTAGCGGTAATATCAGCGGCAATTGAAGTAAATAAATTTAAACCCCACTCGAAGCTTTTCTTACCATCAAAGCTAAAGGTGGGAAAGTATTCAATTGGGGAAGCTCATCATAGAGCAGCAGGAAGTTATTCAGTGGAAACTATTTTAGTAAAGTCTTATAATATTGGCTCTTCTTTGATAGCAAAATCTCTTGGCAAGAAGTGTGTTTATGAATATTATCGTTCTTTTGGTTTTGGCCAGAAAACCCAAATTGATTTTCCCGGAGAGGCTAAAGGGAAGTTGCCAGAGTTAAAAGACTGGTCAGACTCCACTATTTATACTATTTCTTATGGTCAAGGAATTAGTGTAACTCCCTTACAAATGCTTTTAATGGTTTCCGTCATTGCCAATAATGGTGTGAAGGTTAAGCCTCATTTCTTGAAGGAAGTTGTGGACGAAAAGGGTAAAATTATAAAAAGATACGAATTAGGCCTGGGTGAGAAAGTGCTGACTACTCGGACCAGTAATGAGATGAAAAATATGCTGGAAAAAGTTATCACTGAAGGCACGGGCAAAGAAGCAGCGATCAAGGGTTACCGAGTAGCTGGGAAGACTGGGACAGCTTTGAAACCTAAACCGGGAGGTGGCTATCATAAAGGGGCTTACGTGGCTTCATTTGTTGGTTTTGCTCCAGTAAGAAACCCCGAATTAGCGGCTATTGTGATTATAGATGAACCTAAAAATGGCTATTATGGCGGAGTAGTAGCTGCTCCAGTCTTTAAAGAAATAATGGAATTTTCCTTAAGACATCTAAAAGTCCCTCCCGACCAGGGCAAAGTGAGATGAGATTAGAAGAGAAGATATTAGATGTTTTAAAACCCATTAAAACTTGGGGCTCTTTAGAGGGTCTAAGCGGATTAGCCTATGACTCTCGAGTTGTGAAGAAAGGTGATTTATTTTTTTGTCTTAAAGGGAATCAGACTGATGGGCATTTGTTTGCAGTAGAGGCGTCTAACAAAGGAGCTTGTGGGGTTATTTCTTCGAGATATATTTCTGAAGTGAAGCAGTTCCAAGCCATAGTTGAAGATACTCGTCTGGCATTGGCCCGAGTCGCTGTTTGTTTTTATGATGACCCTTCTCAAAAACTGGAAGTGGTGGGAGTAACTGGAACCAATGGCAAAACAACAACTACCTATTTACTTGAGTCCATATTCAGGACAAGCGGATTCCGAACGGGCTTGGTAGGTACGGTCGAATTAAGGATTGGTGATGAAAAAGAAAAGCTTTCTCACACCACTCCAGAATCTTTAGATTTGCAAAGAATACTTTCCAGGATGGTTAGTTCTTCAGTTCAAAAAGTGGCAATGGAAGTTTCTTCGCATGCTATTGATCAGAGGCGAATTGAAGGAATATCTTTTAAAGTTTTAGTTTTCACCAACATAAGTCGTGATCATCTTGATTATCATAAAAGTTTCGGCCGGTACCAGGAAGTTAAGAAGAGTTTGTTTGAAAACAATCCTCAAGTGCCGAAGATTGTTAATATTGATGATGAACTTGGGGCAAAAATTGCTTCCTCATGCAAGGAAGTTGTCACTTATGGAATTGAGCAAAAAGCAGACATTATAGCTTCAGACCTAAGCTTAAGCGCCGATAGAACCCAGTTTATTCTGCGTTTGGGCAAGCAAGCTGTACCAGTAACATTAAAGTTAAAGGGTAAGTTTAATGTTTACAATTCGCTGGCAGCTGCAGGTGCTGCTAAGGTTTTAGGCTGTGATTTGGAAAAGATCAAAGAAGGTCTGGAGAAGTTAGAGAATGTTCCAGGAAGAATGGAGTTTATTAATCAGTCGTCGGATTTTTTTGTAGTTATTGATTATGCTCATACACCTGATGGTTTGGAAAAAGTGTTGATTAATTCCCGCCAGATTTCTAAAGGTAAATTGATATTAGTTTTTGGTTGCGGCGGAGATAGAGACAAAGGGAAAAGACCTTTAATGGGCAAAGTTGCTGCAAGTTTAAGTGATTATTCTATTATTACTTCAGATAATCCTCGTTCTGAAGTGCCTGAAGAGATAATTGAGCAAATTGAAAAAGGATTTTTAACTGTAAGAAAGGATGGTTATTTAAAAATTACTGATCGGCGTGAAGCTATTTTTAAGGCTATAGAGATGGCCAAGCCCGGCGATTTAGTTTTAATTGCTGGCAAAGGACACGAAGATTATCAAATTTTTAGAGACAGAACAGTTCATTTCTCTGACCGAGAAGAGGCTTCAAAAGCTTTGGAGAAAAAAAGAGGGTTTTATTAGTGATGATTAGTATGAGTAGTGCTAATCTGGCAAAAATTATCAAAGGTGATGTTATCAAAGGCTCGGGGAAAGAGTTTTTTTCTGGGGTTACAATAGACAGCCGCGAAGAAGTAAAAGGGCGTCTTTTTGTTGCTTTAAAAGGGGAGAAACGTCAAGGCGCAGAATTTGTTGAACATGCGATAAGCAAAGGGGCAAGTGGAGCACTGGTATCAAAGAAAGCCAAAGATTTGGTAAAGTTTAAAGTTAAACTTTATGATGAATGTTTTTTGGTTAATGTTGACGATACGCTTATTGCTTTACAAAATTTAGCCCGATATTACCGAAAAGAAAGTGGGGTAAAAGTTGTTGGAGTCACTGGAAGTACAGGTAAAACTACAACAAAAGATTATATAAAATCGGTTTTAAGTCAGAAGTTCAATACAGCGGCAGCACCAGGAAACTTTAATAATGAAATTGGTTTACCTTTAAGTTTATTGAATTTTCCTGATTCAAGTGAAGTATTAGTTTTAGAACTTGCTATGCGAGCTTTGGGAGAAATTGAGGAGCTTGCAGCAATTGCCGAACCAGAAGTTGGCGTGGTTACCTGTATTGGCCTTGCTCATTATGAGCGGCTTGGGAGTCAGGAACGGATAGCCCAGGCAAAGGCTGAGTTGCTTCAATCATTACCGTCTGAAGGTTTTGCTATTATACCAGCTGACGACCGATTTAGTGATTATTTAGAAGATAGTACTCGGGCAAAGGTTTTTAAATTCGGGATTAATTCATCAAAAGCTTTTATTCGAGCTGAGCAAATTGAGCTGGACAGCCTAGCATGTCCTGAATTTACTCTTATCTATGGTGAGAAAAGAATAAGAGTGAAGCTAAATCAGTCAGGCCAGCACTTTGTCTTAAATGCTTTAGCGGCAGCAGCGGTAGGTTTTGTTTTTGGCTTAACCGAAAAAGAAGTAAAGAATGGTTTAGAGCAAACCAGTTTAAGCTCGATGAGAGGTGAGATAGAAAATTATCGGGGCATCTGGATAATTAATGATGCTTATAATGCTAATCCCGATTCAATGGATTCAGCTCTTAAAATTTTAAACCACATCCAGGGAAAGCGGAAGATTGCTTGCCTGGGCGATATGCTTGAGCTTGGAAGTATTTCAGTTGACCAGCACCGCCTTTTAGCTAAGAAGATTTATTCTCTCTCGATTGACTTGGTGGTTTTAGTAGGTGAGGAAGTAAAGTGGACTAAAAAAGAGCTTGAGAAGCTAGGCTATAAAAATGAATTAAAAGAATTTAGAAGCGCTAAGGAAGCGGGTTTATTTTTAGCTTCAAAAGTTCTACCAGGAGATGTTGTTTTATTTAAAGCTTCACGCTTGATTGAGATGGAAAAAGCTTTGCAAACCTTAAAGGAGGAGTTAAAGGATGTTTAAAATTCTTTTCACCTCCTATCCAACTTATCAGATTTTTTTAGCTGCCGGCCTGGCTGCTTTTTTGACCATTTTGCTAGTTCCCCTAATGGAAAAGATTTTAAGAAAAAGAAACATTGGGCAAATTGTTAGAGCAGACGGTCCACATACTCATTTAGGTAAAGAAGGGACGCCAACTATGGGCGGAATTGTAATTGTTTTTTCTGCAATATTCTCATTTTTGCTCTTTGCCTACCAAAGAGGATATACCTGGTTAAGCTATGCGGCTTTATTTTCTTTGCTTTATTTTGGGCTTGTTGGTTCTGTTGATGATTATTTAAAAATTATCAAGACTCGCTCTTTAGGACTTTTGGCTCGCTATAAAATTGCTTTACAGCTCTTCGGGGCTTTGGTTTTTGGCTACATATTTCTTTATCATGATAAGTTGCCCACTACTCTTTTAATTCCTTTCACTAAACTTTCCTTCAACTTACCACCTTTTCTTTATCTTTTTTTTCTAATAATTCTCTTTATTTCGACCGTTAATAGCTTAAATTTGACAGATGGTCTGGATGGTCTGGCAGCCGGGACGGCCAGCATAGTTTGTTTTGCTTTTGCTGCTATTGCTTTCCGACAAGGTAAGTTTGATCTGGCAGTTTTTGGAGCAGCCATATCGGGAGCTTGTATTGGTTTCCTTTGGTACAATGTTTACCCTGCTGATATTTTTATGGGCGATACAGGTTCAATTGCTCTTGGAGGAGCGGTCGCCGCCCTGGCTGTTCTAACTAAGACTGAGCTTTTTTTGGTAATTATTGGTGGAATTTATGTTCTTGAAGCACTTTCGGTAATTATTCAGATAATCTCTTTTCGCTGGTTTGAGAAGAGAGTGTTTAAAATGGCTCCGCTTCACCACCATTTTGAACTGATTGGTTGGTCAGAAACTAAAGTGATGGCTAGGTTTTTAATTTTGACTGCTGCCTTAGCTGGTTGGGGCTTTGTTATTTATTTTATGACAGCAGCAAAAAAATAAAGGATAGGAAATGTTGAACAAGAACTGGAAGAACATATTAGTTGTTGGTCTTGGGAAAAGCGGCCAGGCGGCTGCGTCAACTTTGTTAGAAAGAAGCTTTAATGTTGGATGTTTCGACAGTTCTTCAGAACAAAAGCTTCAGGAAGTTAAAGATGAACTTGAAAGCAAAGGGGCTCGAGTGTTTTTAGGTGAAGAAAACCTACCTGATTTTTCAATTTTTGACTTGATAGTAGTAAGCCCAGGTGTACCCAAGAAATCTGAACTCTTCAAAAAAATCAGGCAAAGCGGCGTTTATTATTTTAGTGAAATTGAGCTTGCTTACCAACTGGGCCTGAAAAATGGAATTATTGTTGGTGTTACTGGAACGAATGGAAAAACTACAGTGACTAGGCTTATTGGTCAGATTTTGAACGATGGGGGAAAAGAAGTTATAGTTGGAGGAAACATTGGAAATCCTCTGACAGGTCTTATTAATCAAATAAAGAAAGAGACCGTTTTGGTTTGTGAGCTTTCCAGTTTTCAGCTTGAGAATTTGGTTGATTTTCGCCCTCATGTTGCAGTGATTTTAAATATAACTGAGGATCATCTGGACTGGCATCTTGACTTTGATGATTATAAAAGAGCCAAGGCAAAGATTTTGGTTAACCAGGAAAGCTCTGACTGGGCAGTTTTAAACTATGATGATTTGGCGGTGAGGAGCTTGTCACAAAAAGTGAAAGGAAGGCAGGTTTTTTATAGTCGGTTTAATCCTGAGGTTGATTTCTGGGTAGAAGAAGGTTGGATCTTGAGCCGATTTAAACCTTCGAGCAAAAGCCTTCCGGAAAGAGTTTTTCATCAAAAAGACCTTAAATTGGTTGGCGAACATAATTTAGAGAATGTTTTATCCGCAGTTGCGGTGGCTAAAATTTTCGGTATCGAAAATGAAACAATTGCTCAAACTCTTAGTCAGTTTCGAGGCTTACCGCATCGTATCGAGCTCATAGGAAGCTTTGGAGGGATTAAATTTTATGACGATTCAAAAGCAACCAATCCCGACGCGGTAGTAAGAGCCCTTGAAGCATTCAATCAGCCATTAGTTCTCTTATTGGGAGGCCTGAACAAGGGGAATAGTTTTGAAGAATTGGCAAGTAAAATTGCCTCAAGCTCAAGGAAGACTCAAGTGATAGCATTTGGAAAAGCAAGAGAAGAGGTTAAAAATTTTTTTTCCAGAGCTGGAATAGAAGTTGAAGTAGGAAAAAATCTGAAAGAGGCATTTATGAAATCTTTAAAATTGGCTGAACCTGGTGGGGTGGTCTTGCTTTCGCCAGGCTGTGCTAGTTTTGACGAATTTAACAGCTATGCGGAAAGAGGATTCTATTTCTCGCAGTTAGTGAAGGAGTGGGCTAATGAGAAAAAACTCATTTGAGATTAATTATTATGGACTTTTCTTAATCACTTTAGTCTTGCTTTTAATTGGGCTTTTTATGATTTTAAGTGCCAGTGCTGCTTGGGGTTACCAGAATCAGCACGACCTTTATTATTTTTTCAAGAGGCAGCTTATTGGAGTGTTAATTGGTTTCTTGTTACTGGCTTTTTCAACCCGATTGAATTACCGAATATGGCAGTCGGGCTCAGTTGTTTTATTAATCTTATCTATAGGCCTTTTGCTTTTGGTTTTTGTTCCTGGTTTCGGTTATGAGGTTAATGGCGCGAAACGGTGGTTAGATCTTGGCTTTATTTCTTTCCAGCCATCAGAGTTTTCCAAGTTGGCTTTAATTTTGTTCGCTGCTAATGTTTTAACTCGTCAAAGAGCCCGAAGAGACTTAAATAAATATCTCCCCATCTTTATAGCAACAGTTTTGATTGGCGGGATTGTTTGTTTGCAACGTGATTTGGGTACGGCTATTATCATCAGCGCTATTTTTCTTGTTTTGCTTTTTGTTGGTGGTTTAGAGATTAGACATTGTGTTTCTCTTTTGGTTATTATGGTGGTTATAGCGACAATTTTTGCTATTGGTGTAGAATACCGGAGAGCTCGTTTAGCTACTTTTTTTAATCCAGACAATGACCCTGGAGGTGCTGGTTATCAAATTCGTCAGTCTCTTATTGCCTTTGGTAATGGTGGTATTTTTGGCAAGGGTTTAGGAAAGAGTCGTCAGAAGTTTTTCTATTTGCCGGCAGCTTATACTGATTTCATATTTGCTGTCCTTGGTGAAGAGATGGGTTTAATCGGGACTTCCTTAGTGGCTCTACTTTATTTTTTCTTTGGTTATTTTGGATTGCGAACGGCGATAGGGGCAAATGACTTTTTTGGGCGGATAACTGCAGCTGGTATTTGTATCTGGGTGACAGTTCAAGCTTTCATAAATATGGCAGCGGTAACTCATACTATTCCGGTTACGGGCGTTCCCTTGCCTTTGATTAGCTATGGAGGGTCTTCTTTAATATTTACTTTATGGGGTATAGGTATTCTTCTTTCTATTGCCAAGGGGGAAAGGGGGTTGAACATTGCGAGTGCTTATAACTGGCGGCGGGACCGGCGGACACGTCTATCCCGCTCTTTGCGTGCTGAATAGTCTTAAGGAAAAAGTGAAAGAAACTGAAGTTCTCTACGTCGGAAAGGCAGGAAGCCTGGAAGAAAAACTTACCAAGGAGAGCGGCTATAATTTTCAGCCGATAGAGGCGATGGGTTTGCCAAGGAAAGTGAGTTTTGATGTCTTTAAGAGTTTGGTTGCTAACTCTAGAGGTTTTTACCAATCTTTGGGAATTTTAAGGAGTTTTTCTCCTGATGTGATTTTTGCAACTGGTGGATACGTTGCCTTCCCTTTGCTTTTGGCAGCTGTTTTTCTTCGTCGCCCCTTCTTTCTTCACGAGCAAAATGCAGTTGCTGGGTTAACTAATCGGATTTTTTCTCGCTTTGCCGAATCAATAGCTTTATCTTTTCCTGAAACAAAAGGAATTAAATCTCATCGAACTAAATTCACGGGCAATCCTGTTCGAGCAGAAATTTTTAAGGTTAGCAAAGAGGATGCATTGGAATTTTTTGGTTTGAGGAAAGACATCAAAACCCTTTTGGTAATGGGAGGCAGTCAGGGTTCAACCAAGCTTAATGAGACATTACTCAGATCATTGCCTGACTTTGCTCATTTCCGACCAATTCAGATAATTCATCTAACTGGCGAAGCTAATTATGAAGAAGTAAAAAAAGAGTTTGAAGAAAAAAAGGAACAACTGAATTTTCCTGAAGAGCTGGTTTACCGTCCCTTTCCTTATCTTGAGGAAATTGGTTACGCTTATGCTATTGCTGATTTAGTAGTTTGCCGTGCCGGAGCGACAACCATTTCTGAACTTATGGCCCTTGGTAAGCCGGCAATTTTCATTCCCTACCCCTGGGCAACTGATAATCATCAAGAAAGGAATGCCAGGTCAGTGGAGAAAAGAGGCGCGGGGCGAGTTGTCTTGGAAAAAGACTTAACGCCGGAAGTCCTTTTTGAAGAGGTGCGAAGAGTGCTATATAATGAAACAGCTTTGCGCTTGATGGGTCAGCGGGCGCGCTGGCTGTCGCGCAAGGATGCTGACAAAAATATTGTTGAGATAATTCTGAGTTTAAAACAAGCAAGTGAGCTCTTGCAGTCAGTGGCTGAAGAGTCCGAAGAAACTGAGGAATGGGAATGGTTGACCAAGTAAACTCTATTAATAAATTTAGAAAATGGCATTTTGTAGGCATTGGAGGAGCTGGAATGAGCGCTATTGCTCGAATTCTGGCTGAGAATGGGTTAGAAGTGCAGGGTTCTGATTTAAAGGAATCCCGTTTTACCCGGCAGCTTTCCGAGCTTGGGGTTAAAGTTTTTATCGGGCATAAACCAGGAAACATAACTGGTGCTGAGGTAATTGTTTTTTCTACAGCAATTCCTGCTGATAATAATGAACTTGTTAGAGCTCGAGAAATCGGATTGCCAGTTTTATCTCGAGCCGAGGTCCTTTCTTTTTTAACTTCTGAAAAGAAAACAGTGGCAATTGCTGGAACCCACGGAAAAACGACGACAACTTCGATGGTAGCTCAGCTTTTTGAGTCAGCAGGACTTGACCCAACTTATATTGTAGGCGGCGAACTAAATGAAGCTGGAACAAATGCTCGATCGGGGAAGGGAGACTTTTTAGTGGTTGAAGCAGATGAATCTGACGGCACTTTCTTAAAAATTTCAACTTTTATTTCAGTTGTGACCAATATTGAAGATGACCACCTTGATTATTTTGGGAACTACGATTCCATTAAGTCAAAGTTTGCAGAGTTTATCAAAATGACTTCTGCAAAAGGGGTAGTAATAGTTTTTGGTGATCATCCGGAAACCAGGGAAGTTGCTGAAAAAAGTGGCAGAGAATGTATTTTTTACGGGTTGGGCGAAAATAACCTTGTCAGAGCAGATAATATAAAACTTGATGGTTTAAATTCATCTTATGAACTTGTGTTTAAAGGTAAGAATCTGGGTGTAATTGATTTGAAAGTGCCAGGCCTTCATAATTTGCAAAATTCACTGGCGGCAGCGGCGGTTGGTTTATTTTTAGATATTGAATTTGAGAAGATAAAAAAATCTTTAAATTCTTTTTCAGGAGTTAAGCGCCGTTTTGAGTTTAAAGGGAAAGCAAATGGAATAACTGTTGTTGACGACTACGCTCATCATCCTTCTGAAGTTGAAGCAACCCTTAAGGCTGCAGTTCTGCAAAACTTCAATCGGATTGTCTGTGTTTTTCAGCCACATCGTTTTTCTCGGACTAGCTTCCTTTTCCGCGAATTCGCTCGCTCGCTTGATTTAGTAGATTTTTTGGTTTTGACTGATGTCTATCCGGCCGGAGAAAAACCCTTACCAGGGGTTACCGGAAAGTTAATCTTAGACGCTTTACTGGAGGAAAAGCCGAATTCTCAAGTTGCCTATACCCCTTCCTTAATTCAAGCTCGCCAGCTTTTATGCGAACAAACGAAGCCGGGTGACCTGGTTTTAACTCTTGGTGCAGGAGATGTTACTTTATTAGGCGAAGACTTTCTCCGGGCACTGGAGGTAAAAAAGCTTGCCTGATTGGCAGCAAGCCTATCTTTCACTTTTCGAGGTTTTAGGGAAGAAGGTCAAAAAGGAGCAGATATTAGCTCCTTTTACCTCTTTTCGTGTTGGAGGGCCGGCTCGCCTTTTTGTTGAAGCGGAAAATATTTATGACTTAAAAATAGCTTTAAAAACAGCTCAACAATTTGACTTCCCCTGGTTTGTCTTAGGAAGAGGAACCAATATTTTAGCTTCTGATGAGGGCTTTGATGGGTTAGTATTGCGATTGAGCTCAGGCTTTTCTCGTTTTTTAGTTGAGGGAGAAAAGATTGTATCAGGAGCAGCTGTTCCCTTGCCAGAGCTTGTTTGGGGGGCACTAAACAACTCATTAGATGGATTGGGCTTTGCGGTTGGAATTCCTGGTAGCGTTGGGGGTGCCGTCAAAATGAATGCTGGAGCTTTTGAAAAAGAAATTGGTCCGCTTGTTAATCGAGTAACTGTTCTTGATAGTTCTCTGGAGTTAAAGAACTTATACCGCTCTGAGCTAACCTTTGGCTATCGCAGTTCTTCGCTAAAGGAGGTTATTTTAGAAGTCGAGCTCAGTTTAAAACCTGGCGATGATAGAAAAATAAAAGAGCAGATGGAAAAGAATTTTCGCTTAAGAAAGAAAAACCAACCTCAAGGCTGTTTTTCAGCTGGTTCGGTTTTCAAAAACCCACCTGGAGAAAAAGCTTTTCGCCTAATTGAGTCGGTGGGGGCAAAAGGATTAAAAATTGGGGAAGCTATGGTTTCTCCCAAGCATGCAAATTTTATTGTAAATCTCGGGGGCGCCCGCTCAGCGGACATTTATTCTTTAATTGAGGAAGTTAAAGAAAGAGTTTGGAATAAATACAACATCTTGTTAGAATTAGAAATTGAACTTTTAGGGAGATTTGAGAGTGGGAATTTCCAGGGAAATAGTTGAGGAAAAGCGTAAGGAAAGGGAAAGAAAACTTCGAGAAAGAAGAAGAAAAAACCAGTTGCGAGCGGGTATTTTCTTTTTTGTTCTGGTTTTAGTCTTTGTTGGACTAATTTTATTTTTCCGCTCTAGCACTTTTGACTTAAAGCTGGAGAAAGTTTCTATATCAGGAAACAAAGTTCTTAAAAATGAAGAAATCTTAAAAGCGCTTGCCCTAAAACCAGGAACAAGCATTTTTGGCCTTTCTGTTCGCAATTTAGCTTTGAAATTAAAAGAGAATCCCTGGTTAAAAGAGGTTTATATCTCCCGCCGCTGGCCTGACGGGTTAAATGTCAGAGTGGTTGAACGCAAACCCCTGGCTTTACTTGAGGCAAACGAGACTGGTTACTTGGTCGATGAAGAAGCATTTGTTATTGCTCAAGTTGATCCGGATAAATCTAACTTGCCTTCGCTTCACGATATTCCAATAAAGTCTCTTAAGGTTGGGTTAATAATTGATTCCGAGCCACTCCAGGCTGGCTTGAGTGTTCTTTCAAATATGCCGAAATCTCTCTATAAAAAAATTAAACTTGTTTCGGTTCCTGGGGGAGAAAATATTACTTTTTACACTGACGAAGGCATTGAAATACTTTTTGGACGTCCCGAAGAAATTGAACGGAAGTTCGAAATTATTGAAAAACTTTTACGAACTGAAAAGGATGTGTTAATGGTTGATGTTCGCGTTCCCTCCAATCCGGTTACCAAACCTCCTAAACGCTAAGCAGGTAAGCGTTTTTTGAATTGTAGTTGCAAAAAAAAATGTTTTGGGGTAAGTTTAAATGAATAATTAAAAGTACAAAGCTTAAAGTTTTACTTTAGTCTTGGGAGGAATTGATGGCTTCAACAAATCCATATTTGGCCGTGATAAAAGTGGTTGGAGTTGGTGGCGGTGGTTGCAATGCTATCAATCGAATGATTGAGGCCGGCGTTAAAGGTGTAGAATTTATAAGTGTAAACACTGACGCGCAAGCTTTGCTTATGTCTGACGCTGACATAAAAATTAACATTGGCGAGAAAGTGACCAGGGGATTAGGCGCTGGCTCAAATCCAGAGCTTGGTCTTCAAGCAGCTGAAGAAAGCCGCAATATTCTTATTGAAGCCCTTCAAGGCGCTGATATGGTATTTATTACTGCCGGAAAAGGCGGAGGTACAGGCACAGGAGCAGCGCCAATTATTGCTGAAATTGCTAAAGAAGAAATCGGAGCCTTAACTGTAGGTGTGGTAACACGTCCTTTTTCTTTTGAAGGGCGCAAAAGAGCATTGCAGGCTGAAGATGGGATTAGAAAGCTTAAGGAAAAAGTTGATACCTTAATTATTATTCCTAATGAAAAACTTCTTCAAGTTGCTGATAAGCGAACCAGCATTCTTGATGCTTTTAGGCTAGCTGATGATGTTTTAAGACAGGGTGTTCAGGGGATTACTGACTTAATTACAGTTCCTGGTTTGATAAATCTTGACTTTGCTGATATTAAAGCAGTAATGCATGAAGCTGGCTCAGCCTTAATGGGAATTGGGGTTGCTGCTGGAGATGACCGAGCATCTAAAGCCAGTGAATTAGCTATCTCCAGTCCTTTATTGGAAGAGTCAATTGAGGGAGCTCGAGGCATACTTCTTAACATTTCTGGTAGCTCTGATTTGACTTTAAGCGAGGTTCACGAGGCAGCTCAAATGATTGCTCGAGCTGCTCATCCTGATGCAAATATAATTTTTGGAGCGGTAATTGATGACTCTCTGGGCGACCAAGTGAAAGTCACGGTGATTGCAGCTGGTTTTGACAAGAGAAGGCAGGAAAAGTTAGATTTTGCCACTGAAATTCCTTTTGCCGAACCATTACCAAGTCTGGAAGTTGAGGATTTCGAGGTCCCTGACTTTTTGAAACATAAGGATGATTAATGGATGTAATTGAGGCAATTTTAAAGCGTCGTTCAGTCAGAAAGTATCAACCAAAGCCGGTTCCCAAAGAGTTTATAAAAGAGATTTTGGAAATTGCTTCACACTCACCAATTGCTCCAATTTTTAAATTGCACGAATATTACGTTATAACAGGTCAGAAAAGAGAGGATTTGGTTAAAGTTGTTTCTCAAAATACGACTCATTTAAAGGAATTACTGGAAATTTTGGATGAAGAAAGCCGAGAGAAAGCAGTCAAGTATTACGCTGATTTAGGCGGGGCACCAGTCATAATAATTATTACAGTTCCAAAACAGGATAACATATGGGATTTCAAAGGTTTTGCTACCTCTTGTGGAACTGAAATAATGCTCATTAAACTCGTAGCCTTGGCAAAGGGAATAAGAACTTGCTGTTTTACTATGGCTCCCTGGGTTGAGGAAGAAGTAGCAAAACTATTAGATTTGCCAGAAGACAGAACAATTCTTTATGGCATTACATTGGGTTATGCTGATGAAGAGCCGCCACCAATTGAACATCCAATGGTGCCAGTTCATTATATCGACTGAATATTGATTAAGATCCAAACTGAGAATTATAGGAAGTTTTTCTATTAACATCTATTAACATTTCTTGACTTAATTTAATCCGTTTCTCTACTTAAGCTATTACTAAGCGTTATTTTTGGTTTTTTGGGCAAATTTCTATTTGCTAATCTTACTGATCAGCTTGGCTTAAGATTCACTTAAAAAAGAAAGATTTTCACTTGACATTGTTTCCAACCAAGCTAACCTTTAATTTATGGGTTTTGCTCAGAAAAGCTTGACTGAGATTAAAAAAGAACTAATTGTTGAATCTTCTCCCTTAGATGTTTTGAAACTTTTAGAAACTTCCCCCTCTGGGCTTTTGCCAGACGAAGCTAAAAAAAGGCAGGAGATTTTTGGGTTAAACAAAATTGAGGAAGTAAAAAAAACGCCTCTTTTCCTACTTTTTTTATCAAACTTTGTCCATTTTTTCGCTCTCCTTCTTTGGGCGGCAGCTGTTCTTTCATTTGTAGTTAAGGTTTATGAACTTGGTTGGGCAATTTTAGCCGTGATTTTTATCAACGGTATTTTTAGTTTTTTTCAGGAGTATAAAGCAGAGAAGGCAACTGAAGCTTTAAAAAAGTTGCTTCCATTTAAAGTTAGGGTAATGAGGAAAGAAGAGTTAGAAGTTGAAGCTGAAGAGCTTGTCCCAGGCGATATTATTTTTCTGGGGGAAGGGGATAAAGTGCCTGCTGACATTCGACTTCTGGAAGCCTACAATGTTCAAGTTGATAACTCCACTTTAACGGGCGAATCTCGACCTGTGCGCCGTCAGAGCGAACCTTTTGTTTTTACCCCTGGTCTTTCGTTACCCGACTGTCCTAATCTGGTTTTTGCGGGCACCAGTATTGTTCAGGGTCAGGCTAAAGGAGTGGTCTTTGCTACTGGAAAAAACACCGAGTTTGGCAAAATTGCCTCTTTGACTCAAACAATAAAGGAAGAACCAAGCCCGCTGCAAAAGGAAATGGTTTGGGTAACCAAAGTAGTGGCTTTTCTGGCTATTGCTATGGGAATAGTTTTCTCTTTACTTGGCTACTTCCTTACTGAACTTTCAGGCTTTGACTCGTTTTTGTTTGCTATTGGAATTATTGTTGCCAATGTGCCTGAGGGTTTGCTTCCGACTATCAGCCTTTCATTAGCTCTTGGTGTTCAACGGATGGCCGAAAGAAATGCTTTAGTAAAAAAGCTTTCAAGTGTTGAAACTTTGGGTTCGACTACAGTTATCTGCACTGATAAAACTGGAACACTGACTCAAAATGCGATGGTAGTCAGGCATTTGTTTGCTAACAGGAAATATTATCGGGTGACGGGCGAAGGGTATGAACCAAAAGGTGATTTTTTTATTGAGAGTGGAACTGAGACTGGGAGGCCCCTTGATTCTCAGGAATTGGAGCAGAGCTTAAATTATTTTTTTAATTGTGCTTCTCTTTGTAATAATGCCCGTCTTCAGCCCCCTTCTAGTACAGATGAGAAGTGGGGTGTTCTTGGTGATCCCACTGAAGGTGCTTTGGTGGTTCTAGCAGAAAAGGGAGGTTTTGATCGCGAAAAATTGACATTTGCATTCAAGAAGGTTGCTGAGAACCCTTTCGAATCTCGGCGCAAGAGAATGTCAGTTGTGGTTAGCAAAAGCAACCGTTTACTTGCATTGGTGAAAGGAGCTCCTTTGGAAGTGCTGAAACTTTCAGACAAAGTTTTTATTGATGGCCAGGTGTTGACTCTTGATGAAAACTTAAGAAAGGAAATCATTGAAGCTAATGATAAATTTGCTCGCAGTGCATTAAGGGTTTTGGGTTTAGCCTATCGAGAGCTTGCTCCTAATGAAACTTATTTTTCTTCTGAAGAGGTTGAAAAAAATCTCATCTTCCTGGGTTTAGCAGCGATGATGGACCCTCCGCGTCCAGAAGTTGAAGAAGCGATTGAAAAATGCAAAGAAGCAGGAATAAAAGTAATTATGATTACTGGTGACTATGGTTTAACAGCTGAAGCAATAGCGCGTCGAATCGGGTTGGTGAGTGGGAGAGCAAGAATTTATGAAGGAGAGCGTCTTAGCAGTTTGACTTTTGGCCAGTTGAGAGATGTTGTTACTCAACCTGAACTGATTTTCGCACGAGTTTCGCCTGAAGACAAAATGAATATTGTGAAGGCTTTAAAGGAAAATGGTGAGGTGGTAGCGGTAACTGGTGATGGTGTTAATGATGCTCCTGCTTTAAAGCAAGCAGATATTGGAGTAGCAATGGGAATTACTGGAACTGATGTAGCTAAGGAAGCAGCTGAGATGATTTTGCTTGATGACAACTTTGCTTCAATTGTTAATGCAATAGAAGAGGGTAGAGCTGTTTTTGCCAACATCAAACGCTTCATTACTTATATTTTTGCTAGTAATATTCCAGAAATTGTTCCTTATCTTGTTTTTGTTCTCTCGGGTGGTTTAATTCCTCTTCCCTTGACTGTGCTTCAAATTTTAGCTGTTGACCTTGGAACTGACATGGTTCCAGCTTTGGCTCTGGGAGCCGAGCCGCCGGAGCCTGGCTTAATCAAAAAACCGCCTCGCTCTTTGAAAGACCGCCTTTTAAATAAGAAACTTCTTTTAAGGGCGTATGGTTTTCTTGGTGTGATTGAAGCAGTTGCTGGATTAAGTTCCTACTTTTTTGCCTATTTTCGAGCTGGCTGGCGCCCTTTTGCTCCTCTAACTTCTTTCTCTTCTGAAGTTTATGGAAAAGCAATAACGATGAGTTTAGCAGCCATTGTGGCTGTTCAAATTGGTAATGGTTTTGCTTGTCGTTCAGAAGAAGAAAGCATCTTTAAAATTGGCTTTTTTTCTAACCGATTTTACCTTGTTGGAATTGTATCTGAACTTGCCTTGATTTTCCTTTTTGTTTATTTGCCCTTTTTTCAAAGGCTTTTTGGGCATCGTCCGCTGGACTTATTGGATTGGCTTTTTCTATTTTTCTGGACACCATTTATACTTCTTGCTGAAGAACTAAGAAAAGCCTGGCTGAGGAAGAAAAAAGCGTTAAAATAAGAGGGGGAAAACTATGAAAGTAATAATAGTTGGTTGTGGAAGAGTTGGATCAGAGCTTGCCAACCTTCTCAGTCGGGAAGGACACCAAGTTAGTGTTGTGGATAGTGATGAATCTTCTTTCAAGCGGTTAAGCCCTAATTTTAAAGGGGAAAAAATAGTCGGCTTGGGTTTTGACCGTGATGTTTTAATTAAAGCAGGCATTGAAAAAGCAGATGCCTTTGCTGCTGTAACCAGCGGAGACAACCACAACATTGTTTCAGCTTTAGTAGCACGCCGTTTTTTTCATGTTCCGCGGGTTATTGCTCGCATTTATGACGAAGAAAGGGCTCGGCTTTACTGGAAAATGGGCGTGCCGACAGTTGCCCCAGTAACTTGGGCAGTTAAAAGGATTAAGGACTACATTTCTCACTCGGAAATTCGTGAAACAGTTTCTTTTGGTAATGCTGATGTTCGATTAGTGGAATTAGATTTGCCGTTGGTCTGGGAAGGTAAAAGCGTTAAAGAACTGAATGTTCCTGGCGAAATGATGGTGGTTACTATTGAGCGGAAAGGTAAAGCTATTTTTCCGCGAGAGGGCACAAAACTGAAAGAAGGAGATGTTTTACATATGGCGGTAGCTTCTGATTATCTTAGTCGTTTAGAAGAATTGCTTAAAGGGTATTAGGAGGGATGATGAAAGTAGTAATTGCTGGTGGTGGACGAGTCGGAGCTTTTTTGGCTCAGGTTTTTGAGTCAGAAGGTTATAAAATTGTTGTAGTCGAGAAGGATACAGAAAGGTTTCAGAAGATCAGCAAAGTTTTAAAATCGCCTGTATTTCAGGCTGATGCTTGCGACCCTTTACAATTTGAGAAATCGGGAGTGAGGGGGGCAGATGTTGTATTGGCAGTTACCGGACATGACGAGGATAATCTGGTCATTTGCCAGCTGGCTAAAGTTTATTTTGGAGCCAAGAGAGTAATTGCTCGAGTAAACCACCCTCGCAACAGATGGCTTTATACGCGCGATTGGGGTGTAGATGTTGCAGTTAGTGCTACTCATATTATTGCTGATGTTCTCCGAGAAGAAGCAAGTTTGGGTGACCTAATTACTTTGCTTCGTTTTAAAGGTGGGAAAGTCGCTCTGGTTGAGACGGTGGTGGAAACTGGCTCTAAGCTAATAGGGACAAAAGTTGGTGAGCTTAATTTGCCTGAAGATTCGGTTTTGGTTGCTATTGTTCGTAAAGAAAAGGAGGAAGTTGTTTTCCCTCGTGGCGACACGGTTTTTTATGAAGGCGATAGAGTTTATGCTCTAACTTCAGTTTTGAGAGAAAGGAAGCTAGCAAAAGTATTGGGCGCCACTTCTAACAGTCACAGATGATTTTTTAGCTTTCTTTTAGCAAGCCACTCCATAGGTAAGTATTTTAAAAATAGTTATGAACAGTAAAAAATAATTTGTAATTTATTATTTCCTCGAAACCTTCTCAAGTGAAACGAAAACTGGTCCTCGAAGAACTTTGCTTAATTTTTAAAGCTCTTATGCTTTTTGGTTCTTTGATATAATATAAAATTCAATAA
>CAYRQL010000015.1:0-5533 GCA_964426525.1 uncultured Actinomycetota bacterium | reverse complement strand
AATTTTTAAAGCTCTTATGCTTTTTGGTTCTTTGATATAATATAAAATTCAATAATTGACACTCTGGGGGATCGTCTAGTGGTAGGACATGGGACTCTGGATCCCATTGCGGGGGTTCGAATCCTCCTCCCCCAGCCAAATTCAGTTTTAATCCCCAGTTGAGAAAGGTCTAATCTTTGGTATCTTTTGAGGTCTTCATTGACATAATATTAATTAAAATTTTATAATGAGTTTTAAATTTAAATTAAAATTTTATAATGAGTTTTAAATTTTAAAGGGGGGAGTGGTCTTAATCGGGATGACCAATTTTAAGAAAAACGGGTTATTTTATTGTTCCAGTTATTTCCAAAATTTTAAGAAAAAGCTTATTTTCTTATCTTTCCTGGTTTTATCTTTTGTTTTCTTCTTTCAATCACTTTCTTTTGCCTGGTATGGTTATATTTCTGGAACTGTTCGGGATAATTTAGGAAACGCTGTTTCTAATATTGATGTCTGGGTTTTTGACACTTCGTTCAATTTTGCTGGTGAAGGTTACACAAATTCGAGTGGCTATTACAAAGCTGATTACCTACTAGCCGGTGATTATAAAGTTTATTTTGACCCCTCATATTTGAATTATTCAGAAGGCAGAAACTTTGCGCCTCAATGGTACAACAGCAAGATTAAATTTTCTGAAGCCGAAACTGTAACTGTGCCTTTGAGCGGCGGAGTGACTGGAATAGATGCTAATCTCAAAGTTGGTTCAACAATTGAAGGAGCAGTTACCTCAACCACTGGAATTCCTCTGGCTGGCATTGAAGTTGATGTTGTGGACACCGATGATTTTTATTTTGATACAACTTATACTGACTCAAATGGCCAGTATCGAATAAATGGTCTTTGCGAAGGGGATTACAAGGTTTTGTTTTCGGCTGAAAAATATAACGAAGTTAATGGTACTGATTATATTTCCGAATGGTACGATAATAAGCGAAAATCTTCTGAAGCTACAATCATTACTGTACCTTCAGAAACTACCGTTTCCAACATTGATGCCCAACTTGAAGTTGGAATTTATTTGAGTGGTAAAGTTGTGAACATTGTTGGCGACCCGGTAAAAGATGTAGAAGTCATTGCTTACGATGCTTCTTTTGGAAGTCCAGTTGAAAAAGTAAGCTATTCTTTTACTAAGTTTGATGGAACCTACGTTTTACATGGGATACCAACCGGTACTTTTAAAGTTTTATTTTACCCAGATTGGGAATTTGATACTGGCTGGCCATATCTAAAGCAGTGGTATAATAATAAAGCAAGCTATACCACTGCTAACTCAATTGAAATTACCACTTTAACTCCGGTTGCAAATATTAATTCAGTGCTTTTGTTTCAGGAAAAAAATGCTTGTTCAGAAGCAAGGGGCGATTTTAACGGCGATGGCCGCGATGATATTCTTGTAATGTATGGTTACAAAGATAGTGAGGGGTTTTTTGACCGAATGGCTCTTGGGGTCTTTCTTTCTAATGGCACTTCTTTCAACTATCGCTGTTTCTGGAAAGACTATTGGGAGCCCAATCTCTCTAAGTTGACAGCTGGTGATGTCGATGGTGATGGTTTGTGTGATGCTATTGTTCTTTATGATAATCTTGATGGCACCAGTTCGCTCTGGGTTTTTTATTCAGATGGTTATTCTTTTATTGAAGATTGCTTGTGGGATTCTCCTGGTGCCTGGCATTGGTCAAAATCAAAACTTTCCGCTGGCGATGTCAACCGCGACGGAAGAGCTGACCCAATAATCCTTTATGATTATAAAAACAGCACAAGTGGATTATGGGCATTTATCTCTAAAGGCTTTTCTTTTACTCCCAAGCGCTTCTGGAAATCAGAACCTGGAAAATTTAACTGGTCAAAATCAAAACTTTCCGCTGGCGATGTCAACCGCGACGGAAGAGCTGAGGCTATTGTCTTATACGACAATGGAGCAAGTACTTCAAGTCTTTGGGTTTTTCTCTCAAATGGTTCCTTGTTCACTCAGAAACGCTTCTGGAAATCAGAACCTGGAAAATTTAACTGGTCAAAATCAAAACTTTCCGCTGGCGATGTCAACCGCGACGGAAGAGCTGAGGCTATTGTCTTATACGACAATGGAGCAAGTACTTCAAGTCTTTGGGTTTTTCTCTCAAATGGTTCCTTGTTCACTCAGAAACGCTTCTGGAAATCAGAACCTGGAAAATTTAACTGGTCAAAATCGACTCTTTCAGTTGGCGATGTAAATAAAGATGGCCGAAAGGATGCCGTTGTATTTTATGCTTATGCGGGTCGAACTTCTGCTTTTTGGACTTTTAATTCAACTGGAACTTCCTTTTCCTCCCCCAAGCGCTTCTGGAAATCAGAAACTGGTAAATGGAACTATTTCCATACTCAGATTGCCCCTTAAAAACTGAAACTTGAAAATTTAATATTGCAAGATTTATTTAAGGTTTTTTACTTGGTTGGTGTGGGTTTTAAGAGCAGCAGAAGATACCCACGCTTTTATGAAAATTTAAACTTTTTGGGTTTCAATTTTAAAACAGGGGGTGGTACCAGATGAAGTTTTCTTATCTTAAATTAGGCTTATCTTTTTTGCTGGCGCTGGTTTTTACTCTTTTTATCGTATCATTAGCTTGGTCAGTCGTCGGTGACTCTTATGAGCCAGACGATAGCTATGCTGAAGCAACTACTTTAACTCCTGATGGGACTCTATATTCTCATACTTTTGAGCCTGAAGGTGAGGAAGACTGGCATAAATTCGAAGCCACAAACGGCACTTATTACACTATAGAGACTTTAAATGTAAATGAAGCTGTAACTTTTCTTGAGTTGTACGATACTGACGGCGTAACACTTCTTAACGAAGCCGGTCCATGGTCGGGAAGAGAATGGGGAGCAGCTATGATAAACTGGCAATGCCCAGCTGACGGTGTTTATTTTATTCGTTGCAAAGATTACTTTGAAACAGGTGGAAGCTATGATATACGAGTAACCAACCCAGGTTCCATTTCCGGCACTGTCACTGACGAAACAGGCACAAATCCTTTGGAGGCGGTTAATGTTTATCTTTACAACACCGAAGGTTTTGAGTTTTTTGGTACGGGCTATACTGACCCAAACGGAGATTATACTATTGAGCAGGTTCCAGTTGGCAATTATTATGTTAAGTTTGATCCATCAGAACACAATATGATTTATGACGCTGATTATCTTTCTGAGTTTTACAATAATTGGCACGGTGATTTGTACCAGGCTGACATCGTCATCGTGGGGAATGGACAGGCAATAACCGGGATTGATGCTCAGCTTGAAGTTGGTAGTCGAGTCTACGGAACGGTCAAAAATTCTTCTGGTGAGCCACTGGAAGACATCGATATTTATGTGTATAACAATAATAATTGGTTTTGGGCTCCATCCACAAATGATCCTGTCAACAACTATGTAGTTCACGGCGTACCAACTGGCACTTACCGAGTATTTTTTGATCCTTACTATCACAACGAAAACAACGATAATGATTATCTTTTTGAGTGGTACAACAATAAAAGAAAAATAAATTTAGCAAATACTATAACTATTGCTTCAAACGGGACATGGCTGGGCGATATCAACGCTATTCTGGAAGTGGGAAGTCGCATTCAGGGGGTTATCAAAGACCAAGCTGGCAATTTACTTCCCTGGGTGTTTGTGCAATTGGAAACTGAGGACTATGGTTGGTTTAACTTTTCGTACAGCGATGAAACAGGGAAATATGTTCTTCGGGGGGTGCCCACTGGTTACTTTCGACTTTTTTTCGACCCAAGCACTCTGAACGACACCTACAGGTTGGATTATTTAGCCGAATGGTATAACAACAAGCGAAGGTATAAAGACGCTAATTTGGTTTACGTGGGCTCTTCAGGTTTAAAAGTAAAAATTAATCCAATTCTTGAAAGGGCAGCACGGGTTTATGGAACTGTTACTGGTGAGTATGGAGAATTTATTGAAGGTGTGGCAGTTTTGGTATATGACATCGATTATAACTTTGAAGGCCTTGGTTTAACCGACAGTGAGGGAGATTATCTGATTTCTGATCCCTGGATAACTGATGGTTATCATAAGATTCTTTTTGATACGACAGAACATAACAACATCTTTCTTGATAATTATATAACCGAGTGGTATGGCGGGGCCTTGAAATTTGAAGATGCTACCCCGGTTGAACTAAAAGCGGGCTTATACAAACGTCTTGATGCTGTACTAACCGAAGGAGGTTGTATTTATGGTTATGTAAACGATGCTACTGGCACAATTCCGCTGGAAAACACTCGCCTTCAGCTTTATTCAGAAGAATATGACTACTGGTCTCCAGGTGCTTTTGTTGATGGTGATGGTGGCTATGTAATTCACGGTATTGCCCCCGGTGAATATCGACTTTTCGTTGACCCCTGGATTTACAACTACCTTAATGGCACTAGTTTTATTGCCGAGTGGTATAGCAAAAAAACTGATTACGAATCTGCTGATCCAATTCTAATTGATTATGGTGATATGACTAAAATTAATTTTGCTCTTGATGTTGGGGGGAGCATTGAAGGAACTGTTACTGCTGCAGCAACTTCCAAGCCTTTAAGCGATGTTGTAGTTTCAGTCCTGAATGAAGATGGCGAAGAAGTGGTTTACGAACTAACTGAATCAAATGGCCATTATTCAATAAGAGGGATTCCACCAGGGGATTATAAGGTAAAGTTTGATCCAGTATTGCACAATTTCTTTTACGATTTCGATTTCGCCCCAGAGTGGTATGATGATAAGTCGAATTTTACCCAAGCAACTACCGTGACCGTTGAAGCTGAAACTGTCGTTTCGGGGATTGATGCAAATCTGGATTACGGAGGGAGAGTAACTGGTACATTAAAAGGAGAAGATGGAAAAGGGCTGGCTGGCTGGGCTTCAATTTCACTATACTCGCTTGATGATTCCCAAAGGCCAGCTGTTAGTTTTTGGGGCGATGATGAGTGCAATTGGGTAGCGCGAGGCGTTCCACCGGGGAACTATCGAATTTTCTTTGACATCTCTGATTATAATTCATATTTAAATCAGGACTACATATCCGAGTGGTATAATGACGCTTCAACATTTTCTTTAGCTACCACGATTACAGTTGAATCAACTACCATTGTGGTTACTGGAATTAACGGAGTTTTGGAAAAATTAGGTAAAGTTGCTTCGACTAGTTTGAAAGCTGATGTTAATGGAGATGGTAAAGCCGACACCGTTGTCCTATATAATAAAGGACATCAGACGTGCAACTTTTGGGTTTTTCTTTCTAATGGTTCAAAGTTTACTCCCAAATTATTCTGGTCAAGCCTTCCAGGAGGCTGGGACGCTACCCGGACAAAGATTACAGCTGGAGATGTCAACAATGACGGAAAAGCTGACATAATTGCTCTTTATGATCATAATTATAAGACTAGCGCCCTTTATGCTTTTATTTCTTCCGGTTCCAAATTTACTCCTAAACTATTCTGGAAAAGTGGCTTAGGCG
>CAYRQL010000014.1:0-35425 GCA_964426525.1 uncultured Actinomycetota bacterium | reverse complement strand
CCCTTGTTTATAAGGGGGATTAAGGGGGATTTAAAAACCCTCCCAACCTCCCTTTGAAAAAGGGAGGAGATTTTAGGTTCCTTTTGAAAAAGGGAGGAGTCTAATATTTCCCCCTTGTTTATAAGGGGGATTAAGGGGGATTAAAAAAGTGACATTGCGCCTGTCCGCCGTGGCGGAAGTAGAGAAGCGGCGAGGTAATCTAAGAAGTTGCCTTTTCTCTCAAAGAACAGGATTACTTCGCTTCCTTCGTAATGACAACAGTGACGTTTCTTAAACTCAAGCAAAGTTTGATGTTAAGAAGAGAGGGAAAGCAATAGCTGAAAAAGCTTTAAAGCTGCCCTCTTATCCAGAATTTCATTTAAGTTGCCACACTTTGGTGAATGAATGCAGGCCGGGCACCCTTCCTGACAGGGGCAACTACTTACTAATTGGTAAGCAGCCTTCAGGTGATTCCAAAAGAAACTAAAAGCACGGCTAGCCAGCCCGACTCCACCCTCATAACCATCATAGAAAAAAACAGTGGGCGCCTTAAGTTGATAATGATAAGGGGTGGAAAGGCCTCCTATATCCCAGCGGTCGCAAAGAGCAAAAAGAGGAAAAAGAGCAATGACAGCATGTTCTAAAGCATGAAGCGCTCCCGCTAACTCAGTCGATTCAAACTTACTAGCTATTTTTTCTGGAAGCGAAAACCAGTAGGCTTCAGTTGAAAATGACCATTCGGGCAAGTCTATTTCTTCCGCTCCCATAACTTCGCCAGTCATAACATTTCTTTTAATAAAGCCTGACACCTCCCGAGTTACTTTTACTTGACCGAGAAAAAGGTTTAATCCTCGAGACTTTATTTTTTTCTCAGTTTTTAGAATCTCCAAATAATTTTCTTCTTGTGGCTGAGTGTAGTAAGAAGCGTAAAATGGCTCAACTAGAGCAACCCTTTTATCGATTAGCAGCTCGTCCACGAGATAGGTTTCCCCCTGATGCAAATAAACAGCTCCGGGGTGCAGATAAAGATAGGCTAAGCTCTCTTCTAATGTACCCAGCAGCAAGCCGCTTTCTTTTAAGACAATCTGATAAGGCTTAGCCGAAATTGAGCGGAGGTTAATCTCTGAAGCTGGATAACCAGGGCAAGAAAGATACCATTTATCTATTTTTTTAGTTAAAAACCCCCCTTCTGTTAACTTTTCCAAGTGGCTGAGTATTTGTTTTCCAAAATATTTCTGATCTACTTCACTAAGAGGGAGTTCATAAGCAGCGGCCAGCAGATGGGCTTGGTTTATTTTGCTGTTTGATGGGTCAATCACTGCTTCACCACTAGCCTTATCCCAGATTATTTCGGGATTTTTTACCACATACTGATCGAGTGGGTTTTCTTCAGCCAGAAATATTACATAACCAGACTTTTCTCTTCTTCCAGTTCTTCCAGCTTGCTGCCAAAAAGAGGTAGGCGTTCCTGGATAACCATTGATAACTACCACGTCCAAACCGCCAATGTCAATTCCTAACTCAAGAGCTTGAGTTGCGCTTACCCCCAAAACTTTTTCTTTAAAAAACAAAGACTCAATTTTTCTCCGATCTTCAGGAAGATAGCCAGCGCGGTAAGCAACAATTTTTTTCATCTTTTCTGGCGAAAGCCCTTTTCGAGCCCGTTGGAGAATCAGCTCACAAAGGACCTTAGATTTGTTAAAAACCAAAGTTTTAAAACCTTCTTCCGTGAGTTTTTTCAGAAGTAAAGCAGCAACGCTGCTAGAGCTCTTTCTTCTTTCCACCTCTTTTAACCAGGGAGGATTGTAAAAGAAAAAAAATCGCCGAGGCTGGGGAGAAGTGTCCTGGTTGACCAGTTCGAAGTTATAACCAGTCAGATTTTGAGCTAATTCCCTTGGGTTGGAGATAGTAGCCGAAGCCATAAGGTACTGAGGTTGGGCTTTATAAAATTCCAGAAGTCGGTTTAGCCGTCGGAAAACCAAAGCAACTTGAGAACCAAAAACTCCTTTGAGAATGTGAAGCTCATCTACCACAACGAACTTTAAGTTTATTAAAAAATTTGCCCAACGCTGATGCTGTGGCAGTAGCCCCAAGTTAAGAATGTCGGGGTTGGAAAGAATCAGTCGCCCTTGTCTTCTTAAGTATTGTCTTTCGGCAGGGGGCGTATCGCCATCATAAACCCCGGTTTCAATTTCTAAGCCGAGAGATAAAAGAAAAGAAAGCTGATTTTGGGTTAAAGCTTTTGTCGGGTAAAGGTAAAGAGCTGTCGCCTTTTCATCCAACAAAAGAGTGTTTAGGACAGGCAAGTGGTAAGCTAAGCTCTTCCCACTTGCCATTCCAGTTACAACCACTAAATTTTTTCCCTGCTTTGCTAACTCAAAAGCTTTAAGCTGATGGCGATAAAGTTTGTTTATACCCTGTTTCTCTAAAGCCTCTTTGAGTTGAGATGAAATTGGAGGAAACGGTAGATAGGCTGGGTTCTTTTCCTTGAGGACGCGCTTTTTTAGCTCTCCTCTTTCTTCAAAGATTTGGTTTAGAACCTGGAAAATGTTTCCTTTACAATGAGTCATCTAATTATTAAAATTTTAACAGTCTATTGAGTCATTGTTTTGCTAGTTTTTAATTTTAAAGAGGGGAGGTTAATGATTGTGCTGGATTTTTTTAGGAGAAGGAAAAGATTGGCGCCGGAGGAAATAGCAAATCTCGCTGTTGAGAAATGCATGAGAAAAGAGGTTGTAGCTTTAAGTCCGGATGAAACTCTGGAAGCTGCCATTTCCAAGATGCAAGAAGAAGGCGTCAATTTCCTAATTATTGCTGAGGGAGATCAGTTGAGAGGGGTTTTGACGGACGGTGATGTTCTCTCAGCTATTTATAAAAGAAAAGTTCAACCTTCAGAACTAAAAATCGCTGAGGTAATGAGTACAAACCTGCTTACCATCAAACCAACCAACACTATTCTTCAAGCTTTAGAAATGATGGTGGAAAACAAAATCCGGCGGCTACCGGTGGTCGAAAACGATAAGCTGGTTGGTTTAATTTCACTTACTGATATTGAAGAGGTAAGCGGCTACAACTTAACTTTTTCCATCGTTTAAATCTACTTTTATTTTACCAGGCTCAAACCAGACTTTGCTTAATTAACTCCTCAGCAATTTGAACCGCGTTCAGAGCTGCCCCTTTTCTCAGATTATCCGCCACCACCCAGAAGTTTAATCCTGAAGCAACTGATTCATCGCGCCTGATTCGACCAACATAGCAAAGATCAGTACCTTCAGTCATTAAAGGCATGGGATAGATAGCTTTCTCTGGCTCATCTAAAACTTTAACTCCCGGTGCTTTCTCTAAAACTTCTTTTATCTCTTCAAGTTTGAAAGGTTTTTCTAGCTCAAGGTTGACCGATTCAGAGTGCGAGACAAAAACAGGCACTCTCACGCAGGTTGAAGTTATTTTAAGAGAGTGGTCATTTAAAATTTTTCGGGTTTCATTAACCAGTTTCATTTCTTCTTTTGTGTAAAGGTTCTCTAAAAAAACATCGATTTGAGGTAGAAGGTTGAAAGCTATTTGGTGAGGGTAAACTTCTTTTTCTACTGGTTCGCCCGCAATGTAGGAAACCGATTGCTTCCTTAGTTCCTCGATAGCTTTCCTGCCAGTGCCAGAAACCGATTGAAAGGTAGTAATAACCATCCGCTTTATCTGGTAAAACTGATGAAGAGGGTTGATTACCACGACTAGTTGAATGGTTGAGCAGTTTGGGTTGGCAATAAGCCCTTGGTGATTTTTTAAGGCTTCAGCATTAACTTCTGGAACAACCAGAGGAACATTTTCATCCATTCGAAAAGCACTACTATTATCAATTACTACACAACCTGCTTTAACGGCTTCAGGAGCTAATACCTTGCTAACTGAAGCTCCAGCTGAAAAAAGAGCAATATTTAAGTCGGCAAACTCTTCAGGTTTGGCTTCTCTGACTTTAATCTTTTCACCTTTAAACTCCAACTCCTGACCAGCCGAACGAAAAGAAGCCAAGAGTTTTAAATCAGCCAGAGGAAAGTTTCTCTGAGCGAGAACTTTGCTCATTTCTAAACCGACAGCACCGGTTGCCCCAACAATTCCAAGGCGATAAGCCATTAAACTACTTCTCCCTCTCTAATATCTTCCTGAGAAAGATTAAATTCCTGATGAAGAGCCTGAACAGCCTCGTTAACCTCAGAAGCTTTTATGACACAAGAGATTTTAATAGTTGAGGTGCTAATCATTTCAATATTAATTTTCTTATCAGCCAGGGCTTTAAACATTCGAGCAGCAACGCCAGGGTGAGTTTTCATTCCTGCTCCGACCAGCGAAACTTTCGCAATCTCTGAATCTACTTCAATCCCTTTAGCCCCAAGCTCCTGACAAACTTTCTTCAGAACAGCTTCAGCTCGATTAAGGTCAGTTCGCTCAACAGTAAAAGAAATATCAGTAGTGCCAGCCTGGCTGATGTTCTGAATTATCATATCGACATTGATTTGAGCTTGAGCCAGAGCGCCAAAAATTTTAGCTGCTACCCCAGGCCGGTCAGGTACTTCTCTAATGGTTAATTTAGCTTCAGAAACGTCAAAAGTCACTCCACTAATAATCGGTTTTTCCACTCCCATCTCCTCCTCTCCAGTTATTAGGGTGCCGTCACTTTCACCAAAACTAGACTTCACCAAAATTTTAACTTTAAAGTTTCGAGCGTACTCCACAGCTCGAGTCTGCATTACCCGAGCACCGGTTGCCGCCATTTCCAGCATTTCTTCGTAAGAGATTTTTTTCAAAAGGCGAGCTCGAGGAACTATCCTCGGGTCAGCAGTAAATACACCTTCGACATCAGTATAAATCTCACAAAGATCAGCTTTTAAAGTAGCAGCTAAAGCAATAGCCGTCAGGTCAGAGCCGCCTCGACCTAAAGTGGTAATATCTTCCTCGTCAGTGACTCCCTGAAAACCAGTTATCACCACAATTTTTCCTTCCTTTAACTCCCGTTCAATTCTCTCGGTGTCAATTTCCAGCAGCCGTGCTTTGGTATGAACCCTGTCAGTCTTAATTCCAGCTTGAATAGCATTTAAAGAAATAGCTTGATAGCCCAAACTTTGCAGAGCCATTGAAAGCAAAGCTGCTGATACTTGTTCGCCAGTAGAAAGTAGCATATCAAGTTCCCGAAGAGAAGGTGCTGCACTAATCTGATGGGCCATTTCAATTAAACGGTCAGTGGTATCGCCAAGAGCTGAGACAACAACTACAACTTTCGTTCCAGAATCAAAGACTGAGGCAACTTTTTTCGCAACCTGTTTAATTCTGGAAACATTTGCAACTGATGTCCCCCCAAATTTCTGAACAATAAGGCTCAAAGTTCCTCCTAAATAAAAGGGTATTTTATCAGCCTTTAAAGCAATAGACAACCCTTAAAGAAAGGGTTGAGGCAAAAATGATAAGCTCAACCAAGTTGTAAATTTATTTCAATTTATTTAAACCATATTTATCGAGGTTTTTTTCTATGATTCGAAGAAATGTCTCCACTAATCTTGGGTCAAACTGCGCTCCAGCACACCTTTTAATTTCGTTAATAGCTTCTTCAACCGTCCGAGCTCTTCGATAAGGTCGGTCACTAGTTATGGCTTCGAAAGCATCAGCTAAAGTTAGAATTCGAGCTCCAAGGGGAATTGATTCTCCTTTAAGCCCGTCAGGGTAGCCGCCGCCATCGTAATGTTCGTGATGATGCTTAATAGTCGGGACTACCTCCCCCAGGAAAAGCAAAGGCGCTAAAATGCTGGCCCCAATTGCCGGGTGTTCTCTTATCCTTCTCATTTCGCTATTGTTAAGATGGGCGGGCTTCAAAAGAATATCATCAGGTATGCCAATTTTGCCAATATCATGAAGATAGGCAGCAATCTCTATTTCATGAATGGCGGTTGGCGAAAGCTTGAGTTCTTTAGCTAAATCGGTAGCAACCTTTGCTACTCTCTCTGAATGACCGCGAGTGTAAGGGTCACGAGCGTCAATGGCAATAGCTAAAGCCCGAACAATTCCTAAGTAAGCTTTTTCCAGCGAATCAAAGAGATTGGCATTTTCAATAGCTACAGCTGCTTGTTGGGCTAAAGTGGTTAAAACTTGCAGGTCGTCAACAGTGTATTCCTTGTCAAGAGTGGCAGCGAAAATCGTTCCAAGGGTTTTGCCTTCAGCAATCATATTTTGAGCCATCACTGATTTAAAGGGGGCAGTTTTAAGATAGTCCCTTTCAAGAAGATTATTCTTTAGTTTAAGCTCAGGAAGGAACTTATCTTCTAATACTTTTTCTTCCTCGCGAACAAGTCGCGAGCTTTTACTGCACAAACCCAGTTTAAAATTCTGGCTCTCTGCTTCGTAAAGATAGACACATATTAAATCGGCATCAAAAACCCGCCGGGCACTTTCAGATAAGATAGGAAGGATTTCATTAATATTAAAAGTTGAGCTAATAGTTAAGGCAATGTCGTAAATCACTGACAGCTCAAAAAGCTTTTGGTTAAGCATATCTTGTTGTTTTTTAATTTGCTCAGTCATGTGGTTAAAAGCTTCGGCCAGAGTTTCAACTTCGTCTCCTGTCTTGACCCGCGCCTTCACATTATAATTTCCTTTCCCCACCTCCTCTAAAACTTTAATTAAAGATTTGACTGGTGAAGCTATTAAATGACCCAGAAAATAAGAAAAGGCTGCTATTGTCAAGACTAAAAAGAGGTTCAAAAAAACTACATTGAAGAACAGTGTTCTTATCGCACTTTTTACTGATTGACCGCCAATCTTTAAAACTATTGTCCCGGCCGGCAAATTATCAAAATATAAGGGGGAATAAACAACATAAAACAGTTTACCATTAAATGTTTCTTTGCGCTGGTAGGTTTTTTCTTCTTCCATAACCTTTCTTGCCAATTTTAAACTGTGTTCATGTTCCATCTTCAAAGTCGAAACAGTTCGTAGTTTTTCTCCCAGTAAATAAATACAAAAGTCTGCTTTTCCACCTAAAATATCTTTCTTGATTTTTGAAGCTCGCAGTTTCTCTCCAACTAAAAATAGACCAGCAACCCCGTGGGTTTGATAAATGGGGGCAACTGCCATTAAATTGTCGCGGTAAAAACCTGAGCGGTTCATTCCCAGCAAACCAGTTTTTACCGGTTCTAACCGGCTTAAATCTTCTCCAATAGGGAAGGGTCCGTTGTGATTGTAAATGACTTTTCCCTGGGAGTCAGTTACTTCCACAAAGTCAAAGCGATTGATTACTTCGTGAGGAACTAAAGCCTGATGAAGTGCGATCAAATTCTTTTCTCTCATAGCTTTTTGCACCATTAGACGTGCAGCAGTTGAACGAGCAAACATTTTTAAGCGGTTTTCTTCTCCCTTTAGGTAATTTTTTAACTGATTCAGGCTTCCCTCGAGACGAGCCCTCATTTCAGTTTCAATTCTTTCTCTAACCCAAAAGGAAGCAACTGGTCCAGCAATCAAAGCAGTTACAAGGTTGATTAAAATAAAAGGGAGAGCTATCTTATAGACTAAAGGCAGGCGACGAAAAAAGTTCATCTCCGCTGACAAGGGGCAAAACCATTTTTAATCATTAGCCTATTAGCTTCTTCACTCTGAAAGAAATCTATTAGTTTTTTAGTTTGTGGTTTTGGTTTTATGTAAACAATACCCAAAGGCATAGTAACCTTATACTTGCCATTAAGAACATTAGTAACTGAGGGTACTACGCCATCCAGAGAAATCAGATTGATAGGAAGCTTTTTTGATAAAGCATAACCAAGCGAAAGGTAGCCAATAGTGTTCGGTGTTTTTTCTAAAGTCTCCACCATATCGCTTTCATAATAAAGAACTGTTGCTTCTTTGGTTATTTGAAGGGTTTTCCCCAAAACATATTGGCGCAAAATTATCTTAGCTGATTCGTCCTCATTGCGATCAAGAACCACAATGGGGGCATCAGCTCCCCCCAGTTCCTTCCAGTTTTTAACTTTTCCGCTGTAAATATCTCTTACTTGTTGAGTAGTTAAGTTTTTAACTTTAACTGAATTATTAGTGGCAACAGCTAGCCCATCATTGGATAGCAAAAGATATGTTAAGCCCAGGGCTTTTTCTTCCGGTTTAAGCTCGCGGGAAACCAAACCAATATCAAGCAAGCCTTGGGCTGCTCCTTCGATACCGCCTTTAGAATGAGTGCTCGGTAAAAACCTAATCTTTAATTCTGGATGCGACTTACTGTATGCGCGAGCTAAAATTTCAACTAAAGGACGGCAAGTATCAGAACCAGAAATTTTAATGGATGTTACTGGTTGGGGTTTGATTTTTTCTTGCTTGGGTGCGCAGGAAAAAAAAACCATTGAAGCTACAAGCACTAATGAGAATACCCTTTTTTTCACTCTATCTCCCCCTCAATTACTATTAGATTTTAATATAAAAGCAAATAAAAGAGAAGAGAAAAAAAATTAAGCTAAAAAAGATGATTTACAAAACTGAAGTTACAACTAGAGTGAAGAAAGAGTGAGAAGTTTTTCCCACTCAGCATCAACATAACTTTGAATTTTCTCAAGAAAAGGCCGGTTTTCTTCTTTAAAAAGATGCTTAAAACGACCTTGAAGTTTAAGCCACTCTTCAACTGGCTTTTTCTCCCTTGGCTTAAAATTAACCTGCCACTTTCCTTCTTCAACTTCAAAAAGAGGCCAGAAACAAGTTTCTACTGCCAGGCGAGCTAATCGGACGCTTTGTGCTTCTTTGGTTCGCCAGCCTCGCGGACAGGGGGCAAGAATGTTAATAAAAGAAGGCCCATTATGAGCTAAAGCCTTCTCTACTTTTTGAGTCAAATCTTTCCAATGAGAAATAGTAGCTTGGGCAACATAAGTACCATTGTGGGCTGAAGCAATGTTTGTTAAGTTTTTTCGCCACTCTAGCTTCCCAGGCTCTTTCTTGCCCACTGGAGTGGTGGTGGTCCAGGCTCCAAGCGGTGTAGCTCCTGAGCGCTGAATACCAGTGTTCATATATGCGCCGTTGTCCAAGCAAACATACAGAAGGCGATGCCCTCTTTCTAACGCCCCAGAGAGAGCTTGAAGGCCAATGTCGTAAGTTCCTCCATCTCCAGCAAAAGCAATAAAATAAAAGTTCTTCTCCATTTTTCCTTTTGCTTTTAAAGCTTTAAAAGCTGCTTCAGCGCCAGACAAAGTGGCAGCGGCATTTTCAAAAGCAGTGTGAATAAGTGAGCAGTTCCAGGAAGTATAAGGATAAACAGTTGTCGAAACCTCTAAACAACCAGTTGCCACTGCACAAACAAGAGGACGAGGAGCAGCTAAAAGAACCTGGCGAACAGCAATTCCTTCGCCGCAACCCGCGCAAAGTCGATGCCCGCCAACTAAACCTTCTTTCTTCTTAGATAAATCTTTTAAATTTGCCATTTACTCCCTCAAATTAAGATATTTGATTGACAATTCTTTACTTCCGTGCTCTAACAAGTCTTCAAGGTCAGCAACCACTTTAAAAAAGTGAGCCGTTTCAATTTCTCGCCCACCCAAGCCATAAATATAGTTAACAATTAGCGGGCGAATATCGAGGTCGTAGAAGGCTGAGCGAATTTCTTGAAATAACGGTCCGCCCTGAGCACCAAACGACATCGAGCGGTCTAAAACAGCTACTGCTTTTGCCGTGCTCAAAGTTTTGGTTATCTCTTCAGCGGGAAATGGTCGAAACACCCTAAGCTTTAAGAGGCCAACCTTGATTCCTTGTTGGCGCAAAGTATCAACAGCAAACCGAGCCGTTCCCGCAGCCGATCCCAAGATAACTATAACAAAATCGGCATCTTTAATTTGATAACTCTCAAAAAGACTGTAGGAACGCCCGCTTATTCTCTTAAACTCATCTCCAACCTTCGTAATAACATTTTTAGCCCGCCTCATTACTTCTTCCTGCATTCGCTTAAACTCAAAATAATAACCACCTAAACTGTCAAAAGGGCCAAAGGTAACTGGGTTGTCTGCGTCTAAAAGAGGATAAACTGGTTTAAAATCTCCAACAAAATCTTTAACCGCCTGGTCGTCTAAAAGTTCCACCCGATCAATAGCATGAGAAACTATAAAACCATCGTAAAGAACCATCACTGGAAGCCTAACTCGCATATCTTCAGCAATTTTTATTGCCTGAATAGTGTTGTCATACGCTTCTTGAGCATTCTCAGAAAAAAGCTGAATCCAGCCGGCATCCCGAGCTCCCATACTGTCGCTGTGGTCACAGTGAATATTAATCGGAGCTGAAAGGGCTCGATTGACATTTAGCATTACAATTGGTAAGCGCATGCCTGAAGCAATGTAAAGCATCTCCCACATCAAAGCCAAGCCTTGGGCTGAAGTTGCCGTCATTACCCGTGCACCAGCTGCTGATGCGCCAATAGCCGCACTCATTGCCGAATGCTCACTCTCAGCTCTTATCAATTGAGTGTTAACAATTCCATCAGCCACATAGTTGGAAAATTCTTCCATAACCGTAGTTTGGGGCGTAATAGGATAAGCAGGAACAACATCGGGTTCGATTTGTCGCATAGCATAAGCACAAGCCACATTAGCAGTAATAGCAGCAACTTTTTTCTTAGACGTCATCGCTTCCTCGTTCCTCAACCATTTTAATAGCTTCACGCGGACATTCAGTAGCGCAAATTCCACAGCCTTTGCAATGTTCTAAGTCAAACCCAGTAATTTTTTCTCTGCTAACTTTTACCGCTGCGTCAGGGCAGAAAATAAAACAATAAAGACAATGGGTGCATTTTTCTTCTGCCCAGACCGGTCGAAAGGTTCGCCAGCTACCAGTTTGATAATAAAGCGAGTTAGCGGCTTCAAGAACTATTGCCCCCTGTGGGTGTTCATAGAACTTCCACTCTTTAATTTTCTTAATATCCCACTTCATTACGCTTCTTTTACCTCCTCATAAGCTCTTCTAATTGCCGCGATGTTGCCTTCTATCACTTCCTCAGAAAACTTTTTTCCGAAAGAAACCTTTAGTCCTTCGATCACTTCTTCCAGTTGAAACAAGCCAGTCACTCTAACCAGAGCCCCCACCAGTGGCGTATTGGGAATTGGTCGTCCAATAGTTTCCAGGGCAATCTTAGTGGCATCAACAGTAAAAACCCGATTTTTTTTACCCTCAAGCTCAAGATTTTTTTTGACCTCAGCCGGGGACAACGGCGTGTTAACCAGAATCATAGTGTTGTTTTTTAACCCCTCAAGGATATTTACTGTTCCGACCAAAGTTGGGTCAAGTACTACTATCACATCAGGTTTTTCGATGGCACTTCTAATATAAATTGGCTCTTTACTTAAACGAGTGAAAGCTTGAATGGGCGCTCCCATTCTTTCAGCCCCGTATTCCGGAAAAGCTTGAAAGTATAAGTCCTTAGTGAGCGCTACTTCCGCGAGAAATTTCGCGGCTGTTACCGCTCCTTGACCTCCTCGACCGTGCCATCGAATTTCCCAGAAATTTGACATCATTCACCGCCAAAAAACTTTTGGTAAGAATAGCCAAAGACTCTTTTTTTGTCAAGGAAAAGAATTTCCTCTAGAAAAATCTACTTGAAACCTTAACGTTATAGACGCTAGAAAAGAATATGAAAAGCTTGACTGGGGTTTGAGCTTAAAAGAAAGACGCCAGAATCAAGAACAAACTTTGAAAGTAGCAAGCCCAAAGAAAGAATGAGCTTTAACAGATTTATAGCATAATTTAGTTGAGGCAACCTGTGTTTGTTTTAAATAAATAGATTTTTAAGTGAAGCAAAGGGGAAAGTAAAAAAACCTTTTAGCTCAGCTTAAAATGACTTTTAGATTAAACAATGGCTAATTGCTTAAAGTCTGATAAACCTTTATTTTTTAAGGATTTAAATTTCCAGGCGTCCTTCAAAAGCTCGGCCTAAAGTAATTTCATCAGCAAAATCAAGGTCAGAACCGTGAGGCAAACCACTAGCCAAGCGAGTAGTTTTCACTCCCAGCGGTTTCAGCAATCGAGCAAGGTAAAGAGCGGTTGTTTCTCCTTCAAGGTTAGGATTGGTTGCTAAAATAACTTCTTTAATGCTTTCTTTTTTTACTCTATCCAGCAACTCTGACAAGCGGAGGTCTTCAGGCCCTTTCCCCTCCAAGGGAGAAATCGAGCCGTGGAGAACATGATAGACACCGTTAAACTGGCGGGCCTTTTCTATAGCCAGAATGTCTTTTGGCTCTTCAACTACACAAATTACCGCCTTATCGCGGCTTGCGTCCTGGCAAACTTCGCAAAGTTCTCCTTCAGCAAAGTTATAACAGTGGGAGCAAAAAACAATTTTATCAATCGCCTCAGTTATAGCCTGGGCTAAACTTTTTACTTCATCTTTTTGTCTTTGCATAAGATAATAAGCCAGTCTTTGAGCAGTCTTAGGACCAACTCCAGGCAACTTTTCAAGCTCCTCTATTAAGTGCTTAAGGCTTGATGGCAGAGAAAAAAATGGCATCTTTAAAAGAAACCCGGCAGGCCCAGGCCCCCTTGAACTTTTTTAAGCTCTTCCTCGGCAACCTTCTTTGATTGTTCTAAGGCTTCCCGGAAAGCTGCGAGGATTAGGTCTTCCAACATCTCAACTTCTTCAGACGAAGCCAGGCTGGGGTCGATTTTTACTTCCAGAGGTTCTTGAGCTCCACTAACCACTACCTTAACCGCCCCTCCACCTGCTGTGGCTTCAATTTTTCTTTGAGCCAACTCTTCTTGAACCCTTAAAATTTCTTTTTGCATCCGTTGAGCCTCTTTTAAAAGTTTATTCAAATTCATAATTACCCTCCTCTTTTTTCGGACTTAAAATAGGTTCGGCTCCAAACTCTTCCAAAAAACTGGTAATTTTTTCTTCACCTGTTTTTGGTTTTTCTCTTTTTGTTTTATTCACATCATCTATTGAACATTTAATCTTAAATTTTTCCCCACTAAGCTGATAGCATATGGTTTCAATTCGCTCTAAATTTGGACGGGAAGAAACTTCTTGAAAATGAAAACGGTCATCGGGACTAAAGCTTAAAAAAATGGTCTTATTTTTCAGGGAAAATAACTTAGCGTTTATGAGCATATAATAAAGGCTGGGTTTTTGAGCTTTGAGTTCCTTTAAAACTTTTTCCCAGAAAAAAGAAAGCGAAAACGATTTATCTTCAGCAACTTCTTCATTAGTTTTATAAGACTTATCTTTGAGCGAAGTCACTACCGGCTTAGAAGGATAATCGACTGTTTCTTCACTACAGAAAGAGTCAACAGCTTTTTTGCCTTGAGTTCCATTCTCTGTTTTTCTTTCTACTGGCTTATTTTCTGCATAAAAACCAAGAAGACGGAAGGTTTTAAAAAAGGCCGATTCCCAGGTAAGACGGGGATTTTCCTGGTATCTTAGCTCGGCAATAGCTACCGACAAAATTTCCATTATCTCTCCGATTTGAAAGGAAGAAAGCTTATTCTCGAAATTACTTGCCGATGGATAAACTTTTGGTTCAATTCCTGCTTCTTGTTTTAAAAGTAAAGCATATAAATAGTCAAGCAACTCCGTTAGTAAATTTTTAAAAGAATGTCCTTTAAGATAAAGTTCTTCGGTTAAACTTAAAAACCCGGAAAGATTGCCAGTTGAAATCAGACTGACCAAATTCTCCAAAATATCTTCCGGAGATTTACCCAAAAGGAAAAAAACATCTTCTTCTTTGAGGCCCTTGGGTGAATAAAAAGCTCCCTGTTCAAGAAGGACAATAGCATCACGGAGAGAACCTTGGGAAAATGAGGAAATTGCCCACAAAGCGCTTTCTTCTGCTAATATTCCTTCCTCGCTGGCTATCTCTTTCAGACGATTGACAACTTCTTCGGGTGCCAGTCGGCGGAAGTCAAATCGCTGGCAACGAGAAAGAATGGTCGGCAATACCTTATGAGCTTCAGTAGTAGCTAAAATAAACACTGTTTTAGGCGGTGGTTCTTCAAGAACCTTAAGTAGAGCATTAGAGGCTTCGGGGGTAAGCATATGAACTTCATCAATAATATAAACTTTGTATCTACCTTGAGAAGGAGAGTAATAAAGTTGTTCTCTTAAAGCTCGGACATCGTCTATTCCCCGGTTAGAAGCAGCATCTATTTCAATCACATCAAGAAAGTTTCCAGCTCTTATTTGCTGGCACGGCTGGCATTTTTCGCAAGGGCTAACCGTTGGGCCTCTTTCGCAGTTTATAGACTTAGCCAGAATACGAGCGACTGAAGTTTTTCCCGTTCCACGGGTGCCAATAAATAAGTAAGCATGGGATATTTTCCCAGCTTCAATGGCATTAGCCAAAGTCTGAACTACATGCTTTTGGCCCACCACTTGTGAAAAGCTCTGGGGCCTCCATTTACGATAAAGAGTTTTCTCTTCCATCTCAATCCTTAATCCCGGGTTGAGCACTTAACTGTCGATGAAACTTCCCAGAGAGTATTGCTGAAAATCGGCTCCAGCCAGGTTGACCAGCAGCTGCCGCCACTGACTTACCGTTGCTCCCTTCCGGGCCTGGCGGAGTTTGTCAGCTTAAAGCCCTGCTGGGCCCAGCCTTCATTGCCTATTTCAACAACCTTTCTCTCAAAAGCTCACCTCGAGTTAAGCTTCAGCCCTGCTACAGCGGATTGCAGGTTCAGGGCACCGCTAACTCCCCGCCTAGCTCAACCCGGCTCATAATATTTTAGCAGAGTCGTCAGACTAAGATAGCCCAAAAAGTCCTGCAGTCTTTTTATCAAGCAAAATTGAGATGGTTCACTATCTCTCAAACCAGGAAAAAATTTTAGCAAAAACCAATCAGGCTTAAAGGTTAAATCAGAATAGCAGTGTGTTTTTATATTTTTATATTAAGCAACCCCAGCTAATTTAAAAACGAGTTTCAGAAAACTGAGAAAAAGCATAATTTAAAATCTTTCCTTACAGCAGTCCGTAAATAAAATTATGACTGTTTCCCTTCGGTGTCAGATTTATATTTCAGCAAACGAAAAACCCCTTTAGATGGTTTGTAAACTTGGTCAGGGTATTTTTCAAGAAGTTTCCAGATACAACCATTAATCGTTTTTGGATGAAGGGTTGGGTCCCAGACCTTAATTGTTTTCAATAGCTCTGACCAACGCATGCCTTCCGGATGCTGCTCGAGCAACTCAAGGGCTTTGGCATTTATACGACCTGTAGCTGTAGTTTTCTTCATGCAAAAATTCCTTTATGTCTCAAAATAGGATGTCTGCTGTTAGAAAAAGCTGGCGGAGGGAGAGGGATTTGAACCCCCGGTCCGATTTCCACCGGACTGCGGTTTTCAAGACCGCCGCTTTCGTCCACTCAGCCATCCCTCCAAAAGGGATTATAAACAATTTTGAAGTTTTTACAAAAAACAGAAAGAATAAGAATAAAAGTTTTTTAACCGCTCAAATCATCAGTTTTGTTTTTGTTTCGCAGTTCATAGAAGAAAGGCCTAAGAAGAGCTTCAGCTTTTTCTTTTAGCACGCCGCCAACTACTTCAGTATGATGGTTGAGGCGGGGCAAAGAAAAAAGGTCAATTCCGGAAGAAGAAACTCCAATATTGGGGTCGAAAGCACCAAAAACCAGTCTTTTTAAACGAGCCATAACTATTGCCCCTGCGCACATCGGGCAGGGCTCTAAAGAGGTGTAAATCTCGCAGTCCAGAAGTCTCCAGTTGCGAAGATGCTCGCAAGCTTGACGAATTGCTAAAATTTCCGCATGGGCAGTCGCGTCAAACAGGGTTTCTTTAAGGTTGTGAGCTCGAGCAATTATTTTTCCGTCCTTTACTACCACTGCTCCGATGGGAATTTCGCCTTTTTCATAGGCTAGTCTGGCTTCTTTCAGAGCTTCTTCCATAAAAAGCTCTTCTTTATTTTTCTTCATTACTGTTGTTTGATTCCTTTTTAACTTACTTACTAATAACTCAATATGAATACTAACGCAAAGAGGATATTTGTTCAAGGTAAAAGGAAAATTTCCCGCTAAAAAAGTTTTTCTGAAGCCTTATCTTAAGTTTATCAAAGAAGCAAAGTAACCAGCCCCAAACCCGTTGTCAATATTGACTATGGCTAAACCTTCAGCACAGCTGTTGAGCATGGTTAGCAAAGGAGCCAGGCCGTTGAAGTTGGCTCCGTAGCCAACGCTGGTTGGGACAGCAATAACTGGAGCAGAAGCCAGCCCGCTTATCAAGCTGGGCAAAGCACCTTCCATTCCAGCAACCACAACTATGGCTCGGGCTTTTTGAATGTCTTCCAGAAAGGAAAAAAGGCGATGCAGTCCAGCAATCCCCACGTCGTAAGCCCGCTTTACGCGGTTACCTAAAAACTCGGCGGTAATGGCTGCTTCTTCAGCAATTGGCTGGTCAGCAGCTCCTCCACTTATAACCAGCACAAGCCCTTTTTTAGGAACTTTTTTAAAACTGACCGTTACCAGGCGGGCTTGGGGATGATATCGAGCAACACTAATTATCTTTTTGATTATTTCAAAGTCTTTTTCCCCTGCTTTGGTAGCCAGAAAATTTGTTTTGCTTTCAGCAAAGGCTTTAGCAATTTTTATTAACTGTTCTTCGGTCTTTCCTGGACAATAAATAGCTTCAGCAAAACCTTTTCTTAAAGCTCGATGAGTGTCTAAACAAACACTTCCCAGCCGTAAGTAAGGAAGGATTTTTAGTTTTTCCAAAGCTTCTTCAACCTTAATTTTTCCCAGACTTACTTCCTTTAAAATTTCTTTTATTTCTTCTTGCCAGCCTGAATTTTTCATTTTTAGTTATAATACATCAACAAGGAGTGAGTTGGTTGTTAATGATAACTGTTTTAATAGGTTTTGCTTTTTTATGGTTGACAGCCTTAACTGTAATTTTTCTTTATCGTTTTAAGCAAGATAAAAATTTAAATCAGGCGTTAAAAGAAGAAAAACTGAGGGAAATATTATTAGGTAACGAAAAAAAGATAAGAGAGCTTGAAAACAGGGTTCGAGAAATTCAGCATACCCTAAAGCTATTGGAAAGTTTGAGTAAATCTTCTCTTCGGCGTGCTGGCTTGGTAAGGTTTGATGCTTTCGAAGACATTGGAGGAGAGCTTAGTTTTTCCCTGGCTTTAATTGATGACTGGGGAAATGGTTTTGTTATTACCTCAATTCAAAGCCGTCACGAAGGACGAGTTTATGCTAAACCATTGGAAGGCGGTGAGTCGCCTTTTCGCCTCTCCGAAGAAGAAAAAGAGGCGGTAAGGAGAGCCAGAAAAAAAGATTAAACTGATAAAAGCTTAACAAGCTCAATTTAAACCAATAAAATAGAGGAGAAATGAAAAAATTGAGGATTGGTTATTTAGGGCCAGAAGGAACTTTTAGCGAGGAAGCTCTGGTAAAATTTGCTTCTGCTCTTGATTATGAAGCTACTGCTTATCTCACGGTTTACGATATTTTTCGAGCGGTAGAAAAAAACGAAATTGATAAAGGTTTTGTTCCAATTGAAAACTCAATTGAAGGTTCGGTTAATATTACTTTAGACCTTTTGGCTTTTTCATTTGATTTAAAGATCGAGCGAGAAGTTATTTACCCAATCCATCACTACTTGCTTGGTCAGGAAGGACAAGAGCTCTCTAAAGTAAAATTGGTTGTTTCTCATCCTCAAGCTATTGCTCAGTGTGAGAAGTTTTTACGGGAAAACCTGACTCAAGCTAAAGTTGAAGTTACTTCAAGCACAGCTGAGGCTGCTTCTAAAGCTCAAACTCTTGGGGGAGATGTTGTAGCCATTGGCCCTGAAAGGGCAGCGGAAATTTACAACCTTAAAATTTTACGACCTCGCATTGAAGATTTTGAAGACAATTTAACTCGCTTTGTTCTGATAGGTAAGGAAGAAGCTAAACCAACTGGATTTGATAAAACTTCCATAGTTTGTTTCATTTATCAAGATAGACCAGGAAGCCTTCTTGGTATCCTTCAAGAGTTTGCTTACCGCTATATTAACTTAACTAAGATTGTTTCTCGCCCGACTAAAAAAGCTTTGGGCGATTACTGCTTCTTTATCGATCTGGAAGGCCACAAAGAAGATGAAACAATAAAAGATGCTTTAAAATGCTTGAGCTGCAAGCTGCGCCAGGTAAAAATTTTAGGCTCTTATCCGCGGGAGAGTTAATTGCTTGATTTAAAGTTCTTGAGGGAAAACCCGGAAGAAGCAAAAAAAGCTTTTTTAAATCGGGGCTTAGAATTTGAGGTTGAGGAACTGCTTGCTCTTGATGAAAAGAGGCGAAAAATGCTGGTAGAAATTGAAAACCTACGTTCTTATCGCAATCGAGCATCTAAAGAAGTTGCTCAAGCTAAAGCTCAAGGAAAAGAAATCCCAATCGAGAAAGAAAAAATCCGAGAGATATCTGAAAAGATTAGCCAGTTAGAAAAAGCTCTTTCCTTAACCGAAAACGAAATTGAAAGCACCTTGCTTAACCTTCCCAACCTCCCTCACCCTTCAGTGCCTTCAGGAAGAGATGAGACAGAAAACCAGGTTGTTCGGAGCTGGGGTAAGAAGAGAACTTTTTCTTTCAATCCCTTACCCCACTGGGAAGTGGGGAAGTTGCTGGAAATTTTGGATTTTGAGAGGGGAGCTAAGCTTGCCAAGTCCCGCTTTACGGTTTCTATTGGGGTTGGAGCTCAATTAGAGAGAGCTTTAATTCAGTTTATGCTTGACCTGCACACTAAAGAGCATGGTTATGTTGAAGTCTGGCCTCCGCTTTTGGTGAATAGCCAGACAATGACCGGAACTGGCCAACTTCCGAAGTTTGGCGAAGATATGTTTTACTGTTCAGAAGACGGGCTTTATCTTATTCCTACAGCTGAAGTCCCTCTTACCAATTTGCATGCTGGTGAAATCCTTGACGGTAGCCACCTCCCTTTAAAGTACACTGCTTATACTCCTTGCTTTCGAAGAGAAGCCGGTTCTTATGGAAAAGATACCCGGGGAATAATCCGTCAGCATCAATTCAATAAGGTTGAGTTGGTGAAAATAACCAAGCCGGAACAGTCTTACGATGAGCTAGAGTCTTTGGTAAACGACGCCGAGGAAGTTTTAAAAAGGTTGGAGTTGCCCTATCGCGTTATCCTCCTCTGCACTGGCGACCTTGGCTTTTCTTCGGCTAAAACCTATGATTTAGAAGTCTGGCTTCCTGGAGAAAACGCTTATAAAGAAATTTCTTCCTGCTCAAATTGCGAAGATTTTCAAGCCCGAAGGGCTAAAATACGCTACAAAGAAGACCAAAAAGCCAAACCTCAGCTGGTTCATACTTTAAACGGTTCCGGAGTGGCAGTTGGGAGAACTGTTGCTGCTATTCTTGAAAACTATCAAGAACCGGATGGAAGTGTAACTGTGCCTGAAGTTTTACGTCCCTATATGGGGGGCTTAGAAAAGATAGTTCCGCAACAAAACTAAAGACTTAGAAAGCGATCAGCTACCATTATTAAAAATAACAAAGCCAGGTAGGGACTGGAAAACTTGAAAAGTCGCCAGGAGTTTTCCCGGCTAGGCTTTAGATAAGTAAAAACTGTTAAAGCTAAAAACGCAAAGTTTAAAACCAAGGCGGTAATCAAATAAAATTTTCCAAAGAAACCGCTCAAACCTAAACCAATAGAAGTGCCTGCCAGCAAAGCATTAAAAAGAGCAATTAGTCTGATAGTTTTCTTTTCCCCAGCCACCAAAGGCAGCATGGGCACTTTAGCCTTGTTATAATCAGAGGAGTAAAAAAAAGCCAGGCTCCAGATGTGAGCTGGTGTCCAAAAAACCACTAACAACCCGAGCAAAAAAGGAACCAAACTAATTTTTTCTCCTAAAAAACTCCAGGAGAAAAAAATTGGCATCATTCCAGCTGGGGAAGCAAAGAGGATATTTAGCGAAGAGCGCCTTTTTAAGTGACCATTGTAAACAACAGCGGAAAAAATAAAGCCAAGCACCAAATAAATAGTTGCCTCTGGTTCTAAATAAAGGCTTATCAGACAGCCAGATAAAAATGTTGTAAGCCCAAAAAGCAGAGCGGCTCGCGGCGTAAGCTCCCCTCGCGGCAAAGGCCGATTACTGGTCCGCTCCATTAGTTTATCGATGTCTTTATCAATCCAGCAGGTTACAGCGTTAGTGCCGGCAACGCTTAAAAGCAAAGCCAAAAAGCAAGTTGCCAGCTTTATTGGCTCTCCTTGCCAGCGAGGGAAAATCAGAAAAGCCGAAGCCATCCCGACAAGAACCAGCAGCCAAACAGTTTTAGGCTTTGTTAATTGGTAGTAAGCTTTTGCACGCTGCCACCAACAATTTATCATTTAAAACTACTTTAAAAAAATACTTTTAAAAAAGCAAAAGCAAAGCCAGTAGACTTAAGGAAAAAATTATCGTAGGATAATCTTTGTTTTCCTGGAGGGATGGCCGAGTGGACGAAGGCGCACGACTGGAAATCGTGTTCTCCGCCAAAAGCGGGGACGAGGGTTCAAATCCCTCTCCCTCCGCCAGATCAGTTTTTAAATCTTCACTAAGTTTTATGCCTTACTATGTTGTATAATTGAACAGGGTAATTTCTATTCACTTAATTAAGCTTCTTTCTTCCCCCGCCTAATCCCCAATAAACCAGGCAGAATCAGATATAGTTTTTCTTCAGCTAGCCCCAATTGTGATTCAATATAAAGCTATCTCGCAAGGAAAAGTTTTGTTTGAAATATCGCCCAAATTTTAAGCTGACTACAAAAGAAAAAGTAGTTAGAGAGTATCTTGACTTTAAACCGTTTCTTGATTACTTCGAACAAGCATTCTTAAAGAGAGCTTAATGGTAATAGCACCAACTAACCGCCAAGTAGTTGTTGATCGTTTAATAGTAATAGAGGGATCAGTAGCCAAATTAAGTCCTTTTCAATCTTTTAGGCTGGAAAAATTTAAAGAAGGAGAAAACTTTCCTATTGCCGAGCATTTTAAAGTGGTGCGCCCGGGGCGATTCGAACGCCCAACCACCGGATTCGTAGTCCGTTACTCTATCCTATTGAGCTACGGGCGCAACCTTACTGATAAAAAAATTCATTAAGGACTGGCGGAGAGAGAGGGATTCGAACCCTCGAAGGAGGCTTTAAACCCCCTTACTCGCTTAGCAGGCGAGTGCCTTCAGCCTCTCGGCCATCTCTCCAAGCAAATAAAAATTATAAACCAAAGACCAATTGACTACCATAGACCCTATCTAAAGCATTTAAAAACATTTAAAAAATAAATTATCTTAATTTTTTAATTGTTAGCATGTTCAATTTTGCCCTGCGATTAAACCGTGAATTAGGGCTCTCCCCCAAGGTATATCTTCGTCTTTTTAGAGACTTTCAATAAACTTAAAAGCGTTAGTCATATCTTTGGAATTAAGTATTAAGTAGGCAAAAAAGCGTTCTAAATATTCTCCAAATATGTTAGATGGTGGGCCTGCTTGGAATCGAACCAAGGACCTCACCCTTATCAGGGGTGCGCTCTAACCTACTGAGCTACAGGCCCAAAAGCAACTCTTAAGATTCTTAATTTACCACAAATAAAAGTTTAATCAAGCCTAGCTGGAAACAAACTCGGGTTCATTCAACATTTCGGTGAAGTAAAAAACTGCCAGGCGTTTTGAAGTCAAAAGCAAAGCCCCCCCGGTAAATAACAAGGCCAGCAAAAAAAGCAACCAGACAATTTTTCTTCGCAACTTATTTTATCCCTCTCTTTCTTACCTTTTTGATTATATTCTTTTTGGTCAAAATTTTAAACCTGTTCAAACTAGCCTATATTAAGGAAGTTGAAGGCGTACTGTCGCTACTAGTAATTCCCACATATATTTTTACTACTGAGCCGCGGTTGGCCAAGCTCCCGGCGGCTGGAGACTGGCTAATTACTACGCCAATTTTTGTTGGGTCAGTAGTTGGAGTGTCTAAAGGTTGAACCACAAAGCCAGCTGCCTCAAGAGCATCAGTAGCCGCACTTTCGTCCATGCCAACCACATTGGGCACCGCAACTTTAGCCTTTCCCGTACTGACATAAATTGTTACCACCGAGCCCCGCTTTTCTTCGCTGCCTGCCGCTGGAGTTTGTTTAATAACCCTCCCTTTAGGTACAGCATCACTTGGTTGATATTTAACTGAGTACTTAAACCCTTCTTGCGCTAAAGTTCGGGTAGCCTCATTTACCGAAAATCCAACCACATCAGGAACTATCAGAGTCTCAGCTCCTTTGCTGACAATTAAAATCACTTTGGTACCGCGCGGTATTTTCTCGCCAGCGGCCGGTTCTTGCTTAATAACTAAACCCTCGGCTACTTTATCGCTGTAACCTTCCTGGCTTTCAACTACCAGCCCTTTTTCTCCTAAAGTAGAAGCGGCTTCAATCGCATCCATTCCTACAACATCTGGAACTTCAACTAACTCGACACCTAAACTAACTACTACTTTTACTTCCGTTCCTTTTCTGACCTTTCGTCCCGGTTCGGGGTCCTGACTTATTATTGTATCTTTGGGATAAAGGTCGGAGAATTTTTCCTCAACCACTTTCAGCTTAAGTCCTTTTTCGCGAAGTATTTTTTTGGCATCGCTCAAAGTTTCCTGTTCAATGTTCGGAACTACCACCCGATTAGCAATAAGCATTTGCTGCCAAAGAGCAAAAGCTCCCGCGGTAAGTAAAAACAAGACAAAAATCGTAATTCCAACAATTGCCCACCAGGAACGCCGTTTTTTCTCAATTTGCGAAGAAGGTAAAACCATAGTTTTTTCATCAGAAAGCGGGGAAACATCAATAGGCAAGCCTTTCTCAATTTTCTCCAGATCAGTTCGAAATTCGAGTGCTGATTGATAGCGGTCGAGAGGGTTTTTTGCCAGGCATTTAAGAACTACTGCTTCCACTTCTCTCGGAATTCCCGAGCTTAAATCTCTCAGAGAAGGCACCGGCTCCTGCAAGTGCTTAAGAGCAACTGCTACTGGGGTATCTCCCTGAAAAGGAGATTTGCCAGTAAGCATTTCAAACAATACTATCCCAAGAGAATAAATATCAGAGGCTTCAGTTGCCGGCAAGCCTTCGGCTTGTTCAGGCGAGATATATTGAGCAGTCCCTACCACCATACCTTCTTGGGTTAAAGAGGTAGAATCAGCCTGGGCAATGCCAAAATCGGCAACTTTAGCCGTTCCGTCTTCGGTGATGAGGATGTTGTGAGGCTTAATGTCCCGGTGAATAACGCCCCTTCGATGAGCAAAAGAAAGAGCAGAGGCTACTTGCTTGGCAATGTTAATGGCTATCGGAAGCGGGAGAGGACCTCGATTGCTTATTAAATCCCTTAAGTTTTCGCCTTCTACCTTTTCCATAACAATGTAATAAGTATTTTTGAGCTGACCCCAGTCATAAACTGCTACAATGTTAGGATGAGTTAAGTTAGCAGCTGCCTGAGCTTCACGGCGAAAGCGAGCAACAAAGTTGGGGTCTTGAGAGTAAGTGGGATGAAGCACTTTGATAGCAACAGTCCGTCCTAATACGCGGTCAACAGCCTCATAAACTTCTGCCATCCCCCCAGTCCCAAGCCGTCCAACTACTTGATAGCGATTACCAAACATCAAACCTTCGTTAACCATTAAAGTTTATTCTACTAAAACTTGGCTTTTTTCGGTAAAAAAATACTTCAAAAACTCTCGTGTTAACAAAGCTGCTTTTCTACCCCCTAAACCACCGTGCTCAACCAGAGCAATCAACACTATGCTTGGTTTTTCAGCTGGCGCAAAACAAACAAACCAGGAGTGAGGCTTTCCGCTGTCAAGCTCAGCGGTTCCGGTTTTTCCACCCAGTTGTATCCCGGTTAATTTTGCTTGCCTCCCCGTTCCATAATTGACGGTTCTTACCATCGCCTCTTTTATTTTTAAAGCCACATCAGGTTTTAACAAGAACTTTGTTTTGGCTTGACCAACGCTAAAAACTTGTCCATCAGATGTTTCAACTTTCTTTATTAAAATAGGGGTTTTTAAAACTCCACCATTAGCCACGGCTGAAACCAGAATTCCCAGCTGCAGTGGAGTAGCTAAAACTTTGCCTTGGCCAACCGCTTGCCAGGCCAGATCAATACGCTCCAGAGGCAGAGGAAACCTGCTTTTTTTCACTGGCAAATCAAAAGAAACTTCTTGATTAAAACCAAACTTTTCTGCTTCCTTTTTTATTTTTTCCCTTCCTAAAGCCAGCGCAACTTGAGCAAAAACTGTGTTCACACTTTTCTCAAAAGCTTTTTCCAAGCTTAAAACCCCGTAGCTCCTTTTCTGATAATTAGTGACTTTACCGTTTTCAACTTTCAAACGGGCTGGGGCTTTAAAAGTTTTAGAAAGAGGCCAACCTTCTTTTAAAGCTGCTGCCAGGGTGACAATTTTAAAAACTGAACCTGGAGGATAAAGCCCTTGCGAAATTCGATCCACCAGCGGCTGGTTTTTCAAATTTTTACCCATCTCGCTCTTTATCTTTTCAAGCGAAACTGAAGGAGAAGAGGCATAAGTTAAAACTTCTCCAGTTTGAGGATTAATTGCCAGTATCACCCCTTTTCCCCCTCTCAAAAGCTGGAAAGCTTTTTTCTGAAGGTCAGCATCTAAAGTTAAGACTACTTTCATCCCCCGCTCAGCTTTCTTTTGTATTGTTAGTGACTGACTGCCAAGATAGCTATCAAGTTTCTTTTCCAAGCCTGAAGAGCCAAGCTGGGGGTCAAAGTAGCCAACCGGATGAAAAAATAATTCCTTAAAAGGGTAACGGCGCTTGTAAAATCCACTCCTCTCTAAAAAGCTTTCGGCAATAATTTTTCCACTTCGGTCTAAAATCTGGCCTCTCTCAAAAGACAATTCCTTCAATACTGGACGAGTGTTTCGAGGATGAAGCCTAATTTTAGGAAAAGCCCAGACTTCAAGGTAAGCCAGACGCAAAGCCAAAACTATGAACAAAAAGAGTAAAAGATAGCCTAAAAATGAATTCTTAATCTTCACCAATCTCTCCCGAAACTTTCAAGGCTAAAAACAAGGAAAAAACCTGAGCTAAAAGCGAACTCCCCCCATAGCTTACCCAGGGAAGTGTGACTCCGGTGAGGGGAAGAAGCCCCATTAACCCGCCGAGAATTACAAAACTCTGAATAGCTAAACCATAAGCCAGGCCAGCCAGCAAAATTTTCTGAAACCCTTCGCTGACCAAAAAAGAGGTTCTAATCATGCGATAATAAAGGAGCATAAGCGCGATAATTACTGTCAGGGCTCCTAAAAAACCAAGCTCCTCCTTGATGGCAGAAAAAATAAAGTCAGTCGCCGCAGCCGGTACCAGTTGGGGGAAGCCTTTCGTTAGCCCCAACCCGACCATTCTGCCTTCAGCCATACCAAAAAAGGATTGAACCAGCTGATAGCCTTTCCCTTCGATATCCTGCCAGGGATTTAAAAAAATTTTTATCCTTTCCTGGACATGAGTAAAGTTTAAAAAAACCAGGAAAGAACCGATTAAGAAAAGCAGGCCACCTGAAAAAAGATAAAAAAGTCGACTGGTTGAGCCGTAAAGAAGCAAGAGAAAAAGAAAGAAAAACAAGACTGAAAAGCCAATGTCCTTAAGATAAATTAGAAAAATTAGGGCAGAAAAAGTTATGAACAAAAGAGGTCCAAGATGCTTGGGGTGAGGTAGCCACCAGCGCCAGATTTTAACTGTCCCCTGACTTAAAAGTTCAGCGTTTCTCTCAAGGTATGAAGCAAAGAAAATAATCAAAAATAACCGACCAAGTTCAGCTGGCTGGAACGAAAAGTTGCCAATTTTTAACCACAAACGAGCTCCGCCAGCTTCATAGCCAAACAGAACGGGCAGAAAAAGCAAAGCCAATCCCAGAAAGCCAAAAAGGTAAGCGTAATTTTTTAATCGAGAAGTGCTTTTTAAAAAAAACAATGTCAATGCTAACAGAAAAGAAAGATTTAACCAGATAAGCTGGCGAGTGGCTAAATTAAAGTTCAAGCGGGCAATCTCAATAAATCCTATGGAGAAAAGATAATAAGCCAAAGGAAGTAAGAGGTGGTCACTTCGAGAAAAAAACAAAAGAAGAATTATTGAAGTTAAAAAAAACGGAAGAAAAGAAAGCAAAGAAAAATAAAAGAAGTTAGAGGTTAAATTAGCTAGAGAAAAAAGGAGGTTTAAAAAAACCAAAAATAGCAAAAAAAGTTCAAAAAACCTTTTTTTTTCAAGTTGCATCAATTTCCAGCAAAACTAAGGTTATGTTGTCATAACCCCCTTTTAAGTTGGCAGCCTTTATGAGTTCCTGGCAGCTTTCTTCAAGGCTTAAGTTTTTCTGCAAAACTTCCTCAATCTCTTTATCTTTAAGCATGGTAGTCAAGCCATCAGTAGCCAACAAATAGCGATCGCCAACCCGGGTTTTCACCGCAACCACATCTGCTTGAACCGTTGGCGAAACGCCAATAGCCTGAGTTAAAGTGCTTCTTAATGGGTGGCTTTCCATTTCCTCCTTACTTATCTGACCTTCTTTAAACATCTGAAAAACAACCGAATGATCTTCAGTTAGCCGGTAAAGTTTCCCCTGGCGAAAAAGATAAGCTCGACTATCGCCAACGTGTAAAAAGTAAAGTTTGTCTTCAAGCTGGTAAGCAAGGGTTAAAGTGGTTCCCATCCCTCGATAATCTGACTTCTCTTTAGAGCGTTCGTAAACTTTTTTGTTGACTTCTTCAACCGCTTTAAGCATTTTCTCAAGCAGTTCTTCCCGGTTAGAAATTGGCTTTTTCAGCTCTTTCTCAATCAGGGAAAGTGCCAGATTGCTAGCAACCTCACCAGCTAAATGTCCACCTAAACCATCAGCTACAGCAAAAACTGGAGGGTTAGCCAGCAAGGAATCTTCATTTTTTTCCCTAACCTTCCCAATATCAGTTGCTGAGTAAAACTTCATTTCTTAGCCTCAAAGTAAAAGACATAAGGACCAATGGTTATTTTATCGCCAATTTCTAAGCGATAGGGGGCTTTTATCGGTAAGCCGTTAACCAATGTCCCATTAGTGCTTCCAAGGTCTTCCAGGTAAAAGTGGTTGTCCTTGAGGTAAACTCGAGCGTGGCGAGAGGAAACTCGGCGGTCACTCAAGAAAATGTCGGCTTCTTGACTCCGACCAATGACCACTTCTCCTTCCAAAGTAAATTTCTGGGGGTTTTCCTTTGGGTCCTGCGGTTCTAATTCTAACCAGGCTTCCATTTTATCCCTTGCTTTCCTTAAATCTAATAAAATTGAAACCAGCACCAACAGGAGGAAAAAATAAGCTAAGCTTAAAAAAACTATGTTGGCGCTATCTTCAATCCTTAGCCACCTCTCTAAATTCAAACTTTACTCCGCCAAAGATAACAATATCGCCATCGCTCAGTCTTTTTTCTTTAATCGGTTTTCCGTTCACTTGAGTTCCGTTGGTGCTAGCCAGGTCTTTTAAGTAAATCTTACCCTGATGATTCTCTGCCTCAGCATGGAAACGAGAAACTGAAGGGTCCCTGATAACGATATCATTTGAGGGAGAACGACCAATTCTGGTCAAACCATTAGACAAATAACCTTTTTCTCCGGTTTCCAAATTTACTAAATAAGCCGTAGCGAAAGCCAGCCCACTTTTAATTGCTTCAGAAACAGTAATTACTTGGGTTTCTTCCGCTTTTGCTTTTTCTTTAGCTTCCCCCTCTTCAATGAGAGCGCTTACTTCCAAGCGACCTGGCTTTACATCTTCACTCTTTTCAAAAACAATTCTCAAAGGACCTAAAAAAGTGTATTTCTCTTTCTCGGCCTTACTTTTTAAATAAGTTTCAAACTCAGGCAAAATTGCTTGTTGATAAGGAGAAATTTCCTCAAAATCGGAAGGAGAAAGTTTAACAACAAATTGATTAGGAACATAAGTATGATTAGGACCAATTAGCCTACCATCATCGAGTTTTGCCCCTAAAGCCTTAGCAATTTCAATCGGCTGTATTTTTGCTTGAAAGGCACGGCTAAAAAAGCCTTCAACAATTTTTTCTAATCTGTCTTCCAAGTCCCTTAAAAGACCCATTCTTAAAGACATTATACCAAAGGCAAATTTCAGGCTAAAAACAGCCTTAACTTGAGAAGATTTTTAATTTTTTAAAAAAGCCTTTGGCCTCAAGATATGATATGGCAAGAAAAAAAAGAGCTGAAAGAGAAAATCTTAAGGCAAAAGAGGAAAAAACCAATCGGCTGTTCGAGAAAAAAGCTGAAGCAGAAAAGTAAAGGGAAAAGTAAAGACAGAGAAGGCCAAAGTGCACACCCATTCGCCACCAGTCTTTAAAAAAACGGTTAGCCAACCAGACGAAAAAAGTAATTGTCAGCCAGAAAGCAATTTCCAGGTAAAGCCAGGGGCCCCGATTAAAAATTGAAAATATTAAACTTAAAGGGGTTTTAATTTCCAGAGGGGAAAGAAATTTAATTAGAGGCGGATGGTTTAGGCTTAAATAAGGAAAACTGTTTTTAAAAAACAAATAGAATGAAAGGTTAACCAGATACCCGAAAAAAGAAAGCGACAGAGCCCGAATTAAACTGCTTGAAAAACCAGAGAGGAAAGGAAGCAAGAAATCAAAGTTGGCTATGGAAAGATAAGGAGCAAGAAAAGGGATTAAGGTCAGCTGAGGTTTCTCTCTTATCCACCTTAAAATGAACAAAACTAAAAGAAAGAACAAAAGTCCTAATAACAAATTTTTACTAACCAAAATTACTATTAAAAAAGAAAAATAAAGCAGCCAGCCAACAAAGGGAGAAAGAAAAAAAATAACACCGCCTAAAAGACTAAGCCAAAGATTTAAACCGAAATACCCCAGATTTAAGAGCCCAAGAGTAGAAAAAACAAGGGAAGAAAAAAACAACGCCCCTAAAATCGAAAGATGTTTTTCTTTGGTTTCTATTTTGGCTTTTGGCTTTAAACTCTCAAACAAAGGCTGAAAAAATTGACGGCTTCTTTGCTTGGCTTCGGCACTTGAAGGCAGGTTTTCTCTCCAAACTTCAACGAGCTCACTCAGAGACAAACGGTCTTTTACTTCCTTGCTTAAAGCTCGGCTAATTGCTTCATCAAGCTCTGGAGAAATCTCGGGCACTTTCCGAGAAAGTGGTGGCAAAAAAGTATTTAAAGCTTTGTAAATGGTTGCTTCTCTTGTCTCGGCTTGAAAGGGATTTTTGCCGATTAAAGCAGTGTAAAAAGAAAGACAAAGAGAGTAAACATCGGATTTTTCATCTAAAAGGCCTTCCTTTATTACCTCAGGTGGAGCGAAGGAAGGCGTAAAGCCTTTCTTTCTCAAGCGGCTTCCGCTTTGAATCACAGCCAGCCCAAAATCAGTTATTTTCCCTTGACCATCGGGCAAAACCAAAAGATTGCCTGGCTTTAAATCGCCATGAATAACCTGGTTCAAATGAGCATACTCCAGGCCTTTAAGGTATTGGTAAAAAAGGTAGATTCCAATCTCCAAAGGCAAAGGCCCCAAGCGCCGAACTGCTTCCTCCAGAGAGACGCCCGGCGAATAATCCATAATTAAAAAACAACTCCGGCTGGCAACCTCAAGGTCAAAAAGGGTTACTATATTAGGGTGACTTAGGCGAGCAATGGCTCGTCCTTCATTTAAAATCTCGTCTAATGAAGAAGAGCGCAAAGGCACTTCCTTGATTGCTACTTCTCGCTCAAGTTTTCTATCCCAGCCAAGGTAAACTTCGCCCCCGCCCCCACTTCCAATTTTTTCCTTAAACTCGTATCGGTTAAAAAGAACACGCACAGAAATATTTTAGGTTAAGCGACCCTTTAGAAAAACTATTATTTAAAAAGGTGATGCTTTATAATTCTCAAACGGGGGCGAGTGGCGGAATTGGCAGACGCGCTGGATTCAGGATCCAGTGGGCAATTAAGCCCTTGCGGGTTCAAATCCCGCCTCGCCCACCATTCCAGAGCAACTTTAAGAATATTTAAGAATAGCAATTTAAGCTTTTTCAATATCCTCAATAATCACTTTTGCGCTTTAATGTTTGCTCAAAACCACTACTGGTTTTTTGTTTTTGTTGCGTTAAGGCACTTTGTTTCCCATAAAGTTGTTTGTTTTTAGTAAAGTTGTTTTTTTATTTTTAAAAAGTTAAGCTTTAAACGGTGGAAAAGTGAGGGTTGCTTTTTTAGACTGCTTCTCTGGCATTTCTGGGGATATGTTCATTGCCTCGCTTTTAGATGCTGGCCTTTCGCTATCCAAACTGGAAGGAGAACTGAAAAAACTCAATCTCTCTTTCCGCCTGGAAACAGAAAAAGTAACTCGTCAGGGAATTGCGGGTTTGCGCTTCAAGGTCATACCCGCCGAACATGCTGTAATCCGCACCTGGCCAAGCATCAGAGAAATTGTTAGCTCATCCCGCTTAGAAAAAGAAGTTAAAGAAAAAACCTTAAAAATTCTTAAGACAATTGCTGAAGCTGAAGCCAAAATACACCGGGTAAGTCTTGACCAAGTCCATTTTCACGAAATTGGCGGTGTTGACACTATTATTGACGCTACTGGAGCTGCTTTAAGTTTAAAACTTCTGAAAATTAAGAAAGTTTATTGCTCACCGTTACCTCAAGGTGTGGGCTTTGTCCAAACCGAGCACGGCCTTTTGCCTTTACCAGCCCCAGCAACCTCTGAAATTTTAAAAGGTGTGCCAACCTACTCCCGTCCTATCTCAGCTGAACTTACCACTCCCACCGGCGCTGCCATCGCTAAAAATTTAGTTGACGAGTTTCGAGAAATACCACCTTTAAAAGTTGAGGCTATAGGCTACGGGGCTGGCTCCAAAGAGTTAGAGCAACCAAATCTCCTCAGAGTCTTTATTGGCCAAAAAGTGGAAGAAGAGGAAGAGGAAATAAAACTTATCGAGACAACAATTGATGACTCTCAACCTCAAAGCTTAGGGTACTTAGCTGAACTCTTAATTGAAAAAGGGGCTTTAGATGTCTGGCTCACCCCCATTCAGATGAAAAAAAATCGTCCTGGGGTTGTCCTTTCAGTTCTTGTCTCAGCTCCTTTTCAAGAAAAAATCCTGGAGCTAATTTTTTCAGAAACCAATACCCTGGGGGTAAGATTTATCCCCCTAAAACGCTTAACTCTGGAAAGAAAAGTTGTTGAGGTAAGAACTAAATTAGGCAAGGCTCGAGTGAAAATCGGTTTCTGGAAAGGCAAGCCAGTGACCATTTCACCAGAATACGAAGACTGTAAAAAAATAGCCAAAGAGAAAAACTTAACCCTTAAAGAAGTTCAAGACGAGTTTAGGTTAAAAGCCAAAAAAAGTTTAAAAAAACTATTTTAATTTAAATTTAAACTTATTCTAATTTAAACTTAAACTCTCGCAAGTTATTCCCGGCATACCTTTCCCCTGGAACAGGAATTACATTTATGGTCAATAGGTTGACCACCCCCGGTTCGTTATCAACTAAAAGATTCTCAAAGGTTATAGATTTCCTTTCCCCTTTTTTTAATAGGGGCAAAACTACTTGATAAGTGCGGGGGTTAGCCTGGCGTTCCGATTTTAAACTGGCTTTCACTTTAACTTCTGCCTCATCAACATTTCCCTGGTTTACAACCTCAACCGTGGCAGCGATAAGTTCGGTAGCCGGCAAAATGTAAAGATTGCGGCGGTAAATCTTTCTTAAAGGGCGGGGTTTTACAGCCAAGCTGATAATAGCAACGCCATGAATCTCCTGCAGAGGCCGAGCACTTCTGATTTTGCTCAATCGATTTAAAATAACTGTGCGGTCAACCAAAGCTAAAGGGATTAAAGGCGTATCAGAAAGAGTGAAGTTAACTTTTTGAGAAGAAAACTCTTTTTTGATTTCTTTTAGATAAATTGATTGCAGTGCATCGCTTAAGGCAAAATCCCGAAAGCAGTTTAAGATTTGAAGACTGGCAACTTCTGGGTCAACATCCTTCAAGCCACTAAAAAGAGCTGGTTTAAAGTTTTTAAAGCCCCTGGTTTCAATTTTTAAAGAAAACTCAAAAAAAGAATGAGCGGATTTTAGTTCCTCTGGGGGCTTAATCTCATTGAGTTGTTTTTCCAAATCAGAAGACTCTTTGATTAAAAGGTTAAGCTGATTTTCCACTTCTGGTCGATTAGTTTTTTCTAAGTTTTTCCAGAGAGATTTAAACCGACGAGAAAGAGCAGACCGCCCTTTGATAACCACCTCAACTTGTTTCTGATAATTTTCCAGCCGCAACCTGGCACTGTTGCCCAGCCGAGTGTAGATAAAATAAAAAAATAGGATAAGAAGGATAATTAATATAGCATAAGCCAGATAAGGAGGTCGGCGGCGACGAGTAAAGTATCGTGGCTGCCTTGGACGGTAAGTATAATAATCGCCTGCCATTTAACCCTCCGCTAATCTTAATCACAATATTTTATAACAACCCAAAAGAGAAAAGAAAAAATCTTTTTCGCTTGTTAAGTGTTTGAGTTATATCCAACTGGTGGTGTGTGTTTGAAAATAACTGAACAGATTTCAAAAACAGGCTCTCTCTGCCAAGCTTGGCGGCAAATTCTTTAAGTTTACTTGTTGGAATGCAGATTTTTCTGAAGTGGGCTTTTCTTAAGTAGGTTTTTGCTTGTTATCCTTATTTTCTCACTTTTTTTTGGTTCAAATCCTTGGTATTGTTTCTTATTCAAATTCAATATTCTCCTCTTCAATTTCAAAGCCTGCCTGTTTTATTGCCTCTTTAATTCTATCTTCGTAATCTGATGTTGTTATTTCTCCTTCTTTTGCAGATATATCAACTTTAATGTGAATTTGATTAAATTTACTATTTATATAATTAACTAATTTAACAACATCAGATAGTTTTCCAACAGGAACATTTAACTTTAAATTAATAGCTCTCTTGTATGTTTGCTCTTTTTTTCCAACATCTTCTTTAACAGGTTCTGTCCACATCTGAGTTTTGGATGGTTCATATATAGTTTTTGTTTCTTGTATGAGTTCTGTAGTAGATTTGGGTTTACATAAATCTGCTTTAACTAAAACTTCACCTTCTACAACATCTGGAGTAACTTCCTCATTAAAAGGCTTTGGAATGGGTGTGCCAGCTTCCAAAATTCCGATTCCAAAAGTTCCCTGCCGAACACCTTCCTTGATAGAAACTTTGAAGACTTCCTCGTTTACAATTCTTATTTCTCCAGGGGTTTTATAGAATGATTCAAATATATTCTTCGTTTCAATGTACTCTTTACTGGCAAGATACTTATCTTTGAGAATCAAAGGACTTAATTTTTCGAGCACATCACCTTCACTCCTAAGTCTTTCGTATACTTCGTCATCTATGTTTGATTGCATTCCATAAGTTGAAATCCCTAAATCAATTTCTTTAAGACCATCTTTCCCGGGTACGAGAACTAAACGATATAAGCTTCGTATATCACTTCTAATATCAATTTCTGCTTTTTTTATTTTTTCTTTAACTTCCTTTTTCTGGCTCTCTGTGAGTGAGAGAGTTTTGTCATTATCTATAAGCTCCCATGCCAGCTTCTTTTTTAAAGCTTCGTAAAAACCTTGTTTTTCAGATTCTAAGGGACATAAGAATATCATAGTATTACGATAAACCCTTGCTGAGTTACCACAGTTTTCGAGAAAGTCATTTGCCTTGTTTTCATCTTCTAATACAATGAGTTTAAGTTTTCTTGTATCAGGCACATCTTTTGAGTTCTTAGGCCAAATATAATTTTCAGAGTATTCTTTACTAAAACATTTATGTAAAATTTCCTTTTCTTTATCTTTTAATGTGTCTGGCTCTAATGTTTCTATCTTGTGCAAGAGAATACGGTTCATATTGGGTTGATTGGTAAAGAAAAGCCCTGTATCAGAAAGGAAGAATAGGTTTTCCTTAAGTTTAGTAATAGCTTCTGTAATTATTGTGCTTGGGATAGTAGGTTCTGCGCAAGACAATTTCAAGTCATTCAGAGTTGCCCCTTTTTCCGGACCACCAGAGAAAGAATTTAAAAAAATAGAGGTTGAAATCTTTGTTCCAAAAGAAAAAGCTCTGTAAGTATCTCCCAAGTTTTTATCTACTTTTTTACTACCAGAATCCTTAGATGTAATATCAGCATAGATTACGCTTTCATATTCTGACCCTATATGGTTTATTAACTCCCTTCTTATTTCTTCATTCTCAAGGTCAAAATCACTTAATCTTATGAATGGGATATTTTTTTCTTTTAAGCAATAAGTTGCAAGTGCAAGAATCCTTAAAACGCCTCTTGTTCTCTGAAAGGTTGGAAAACTACCCCAGCGTTTATATAAAACATCAATCACCTCTGGTTGAAAGGGATAACTTTTTAAAAATCTGTCGCGATAAATTGGTTTATCCATCGGCAGTATCTTTTCTTTTTCTGCATATTCTAAAAACTCCTCTACTATCCTTTTGGCAGAGGTTTCATCTATTTCTTTGAAGAGTCGTCTTCTTATTACCTGAGAGACCTCTTCATCTTGAACAGGTGTGTAAATTTTTTCTAATCTTCCAATTATCTTCTGAAGTTGTTGAAAAAGTCTCTCTGCGTTTTCATCATAATGCTCAAGAACACTTGAAGGAAGTGTAATAACTAAAAGTGCCTTATCAAGCGTAGATACAGATCCTGTAAGTTCCTGCATAAAGGCAAGTGTTTGGGATGCTAAATTGGAATCGCCAACTTTTATACCAGAAGCCTTTGTGACATATTGTAAAAGTTCATCAACCAATATCAGAATTGGCTGATTTTTCTGCAATATCTTCTCAAGTTTTTCTCTACCAGGGGATGTTTTGCCTTTTAAAGACAAAACTTTACCTTCGAGCTGTTTTTCTATTTCTTCCCATAAGGCCACTTCTTTTGGATCTAAAACAGTGCCATCAATAGCTACTACATTTGCATTCCATTCTTTTGCTTTATGATAAAGGGCAATTAAGGTATGGGTTTTACCTCCGCCAAAAGGCGTTTGAAGTTGAACAATGGGGTCGCCGCCTTTACCTTTTAACCTTTTTTCTGCAATATCCAAAAGATTTTTTAACCCAGCTGTGGTAAAGGTTTTTCTAAAAAATACATCGCTGTTTTGATATTCATCTGGTGCCTGACCTTTTATGACTTTCCATAGATCAGCAGCAAAGACATCCATTGTGAGTCTGCCCTCAAGAATATCCCTATGGGGTGTTGCCACCTGTGAAAAAGGTTTCATTAGAATAACCTCCCTTCTTTCTCTGTTATTTCATTAATTAACCTTTCTTTGCCAGAAAGGAAACCATCTAAAAGTTTTTTCTCCTTGCTATCTATGGATAGGGTCTCTGAAATAGCCTGAGCTACTTTATAAAATGCTTCCTTTTTTCCAAAACCACTCTCTGTAAGTATTTGTAGCATATCATCTCTTCTACCTTCCTTCCATAGTATAAGCGAATGGTGAAGAACATCTA
>CAYRQL010000013.1:40528-45681 GCA_964426525.1 uncultured Actinomycetota bacterium | reverse complement strand
AGAGTTTGGAGCGTGACCAGCTCCATTTGCCAGCTTCTGATTTCCAGAAGCGTTTGGGGGTAAAGGAAGAGCCATTTGAGATGAAGGCATAAAGAGCTGATGTTTTGTTTCCAAGGTCATAGAAAAAAATGGTGTCCATTTTGCCATCACAAATCAATTTTTCTAAACTTGAAATAAATGTTACTATAGACTTCGCTATGAAGAAAAAATTTTTAATAACAGGTTTTATTTTTATAGTTTTTATATTAACAGTAGCGATTGGGTTTTATTTTTTTCGCATTCAAAAGAATCTACCAAAAGCAACTGCCCCAGAAAGCCAAGCTAAGGTTTTTAAAATTGGGAGCAGGTGGCTTTATCAAACTCGCGATGCTACTGTTTCAGTTGAAGTTACCTCTCTTAAAAAAATTGGCAAAAATAAAGTTTTTGTCTATGAGTATAGGTTAGTCAATAGAAAAAGCAAACCTCAAGGAGCCTACTACATTCAAAATAATAAAGGTTTGTGGCTGGCTGGAGTTTATGCTAATACAACTTCGGTAACTTATAACCCCCCAGTAGTTATCTTTAAAAACCCATTAAAAATTGGCGGTCACTGGCAAACAACTTATGAGCGCTCTGACTTACCAGGAGTAAAGTTTGTTTATAAATCAAAAATTACCCGTTTTTTTAAAGGCAAAACGCCCGCTGGAAATTTTGATTGTTACTTAATTGAGCAGTCAACCTACCCTCAATCTCAACCTGATCGAGTTTTTAGAAAAAACGATTGGTATTCGCCAGAAGTGGGGCTGGTTTATCACGCCTCTCAAGGCGAGATGTCAAGTACCCAAAGTTCACTTCTAAAATATCAGTTAAAAACGGAGTAAATTTAAAATACAAAAAACAAACTTAATTTTCTTTTTAGCATTTAATTAATTTTCCCTTTAGCATTTATTATTTAATTTTTAAAGTGTTCATAGCCCGGCTTCAAAACTTTTCTCTCTTCGCCAATAACCAGCCATGCTCCTTTGTTTTTAACCACCTTTCCCACTTCTGTCAGTTTTAAGTTAATTTTTTCTGCCTCAGAAAAAATAAGCGTTAGTTTATCTGGCGGGGCAGTAAAAACAAGCTCATAATCTTCTCCCCCATACAAAACCAAGTCTAATGGGCTTATTCCAAGTTCATCAGCAACTTTTCTAAAATCTTTACTAATAGGGAGTTTTTCAAAGTGAATTTCAATTCCTACTTTGCTTTCTTCAGCAATGTGAATCACTTCACTGGCCAAACCATCACTGATATCTTCCATCGCCCGCGCACCCAACTGGGAAAAAAGTCGAGCTTCTCTTATCCGTGGATAAGGTTTTAAGTGCGCCTTAATATAAGAAGCAAAAATATCAGAACTTTTTAAGCCAGGCAAAAAACCTTTTTGCAAACACTTTAAGCCTAAGGCCGAATAGCCTAAATTGCCCGTAACTAATACGCTTTCGCCAGCTTGAGCTTCTGAGCGAGTCCTCAAAATTTGTTTTTTACTGAAACCAAAAGCGGTTAAACTAACAAAGAAAACTGTAGAAGAAACTACATCTCCACCCATCAGCTCAACTTCAAAATCTGAAGCTAAATCAAAAAAACCAGCGTACAAATCGTCGATAAATTTAACCTTATAATCGGATGGGACTCCAAGAGAAACCAAAAAACCAAATGGTTCAGCTGCCATAGCTGCCAAGTCACTCAAAGTAGCTGCCAGAGCTTTGTAGCCAATATCTCGAAAACTTGCCCAGCTTAAAGAAAAATGGACATTTTCTACAAAACTATCAGTGGTAAGCACCAAAAGATTATTGTCTTTTAATTTAATCACAGCGGCATCGTCACCAATGCCAATTAATGCTTTCCCGCCAGGCAAGTTTCTTGACCTTATTTTTTTAATTAGTTCTAATTCGCCAATTTTAGATATTTTTTCCCCTGCGTCAGACATTACTTTTCCCGCTCTCTTAAATTCAAGTTTAAAGAGTTAAAACAAAAAAACTAAGAGCAACCTTTAACTTTTGGAAAATTCAGGTGGTCTCGAAAAATTTTCATTGCACAGTATTCACCACACATTGAGCAAACTTCATCTAAATCAGAAGTTATTGAATGACGAAGTTGAGAAGCATTGCCAGGGTTAATTGAAAGTTTAATTTGTTCTTCCCAACTTAATCTAGCTCGAGCTTCAGCCATTTTTAAATCCCAGCTTAAGGCTTTTTTGTTTCCTCGAGCGATGTCAGCAGCGTGGGCAGCAATTCGAGAAGCAATTATTCCTTCTCTTACATCCTCAACATCAGGTAATCTTAAATGCTCGCTAGGAGTAACATAACACAAAAAATCTGCTCCATAGAAAGCTGCTAAAGCTCCACCTATTGCTGAAACAATGTGATCGTATCCGGCTCCGATGTCAGTCACTAAAGGCCCAAGAACATAAAAAGGGGCTTCCTCTGTTAAAGACTTTTGCAAACGAACGTTTTCTTCAATTTGATTTAAAGGAACATGCCCTGGACCTTCAACCATAACTTGAACATTTTTTCTTCGAGCTTCCCTAACCAGCTCACCCAAAACAATCAATTCTTCGATCTGAGCTCGGTCAGTAGCATCAGCAATACAACCAGGTCTTAAAGCGTCGCCCAAACTTATAACAAAGTCGTACCGGTCTGCCAGCTCCAGAACTTGGTCAAAATGTTCATAAAGTGGGTTTTCCTTCTGGTGATAAGTCATCCAGGCAGCCAACAAAGCTCCACCCCGACTTACTATCCCTGTTACCCTACCCTGCTTCTCTAAAGCCTTTAGACTGCGCCAGTTAATCCCAGCATGAATTGTCATAAAGTCAACACCATCTTGAGCCTGCTTTTCAATAGCTCTAAATATTTCATCTTCTTTTAAATCAAGATAATTGCCCCTCTTCAATTTAACTTCGGCAAAAGCTTGATAAACTGGAACTGTACCAACAGGAAGCGGGGAATTTTTGATTATTTCTTCTCTTATGGAGTCAAGATCGCCACCAGTACTTAAGTCCATTATGGTATCTGCTTTACTTTCAACTGAAACTTTAATTTTCTCTAATTCTTCTGTAATGTCGACTTTCTTTTCAGAAGTTCCCAAGTTGGCGTTGACTTTAACTGAAAGTCCCTTCCCAATTGCTGCTGGTTTAGAAGGTGAATGAATAGGATTAAATGGTATTACTATCCTGCCTGTACGTAAACCCTCAATAAGGTATTCCTTCGTAGTCTCCTCTTCACCCGCTATTTTTTCAAGCAAGTTTTGCCAAAATGGCTCCTCAATCTTTTTTAGCCAGCTCATTTTTAACTCCTTCAAGAAAATTCTTAAATGAAACAATCTTCTCTTTAAAACATGCCGTTGCCTTTAACATATCATCAGCATAAGCAATTGCTGAAATTAAAGCAATTCCAGCTACTCCACATTTCAATACTTCTGTAACATTATTCAGGTCAATCCCTCCAATTCCAACAACAGGAACTTTGCTTATTTCAACAATCTTTTTAAGTTCATTTAAACCAAAAGGCTCCGCCGCGTCGACTTTTGAAGGAGTAGGGAAAATGGGACCAGCACCAAAATATGAACAAGAATACTTGTTTAGGTCTTCAGCTTCTTTTAGATTTCTTACCGATAGACCTGTAATCTTAATTTTATCACTAAACTTCTCAAAAACTTCAAAAGGTAAGTCATCCCAGCCAAAGTGAACTCCGTCGGCTTCTACTGCCAAGGCAATATCCAAACGGTCATTAATAATTAAGGGTTTTTGATAATCAGCGGTCAGGTCTCTCAGTTTCAAAGCCACCTGAAAAAGTTCGCGAGTAGAGTAACCCTTTTCCCGAAACTGAATTATTGTTGCCCCCCCTTCCAAAGCTTCCCTCGCAACATCTAAATGCGAACGATTTTTCTCTCTAACCTCAGTTGTGATTACATACAAACTATAGTCAATCAAAACTTTAATACTCTCCCCATCTTTTTAATATCATCAAATGATAAGTTTGCTAAGGCATCAAAAAGAGCTACCTGAAAGCTCCCGGGTTTGCCTTCGTTTCCTTTAGCTGCCTTTTCGCCAGCAATTCCAAAAGCCACCAAGCCCCCAACCGCTGCCAGCAAATAATCTTTTTCCACTCCTAAAAAAGAACCGATCAAAGTGGTAGCCATACAGCCAGTTCCAGTAATTCGGGAGAGCATTTCGTGGCCATTTTCCACCTGGTATCCACGGTTGCCATCAGTAACAACATCAACTTTCCCGGTTATCGCTGTAACCAAGCCATATTTAGAAGAAAGTTTTTTAGCAACTTCTTTAACTTCTCCCCCTGCTTCTTCTGACTCAACACCTTTTACTTTCCCACCAAAACCACTTAAAACCGAAATTTCACCCGCATTTCCCCTAACCACTGAAACTTTAATCTCATTTAAAATTCTTTTAGCTGCTTCCGTGCGCAACCTAGTAGCACCAGCGCCAACCGGGTCCAAAACCACTGGAACGCCCAGCTTATTAGCTTTTTTACCTGCCAAAATCATTGACTCAATCCAGTAAGGCTCAAGCGTCCCAATGTTTAATACCAATGCGCCAGCCAAATTAACCATTTCTTCAACCTCATCTTGGGCATGAGCCATCACTGGCAAAGCGCCAATCGCTAAAGTAGCATTAGCCGTCTCGTTCATCACCACATAATTTGTCAAATGATGAACTAAGGGCTTTATTTCCCTTATCTTTTCCAAATCTTCAGCTATTCTGTCTAACATCAAACACCTCCCAAAAGTTTTGAAAAAATTTTTTCATAGGCCCTCTGCTAACAAAAAAGCCACCAGCAAAGCGGTGGCTTATTTTCTCAGTATCACCTCCCTTCGCTGGTATTACCCAGATCAGGTTCAAGCGGTCGTCTGGTTTTCGCCAGACCTCTCAGCCCCCAAGAAGGAGCTCCCGCTAATATTTAATATTTATTTAATTGTCAATAAACAAACTTTACCACACATTATTTTATTTAAACAATATTATATTACACCTTAAAACAAAAGGAAGTCTATAATTTTCTCTCTTTTTTAACCCCCCTTAATCCCCTATTCTAAAGGGGAAAGACATTTGAAATATTCCAAGGGGTTATTGATCTTCTCCCTTTTATAAATTATTACTTTTTAAATTACCTAACTTACTC
>CAYRQL010000013.1:0-40428 GCA_964426525.1 uncultured Actinomycetota bacterium | reverse complement strand
TCCCTTTTTTAAGTTACCTAACTTACTCCTCCCTTTTTAAAGGGAGGTTGGGAGGGTTTTTAATCCCCCTTAATCCCCCTTATAAATAAGGGGGAAAGACATTTGAAAATATTCTAAGGGGGAAAACATGAGAACTTATAAATAAGGGAAAGACACAGTTGAACGTTTACAACCTAACTTACTCCCCCGGCGAGAAAAAAAGAAGGTCATCAAAAATAGCAATTTTAAGTTTCTTCCCGGTCCTGCCTCCACCCACTCTTTGCAAATGCCTCTACCCCTCAAAAATTACTTCTTAAGAGTTAACTTTAATAAATTATTTTATACCATCTTTAATTCTTTTTTCAAATTTTAACAGTCGCAGAATAACAAACCTGAAAATTCTACGATGTTAGTTAGCTATTAGAAATCAGAAAATCGTCAGTCCAATCTTTAATCAAAAATAAGAAGCAAAAAAATAAAATTAATTTTATGGTAAATTATTTTATGGTAAATTTAAGAGTGAATAAATTTTTAAGGAAATTTTTAAGGATGCTCAATGTCTAATCAAGAAAACTTAACCAATCAGCTTCAAACGGGTCATCCTATCCATATTTTAATGGAAGAACATAAACTCCTTCTGGAATTCGGAGAGAAATTTAAAGCTGTCATCGCCGAACTCACCGGAGAAGACCTTGTTGGAAAGAATGAAAAACTCAAACATCTGGAACACATTCTTCATCATTTTAAAGAGTCAGAAAGTCACTACCTGCGAGAAGAAAATGTTCTTTTCCCTTACATTGAAAAACATGGTTTAACTGGTCCGCCTCAGGCAATGTGGCTGGAGCATGACATTATAAGAGGGATTAAAAAAGAAATCTATAAAGTTTATGAAAACCGTTCTCAAACAGTTTTTAGCATTTTCCTTGACAATCTCAAATCAAAAGCTGAAGAGCTTCAGCAAATTTTGTCTTCTCATTTTGAGAAGGAAAACAATGTCTTGTTTCCCGCTTCCCTTCGGTTAATAACTGAAGAAGAATGGGAAAAGATTAAGGTTGAGTTTAACGAAATAGGCTACTGTTGTTTTACTCCTGAAGAGGCAAAAAGAGTCATCGAAGCCAAAAAAGTTGAAGCTAAACCTGCTTCAAATGGGGGGATACAATTCGAGACTGGCTCTTTTTCCGTTTATGAGCTTGAAACACTACTCAATTCACTACCAATAGACATTACCTTTGTCGATAATAACGACGAAGTACGTTATTTCAGCCAGACCAAGGAGCGCATTTTTGTTCGCACCAAAGCCGTGCTGGGAAGGAAAGTTCAAAACTGTCATCCAGGAAAAAGTGTTCACGTTGTTAATCAAATTCTTGAAGATTTTAAAAGTGGAAAGCGCGATAAAGCCGAGTTCTGGATTAATTTAAATGAACGTTTAATTTATATACGATACTTCCCTGTTCGAGATAAAGAAGGAAACTACCTTGGTTGCCTTGAAGTTACCCAGGATATTACCGATATTAAAAAAATTGAAGGCGAAAAAAAACTGCTTGATTGAAACGCCTAATTACAATTGGTCTGTGATTAAACTTAATTTAACGAAGGAATTTGATAATTTGCTCTTTAACTTTTTCTCTATTTCCCGGTTTCAATTCCAAAACCACAGTATCAAAGCGAGTCATAATCTTTTTAGTAAAAGGGTCAGGCGTCAACTTTACGGTGGCTAAAACTTGCTTGTCACTTTCTAATGCTTTAATAACAGCTTCTTTAAAACTAGAAGAGAAGAGCTCCATTTTACCAATTTCGTCAATGACCACCAGTTCTTTTTCTTTAATAGCTTGCAAAATAGCCCTCACTCCTATTTTCTCCAAGTCTTCCAGATTCACACCATAGCTTCCAACCCGAAATCGACTCTTAAAACCCTTCAAAGCCAAAACTCCTTCTTCTCCGTCCAAAGAAGTAATTTTGAAACCTTTTCTCTCCCCTTTTTCCCTTATTTCTTCCGTATAAAATCCACCAGCAGATAGAGGTATTTGCCTAATAACTTTTTTAATTAAAGTGGTTTTCCCAGCTTTGGGCTGGCCGGTAATCATAACATTGTTGATTCCCTTCATTTGTAAGAACCTCAAAAAAATTATTCCGCTTCACCATGGGCGCTTGCGGTAACAAAAATTCCACTTAAAATAATAACTCCACCAACCAGTGTTAAAAGAGGCGGTATCTCAGCAAAAAACAAAAAAGCAAGAAATGAAGCGCCAATCGGTTCACCTAAAACAGTTACTACCACTGTCGAAGCCTTAAGATGTTCAAGAGCCCAGTTAAGAGAAGTATGACCTATCATTTGCGGAAATAGAGCTAAAAGAAAAAACAAAAAGAATTGATTGGAGCGATAACTAAAAAAAGAAGCCTGGCTAAAAACAACTCCTAAAAGCAAAGACAAAGCAGCCACAGGATAAATCAAGGAAGTGTAGCTAAAAAGAGGAAGTGTTTTTCTTAACTTCCGACCAATTAAAAAATGAAAGCTAATCAGCCAGGCACCAACAAGTGCCAGAAAATCGCCGAGCAAAGACTTAGCAGAAAGACCAAAATCCCCATAACCAACTAACACTCCGCCTAAAACAGCCAGGCAAATACCGAACCATTCTCTCAAAGAAAGGCGCTCTTTCAACCAGAAATTTTCCACTAAAGCTATCCAAACAGGAGTAGTAGTAACTAATACAACCGAGCTGGCAACAGAGGTTAGCTTTAAAGATTGAAACCAGGCTACAAAATGTAAACCAAGCAAAACACCGCCAATTAAAACTGGTAAAACATCTTTCCGGGTCGGCAAATGCAACTCTTTTTTTAACCCAGCAATAGCAAAAGTCATCAACGAAGCAAAAGTCAGACGCCAAAAGGCAATGACCACTGCCGGCACGCCTGGCAAAAACCTGACCAGAATGGAAGCACTAGAAATCGCTGCTACCCCGAAAAACAAAATAATCCAGGTAGTCATCTTAGCTCACCATAAAGTCTAAAAGCCAAAAAATAATCCTTTTGTCCTAAAGTATAGCTTAAAAACTTCAAAGTATTGTTTGAATAAATCGACACCTAGATTTAAGTTTGGAAAATTTTTGAAAAATCAAAACCTAAATCGTTTGTTCATATTAAATTTTCGAGAAAATCTTTTTATAATCAATTTTAAAAAAACTTGGATAAGGGGTGAAAGAGATGAAAAAACAGTCCTTAACAAAATTTTTAGCGCTAAGTCTCATTTTAATTCTTGTGGCAGGGTGTGCCGGTAGCGGAAAAACCGAAAAAGAAAAGAAACCAATTCCTAATCTGCCTGAAAGCAAAACCCAATCGGAAGGCTCAACTCAAAAAGGTTCTACGGCAGGAGCTGAAAGAGAAATTGACGCTAAAACAGCCTATGAAAAGCTCTCAAGCTATGCTAAGAATGAATGGGCGTTTGACGCTGTTCTTCTTGAGCTTACAGCCCCCTACCGATTTGTTGATTCCATTAATAAAGGAAGTTGCGTTTCCTGGACAAGCGTTTTTTACTCACCTTCTAAAAAACAAACCTGGTTTTTTCATTATTACGATGGGCAACTCTACAAAGCTGGTAAGCCAAACTATGAAAACGTTGATCTCGCTTTTGTTGATTCGGCTAAGTTTGCCAACAGTCCAGAAGTTTTTGAACAGGCAACCAGCAATGGAATGGCTACCGTCAAGAAAATTAGCCTGGTTGCCGGTTTGACCAATCCTTATGCTAAAGTTCCGCCTGAAGTTGGCACTTTAAAACTCTACTGGTTGGCAGAAAACGATAAGGGAAATTCTCTTTTCTTTGATGGCGTGTCATTAAAAAAACTGAAATAAGCTTTTTTGCATTTAACTTTTTCTAATAATTTTTTTCGAACGGTTATAGCAAGCAAAATAAGTAATCTTGTTATCGACAAAACTATTAACTTCAACCTGCCAGAATTTATCATTTTATGAGTTCATAAAAAGCTCAAGTCTTAAAATGTAGAAAAGCATTTTCAAGTTAATCTTCTAAAAAGAACTATCCAAATACAGAAAAAATTTTAAAATTCTAAAAACTGCAAACAACATCTTGATACTTCTAATAGGCCATTGAAAAAATGTTTATAGGAAAGTTTGAGGCTTTTCAAAAAGCACTTTAAACACTTTTAATTTGACTCCTTTCTTAAAAGGAAATAAGGAAAAAGAATAGGCTTGTTTGCCAGACCCGACCCCATTACAACATTATGATTGCAACTGACTCTGCAAAAACCAACCAACTACCTGAAAGAATTTTTTTTCTTTAGCTCCAGTAGATTTTTCTCAATTAAATTAAGGGCGCGTTCATAGTCTGAAATAGTTCCGCCAATGGGGTCGGGAATTTCCCACAAAAGGAGCTTTTTCTCGGAAACTTGATAATCTCTCTTTAAAGTCTGAGCCACAGATTCGTCCAGAGCAACTATCAAATCAAAACGGCTTAAGTCAACCTCATTCACCGAGCGAGGCTGATGGGAAGAAATGTCAACATCATAATATCTTTTAAGGAGCTCAATTGCTTCCTCTGCCGCCTGACTAAAAGAGGGAGAGAGACCTGCGCTCTCTACTTCTGCTATATCTTTCAAATAATATCGCCCCAAACCCTCAGCCATAGGACTGCGGCAAGTATTACCGTAACAAACAAAGAGAATCCTCACTTTTATACTCACTCCTTTCTGAAAAATTTAGTCCTGTTAATCTAAAAATAAGACTTAAGATAAGGAAAATTATGTTTCAAAACATCTTCTGGCCGTGTTATATCTTTTGAACCTTTAATAAAAACTCCCTTAACCTTTTTCCCATCGTCAATCATATTTTGTAAAGCAGTTGCTAGCTCGTAAACACCAGCTGGGCTCGGCTTTAAATTATTAAGATAACTTTTTATAACCTGATAGCGAAAAAAATAAATTGGCGCTACAGAAACATTAGTGAGCTCCTCCCCTATTTTTGGCTTTTCTATTACTTTCAATAAAAAACCTTTAGAATCAATCAAAGTTGAACTTTTTTCGCGCAAATCTTTTTCATCCACTTTTTTTAAACCCACTACTGCCTCAAAGTTCTCCTCCTTAAAAACCTTAATAATTTTCTCAACCTGGCTTAAAGGAAAAACAGTATCCCCGGCTAAAACTAAAAAATTCTCGCTAATATCACTCATACCAACTCTTATAGCGTCAGCACTGCCAAAAAGACCCTTTTGAAAAACAAAACTAATTTCTAAGTCAGCAGAAGAATTTGCGTTTACAAAATTAATCACCTTTTCGCCTAAGTAACCAACTGTAATTACTATTTTCTGAAAGCCACAGGCTTTCAAAGTTTCGAGAGCATGCAAAATTATTGCTTTCCCCTCTATAGGTAAAAGTGGTTTGGGAACAAAGTCAGAAAGAGGTCGCATCCGACTTCCCCTACCAGCGGCTAAAATAAGTGCTTGCATAAAAAAAAGTTATCTCAACTTTTTTGAACTTTCAATTTAAAAACCACCGTATTATTTGGGTCAGGGCAGCAAGCCAGAGCCTCCCCTTCTTTTTCCCAAGGGAAATTACCACCAAACCGCAAAACCTGAATAAAAGGGGAAATCGAATTATAAGCCCAGCCACAAAAGCTATTCGGAACCTCAGCTGAATCCACTATCCAGCTTTGTCCCGCTTTCAAACCCAAAGGGCACTCGCCAGAACCTTTGATTTCTAAAATTTCAATAACAACTTTATTTTCTTCCATAAAAAACCACTTTAAAAGCAAATAATAAACTAACAATAACCTTTCAGTATTTAAATCGACCTCCCAATGCTAAGCCCGTTCACTTTCTTAAGTTGATTTAATTTTCCCAATGCAACCAAATAATCGCGCATCAGATTGACACCAAAACAATATACGCTTTTGCCCTCAGCCTGAAGATTTTTAACTTCCCTTCCAATATGATTCTGGTCATCACTGAAAATAAGAACCAATCCATTGTTAGTAGCATCAACTACATCAATAATATATCTGTCTGCTCCACCTCTTTTTCTTGGCCAATAAACAACTTCTAAAAGTTCATTAGGAACAAAGTGCTCATCATATTTGGTATCAAAAACCAAAATCGTCCGACAATTCACATTGATAGCAAAATCGCACATATCATTTATTAACCGCTCACGAGCTCTAGGCTCAAACGCCAAATCGCCGCAGTTAATAAAGCCACCTTTAAGAAGAAGATTGTGACCATCAACAATAATCCGCTGAGGATTGCCGTGTTTAAAAATTTCCTGCTCCAGCCACCTCAATCTACTATATGCCCTTTTTAACTGCTTTTTTGCTTCTTCCTTAGCTAGTTCTCTTTCCACTTCCTGTTTAAATTTGTTTTCTCTAAAAACATCTGAGGTAGAACCTCCTTTAAATTGGAACGCATCTTTAGCAAAATCAGTATCGCCACCATCAGTTATTGATTTGTTTTTGTGCTGACAAACTTCACATTTTAAGCTTAATCTCTTAATCTCTTTCTTTTTTTCTTTAATTTTCTCTTTATACTTCCTTATTTGCTTTTCCTGATTTCTTAATTGCCTTTCCAAATCCTTAATCTGCCCCCTCAAAATGTCACGCTCACAACTAACCTCTTTTAATCTCACTTCAAAATCTGCAATCTTCTTTTTTGCCTTCTTAAAGTCTTCTTGGAAACCTACGCTTTTCCTCTGAACTAACTTAATTTCTTTTTCAAGCTGTTGATTCCTTTTTTCCAATCTTTTAATGAGCGCTGCTTCTGTTTCAGTTTTTTTCTGCCTCACAGGTTTTTTTAACTTTCCTTCTCCTTTAGAAGCAAACCTGTTCTCCAAATCAACCATTGCACGCGACATAACCATTTCGCTTGCCACTTTGCTCGCTTTTATTCTTCCAGCAATAATTTCCCACAAAATATCAACTGGAGAAAAGCAATTCAAAATTTTCTCCATTTTCTTTTTGGTAATTTCTCCTCCTCCCAAGTCGGGCTTCGAGTCTCTAATGAGAGAAATCTCTCTTAAAAGTGAGATATCTTCAATACACTCTAAAACAAGCCTCTTCCGAGCTAAAGAATTACTGTCAATCACTTTAGCGGGAGCAGAACCTTGAATGACTTTCTTGAAATGGATTTTTTGCTGCTTCCAATTAGGAAACTCTTTTAAAAATCTTTCTTGGTTTTTCGAACAGGAAAAAAACTCTTTAAGCAACAACTCAATCAATTTTTTAGATCCAAAATTATCAGAAAAAGAAAATTCAGCCAGTTCACTCACCCCCTTTCTCCTTAAGAGTTAATCCTTTATTAAATAATCGACAACTTATTTTCTGCTCTTATATTAACTCTAAGGTGTGACAAAATTGGATGGGATAAGTAAAAATTTCACTTACCAGTTCAGCAAAAACAATCGAACACCCATTTTTAAATTTAAATTTTTTTGAGAAAATTTAAGAATGATGGGGAAGATAACACCAAAAATTTTTTTAATAGTGTTGGCCACCGTTGTTATCGCTTATGCTTGCTGGTTAATTATAAACAGACAACAAAGCCTAATTAAAAATAATGAAAAAGAAAAAATAAGGCCGCCAATAGCCGGAAGAATGGGATTCTACCCATATTCAAAGAAAGCACTTAGCCAAGAAGTCTTTAACCTTCTATCTTCAGCTTCTTCTGAAGTCTTAAACGGTGAACTCCTTGCTTTAATCGTGCCTCACGCCGGTTATCAATACTCTGGATTCACAGCTGCCCAAGCCTACAGACTAATTACCGAAAGAAGCTATGAAACAGTAGTCATTGTTGGCCCTGCCCATCAAGCAATAGTTAGTGGTGCCGCTATTGATTCTACTGATGTTTACGAAACTCCATTAGGGAAAGTCAAATTAGACAAAGAGGCTGCCGATAAGCTCTTAAAGTTTAGCCAATCAATCTATTACGATGCGCGGGCTCATGCGAAAGAACACTCAATCGAAGTTCAAATTCCCTTCCTTCAAACTGTCCTTAAAGATTTTAAAATTGTTCCCATACTAATGGGTGAATTCTCCTGGGAATATGTGGAAAGCCTTTCTTCAGCTTTAGCAAAATTAGCTGAAGAAAAAAACATACTTATTATTGCTTCATCCGATCTTTCGCATTACCACTCATATGAGCAGGCAGTAAAAATGGACAGATCTGTACTTGATGAAGTTCAAAAAATGGACACTCAGGCACTATACCGAAAGCTTAAAAATGGGGAGTGCGAAATGTGCGGCGCCCTTCCGGTTTTAACCGTTATTGAAACTGTTAAAAAATTAGGAGCAAATAAAGCTAAGTTGATTGACTATCGCAACTCGGGCGATGTCACTGGTGAAAAATCACGCGTTGTTGGTTACTCGGCTCTGGCTTTTCTCAAAAACCTAACTTTAAAATCGGAAAAACTTTTAAACGAAAAAGAACAAAAAATTTTATTGAGAATAGCCCGTCAAACTCTTGAAAGCTACCTCAAAGAAAGAAAAATTCCTGAGTTCGAAGTTGCCGAAGGAAAGCTCAAGCAAGAATTCGGAGTTTTTGTCACTCTTAAAAAAAATGGCAATTTAAGAGGCTGTATCGGGCATATCGAAGGAGATAGACCTCTTTACCAATTGGTTTCTCAAATGGCTATCGCTTCAGCTACTCAAGACCCTCGCTTTTCCCCTGTAAGATTGGATGAGCTTGCTCAAATCAGAATAGAAATCTCAGTTCTCTCGCCTATCAAGAAGGTCAAAAACATCCAAGAAATAGTTGTGGGAAGAGATGGATTAATTATCAAAAAAGGTTTTTCCTCAGGGTTACTTTTACCTCAAGTTCCCGTTGAATGGGGTTGGAATCGAAACGAGTTCTTACGTCAGGTATCATTAAAAGCCGGGCTTGAACCTGATGGCTGGAAAAACGCCGAGCTTTATCGATTTACTGCCCAAGTTTTTGGAGAAGAATAGAAAAGAAAACCACTGCCGCAGCTGAAAAACAGGAGCCGGTTAAACCAAGCAACGGCAACATTAAAGCCCCACTGATAAAAGCTCCCACTGCACCTCCCAGTAAATCGATAGAGTAAACCAGGTTACTTTGCTCAATACCAAACTTGGCTACCGTTAAAGGGAAAGCTGAACCCACGAAAAAACCTAACAAACCGATCATGAATAAATAAAAAGGTAAAGTAAATGAAGCCAATGAAATATTTTTTGCGTAAGGAAGGAATAATAAAAGTAAAAGCAAAGCCAAAGCTACCGGCTCAAGACCTTTATCTTTTGTTCGAAAGACAAAAGAACCAATAGACAGACCAAACATAAAAAAAGCAAGCAACAGGCCAAGGTGAGAGTAAATATAACCACTTACGAGCTGGTAAATATATATTAAACACATCTCTCCCACCATTCCCGCCAAACTTACTGAAAACATTATTGATAGCCCTGTGTGCTTTTTAAAAAATAAAAAAACAAATGGAAGAAAAACCAAAAGACAAGATAATGAATAAGGATAGCGATAAAGAAAAAGCTGGAAACCCTGAAAAACAGATTGACGTCCTTCAATATTTTGCCAGATGAGAGAAGTTAGAAAAACTGAAATCGGGCGGTTATCGGTGTTAATTTCAAATTTTTTTTTAAAAATTTCGGTGAAATAAGATGACCTCTCAATTCTATGTTTAAGATAAACTGGGTCAATGCTTGATTTAATTTTCCTTTCTTTCAACCTTCTTAAAATTAGTCTGCTTGAAAGATTTATTTTATTAGAAGAAGCAAGAATATGAGCTCCAAAGCTAGGCACCGCTTTTACAAAAGGAAAAACTTTTTTTACCGTAGAAACCATACTACCGTTGTACTCAAAAAACGTTGGAGAAAGATATTCGGGAGTAGTTGAAATAACAAAGCTTAAAATCCCGCTAGGCGTTAGTCCTTTCTTTATCATCCTCAGAAACTCGACCGTGTAAAGGCGCGCTAAAATAGTACTTCGGGGGTCCGGAAAATTAAAAATTGCTATGTCGAACTTTTCTCTGTTTTCCTTTAAAAAATGGCGAACATCGCCGTAAAAAACCTCCAGTCGTCTGTCTTCCAAAAATAAAACCTCTTTAGGTGGCAAATTTTTCTTCAATATTTTAAGTAAATCAGGATCAAGCTCTACCAATACTACTTTTTTAACCGGATGTTTAAGAACTTCTTTTATTAACTGCCCAGTTGAAAGGCCAATTACTAAAACTGTTTCCGGAGTTGCCTTAAGGGCTAAAGTTGTGTGAGCTACTTCTTGAATCATAGGATTTTCCCCTATAAAACCCGAAGGCTGTCCGTTTAAAAATAAATTTAATTGATTAACTCGACGGGTTAAGGATATGTTTTGAAATTTGCTGTCCTGGCTCAAAATTAGCCCAGATTTTTCTGGCAAGGAAAAAACTTGCGCCAAATCAGAAAACAGAACATCTAAAGACAAATTGGAAAACCAAAAACTGCGAGTCAAGCTCTCAGTCTGAGGTAAAAATGGAAAAAAAATTAAAAGAAACAACAGAAAAGTAATTGACAAAAATTTTTCCCAGCGCCAATAAAGAAAAAAAGAGACAATAGCCATTAAAAAAGAAAGAACCGTTATGGCTTGCCAGGAAATCAAGTTTCCAGAAAGAAAAAAAGTAAAAACTGCGGCCCCAACAAAAGCCCCGAACGACTCAAGAAAATAAGAAAAGCCGGGACCCTCTTTCAACTCGGCCGAAAGAAGATTTAAGCAAGTCAAGAATTCAGCCGTAAGAAAAAAATTAAGAGGAAAAAGTGAAAAAAAAGAGATTAAAAAAACTTCAAAAAAATTGGCCGATTCTCCCAAGGGGACAATTAAAGGACCGACAAATCGAAGAATTAAAAGAGAAGCCGGAATTAATATAATTAAAACGCCATGGATAACTTTCAAGAAAAATTCTTTTTGAAAAACTTTAGAAGATAAATAGCTGCCAAATGCCCCTGCTAAAAGCCAAACAGAAGCTATCGCCCCAAAAACAAGTTCATTGCCACTAACAAAAATAATGGCTTCGCGAAAAAAAATTGTTTGAGCAACCAGCGCGACAAAACCAAGTAAAAAAAGGTTAGGTAAGAGAAAGTAATTCTTAAGTTTTTGGTTGTTTGTCATATCCTCCCCTAACCCCTTTTGTTCCTTCATTTTATTTTACCAAGTGCCAAAACCTAATCTTAACCTAAGGCTAACCAATAACTTCCAGAGCGCGAGTTGGACATCCGCGCAAGCATAATCCACACTTTCGCCACTTAAACCTTTTAGTCTCCTGGTTGTAAGCAACGCACTTCTTTTTGTCTATTTCCGGATAACCTTTTTTATCTAAACTAATTGCCCCAAACGGGCACCGCCTTAAACAATAGTAGTCCTTAGCGCAACTGTTTTTAAAAGTTCTTTTTTGAAATAAGGTAAAAACTTTTGCTCCTGCAAAAACTACCACCGCATATAAAAAGCTTTTTACCAATTTCTGATTAAACTCTCTTCGACTCATTAAGCTGCTCATCTATTTTCTCCAGATTCCAGGTATTTTCCGATTGCAGAACTTACAACCTGACTTATTGAGGTGATACTCTTCAACCGTAAAACCAAATCGCTTAATCAAGAGCCTACCGCAAGAAGGACAATAGGTTGACTCAGCTGGGTTTCCTGGTACATTGCCAATATAAACAAAAAGAAGACCAGCTTCTAAAGCAATCTGCCGAGCTTTCTCAAGTGTCGGAACCGGAGTTGGAGGTAAATTGTTCAATCGATACATTGGATAAAAGCGAGAAAAATGAACCGGCGTTTCTTCTCCAAGGTTATTTTTTATCCAGTAACTTAATTTTTTAAACTCATCATTATTATCATTTAGACCAGTGATTACTAAATGGGTGATTTCTAAAAAAACCTCTTCTTCCTTTAAAATTTCCAAGGTTCTTAAAACTGGTCGCAGTTCGCCATCACAAATTTCATCATAAAAGTTGGGAGAAATTGATTTTAAATCGATATTAGCCGCCCTGAGATAAGCAGCTACTTCTCGTAAAGGCTTTTCGTTTAAATAGCCATTAGAGTGCATTGTGTTGAGCATTCCCCTTTCCTTAACTAACTTGGCTGTTTCCAGCATATACTCATAAAAAATACTTGGTTCAGTGTAAGTATAAGCTACTACTTCGCAACCTGTTGTTTGGGCTTCCTCAGCTATTTTCTCAGGAGGATATGAAAGGCTATAGGTTTCTTCGGGTGGACTTTGAGAAATGTCCCAGTTCTGGCAGTTTTTGCAGTGAAAATTGCAGCCAGCTGTGGCAATTGAAAAAGCTTTAGCCTGTGGTAAAACATGGAAAAAAGGCTTTTTTTCGATTGGGTCAATATGAACAGCGCAGGGATTGCCAAAAACCAAAGTATAAAGCTCTCCATGACGGTTTTCTCTTACCAGGCAAGGGCTTCTTTCTCCTTCAGCAATTACACACTCGTTTGGACAGAGCAAACATTGAACTGTCTCTTTATCCACCTTTTTAAAGTAAAGCGCTTTTCTGCCGGTAATAGAGCTGTATCGCTTTTTTTGACAGCTTATTAATGATAAAGGCAAAAAACTAAAAGCAAATCCTTTTAATAAATAACTTAAAAAGTCTCTACGGTTAATCATTTCTCCACCTATTTTTAAGGAAACTTCAGTATTTTTTCGCTACAAGCCTCCAGACAGCGAAAACACATCAAGCAATCAGAGCTTAAAAGCTTGCCATAACGAAACTCATTTTCTAAATCAATATCAACAGGGCAAGCTCTCTTGCAATCACCACAACCGGCACACTTGCCCTCTTTTCTAATCCGAAAAACCTGTTTTAAAGCAAGCAGTGAGAAAACCCCGCCAAGAGGACAAAGATACCGACACCAGATCCTCATTCCCCAGAAAACAACCCCAACAAAAACTACCGCCAAGCCAATAAGGGAAACAGGAATAAAAAAACCAATCGCCCCTTTAAATAACCCACCAGCAGGGCAAATGTAACAAAATAACGCTTCTTTCCATTGGTAAGCTAAAACAAAAACCAGAAACAAAGTTAGGTACTTGCCGTTTGATAAATAACTGTTAAACTTCGAAAAAGCTATGGCTTTGCTCTTTACCCTTTCGTCGTTTTTTCTAATGTTTTTAATGAAGCCAGAAATTTTTCCTGTCATTTCCAGCAGAAAACCAAAAGGACAAATCCAGCCGCAAAAAACCCGCCCAAAAATTAAAGTTGACAAGACGAGAATAGCCATTATCCAGAGGAAATTTATCTCTGGTGGCCGCCAGGCAGTTCCAAAGAAAAGAAAGTTAGCATTACCGCCAGCCAATGCTTGAAAATGCCATAATGGGCACAGCCAATCAATAGAAGCGAACTCGGGCAGGTAAAAATAAGTGAAATAAACAATAAGGATTATTAATAACAATTGAACCATTCTACGTTTAAGCGAATAACTCATCTTACTAATTTTATACCTTAAAACCGCTGCTATCGACCAAAAGCAAGTAGATTTAGAAAATAAATAATCCCGTTCACTTCAAAACCTCTGATTATTATTTGCTATTATCAGTAAATACGAAAATAACCGAAAAACAAAATCCAAATAAGCTATAATTTATAATTCAAAAACGAATTTAATGTGGAGGTGAATTAAAAATGGACTGGGGTTTAAAAAATCGCTTATCAAGAATAATTAAACCGGATACTGGCCGAACAGTGATGCTCGCTGTTGACCACGGCTACTTTTTAGGTCCAACAACCGGGCTTGAAATTCCAAAAAAAACTATCGAGCCTCTTATCCCTTATGCCGACACCTTAATGCTTACCCGCGGAGTTCTTCGCTCCTCAATCAACCCAGAGTTTGATATCCCTATTGTCTTAAGAGTATCGGGTGGTAACAGCATTCTTGAACAAGACCTTTCAAATGAAGGCATTATTACCTCAATTGAAGATGCTATCAGATTAAACGCTACGGGACTTGCTTTATCAATTTATGTGGGCGCTCCTCATCAACATCAAACCTTAATTAACCTCGCAAAACTTGTTGATGAAGCCCAAAGATATGGGTTAGTTGTTCTTGCCGTCACCGCTGTCGGCAAAGATATGGCCCGAGATGCTCGTTACCTTGGTCTTGCCTGTCGAATTGCTGCTGAAATCGGAGCTCACTTTGTTAAAACTTACTATTGCGAAGGTTTTGAAAAAGTTGTTGAAAGCACACCTGTTCCGCTTGTCATTGCTGGTGGCAAAAAAATCCCTGAAAAAGAAGCTCTTGAATTATCACACAAGGCAATTCAGGCTGGAGCCGTTGGAGTAGATATGGGCAGAAATATTTTTCAGTCAGAAAACCCCGTTGCTATGATTCAAGCGGTAAGAAAAATTGTCCAGGAAAACGCCAGCGCCGATGAAGCCTATGAGTTTTTCTTGAGTCAGAAATCCCTAATTTAATCAAAAACTAACAATAACCAGCCAAATCAATATAAAAATATAAAAATTGAGGCAGTTTAGTTGAAAGAACAATTAATGAAAGTCGCGGTTTATTACCGCAACGATGATGTAAGAATAAAAAAGGTAGCCATTCCAAAAATTGGCGATGGGGAGATTTTAATTAAAGTCAAAGCCAGTGGCATCTGTGGTTCTGATGTAATGGAGTGGTATCGCATTAAAAAAGCACCAATTGTTCTTGGGCACGAAGTTACCGGTGAAATAGTTGAAGTCGGAAAAAAAGTTGAAGGCTATAAAGTTGGTGAGCGCATCTTTGCCTCTCACCACGTGCCCTGTGACGAGTGCCACTATTGTCTCGCTGGACACCACACCGCCTGTCCAACCCTTCACTCAACTAATTTTGACCCAGGTGGTTTTGCCGAATTTATCCGTTTGCCAGAAATTAACGTTAAAAAAGGAATAATTAAACTTCCTAAAAATGTGTCTTTTGAAGAAGGAACTTTTATTGAGCCACTCGCTTGTGTTCTGAGAGCCCAAAGATTAGCTAAGGTTAATCCCGATGACATTGTCTTAATCATAGGAAGCGGCATCTCTGGGTTGCTCCAGTTGAAACTGGCACGATATAAAGGAGCAAAAAAAATTATTGCCACCGACATTAATCCTTACCGATTGGATATGGCAAAAAAATTTGGAGCTGATTTGACAACCCTCGCCTCCGAATATTCACCGGAAAAACTTAAAAAAAGCACTAATGGAAGCTTGGCAACAAAAATCTTTATCTGCACCGGCGCGCTTTCGGCTTTCGAGCAAGCTTTTGAATCGATAGACAATGGTGGAAATATTGTTTTTTTTGCTACTCCTCCTCCAGAAATAAAAGTCCCCCTTCCAGCCGCCGAACTTTGGAGAAGGGAAATCACAATGCTAACTTCCTACGGAGCTAGTCCCCAAGACTTAAAAGCTTCACTTGAGCTAATAGCCAGAAATGAAATTAAAGTAAAAGATTTAATAACTCACCGTCTTAACTTAGATGATGCTCCCCTTGGCTTTAAGCTAGCTGCTGAAGGAAAAAATTCGCTAAAAGTAATTATTATGCCTGAGAATTCAAACTCTTAGTCTTTGTTTTTAAGTTTTTCGCCTCAATCTTGATAAACCTTCAAACGGGAAACCCCAATATCAAGAAAAACCTCAGTTTTCTTATCAGCATTTTGATAATTCTCAGTTTCGAAAACTCCATCCCCCAATTCTTTAAAGCCCTGCAAATTTTGGCTAATCAGCCCACCTTTTAGTTCAAGCCTGGCCCCCACTGTAGAAGGAATTGATATATCGATTGAGCTGGCGCCAGAATTTATTCGGACTTTAGAGTTTTCTACCAGATCACCAAGGGCTAATCTCAAGCTTGAAGCACCAGAATCGATTTCAACTGTTCTTGCTTTAACTTCTGTTAAGTCGATTTCCATTTTCATTGCTCCAGTTTTTAAATATAAATCGACAGGAAGAGAAGAGGAAATTGATAAATCCAAATCATTCTGGGGTTTTCTTCTAAAAGTTCGCCAGCCTCCTCTGGTTTCCAAAACGACTTCTTGAACACTGTCTTTCAGCCTCGAGTCCGCTGTCAGTTTCAAAAAATTAGAATCAAAACGACCGGAAACCAAACCTGCTCCACCTCCATCAATTGAAAGCCTACCAGCTCCAATTTTAATCTTTATTATCGCTGCCTTCGCACCTGTAAGATAAGGAATAGAAACTAACTCTGTTTCAATCCGTTTTGTTGCCGATGTCTCAAGCCAATCAGAACTTGAATAAAAACTAATAACAACCAAAGCAATAACCAGCACAATAACAATTAGCGTGATAAAAAGCGACAGCCAACCCTGGCGAGATAAAAGAGAAAGACCAAGAGCTATAATTAACACCGGCCAGAGAGAGAAGAAGTCAATCTCAATATGGTACAAACCGGTTGTTTCCCCAAGCAATGCCAGACCGATAAAAATTACAAATAAGCCCAAAAAAAGTCGCCCAAAATTAAAACATTCAAAACTTCCCTTCCTAACTTTACCTTCTGGTTTATCTTCTTGAGAAAGTTCTTGTTTTTCTTGGTCATTTGTCTTTATTGTAAACTCGGATAAAGCTTTACCTTCCGTTTTTTTAGAGGTTTTTCTTTTTTTCTTTTCTTGCTTATCTGCCACCAGGCGTTCTCCTTAAGCTAACCTTTATAAATAATATAAACTCCAATTAAAATCAGAACAATCGGCCAAAAAACTTCCCACTTAAAAAAGGAAGGAAAAAGTTGATTAGTTAGAGCAACTAAACCGATAAAGATAATAAATAACCCCAAAATGTTTCTTTTGTTAGACAGCCAATCGCCGCTTTCTTTAAGCTCTCGAGATGCTGACTCAGTGCTCTTAACGACTTCTTCAGCCATTTTTTTTGCACCTTCAGCTATGTCTTTCACTCCTTCTTCAATTCTCTCTTTTTTTGCAACTTTTCCACTGGATTCCGGTTCACTCGGAACAACTACGGCTAAAATGAGATATAGTATAAGACCGCTGCCACTAAAAAAAGTTAAGACAACAAAGGCGATTCGTAAGAGAACAGGATCGACATTGAAATACTCTCCCAGACCTCCGCAAACGCCGGCTATCATTCGGTCTTTTCTTGAGCGGTAAAGCCTTTTTGGTTCAGCCATCTTTCCCCCTAAAAAATCCTCAAACTTCCCTTTGATTTTTTCACAGGTCTAAAACCAAAGCAAGCATTTTCTTGAAATTTTGAGATTAACCACTAATGAAATAAAAGTATTCAAAAAATTACCTTCAAAGTAGCAAAAGTAAAACCTGAAAAAATAACCATCTTATTATTAGACAAAATAAATGTTTTTGATAAACTAATCAAAATACCCAAAATTTTTGGGAGGGGTAGTGAAAAAAATTGCTATATTTGAACCAAAAGAAATCTATCATCAGGGAATTATTTCAATTTTAAATAAGGAAGGTTTTGCCTTAATCAAATTAAATAAGGTAAACAACCGCTGTTGTGATTATGACCTTTTAATTATTGGTTTTAACGAAGAGCAAATTGAAAACTGCTTTCAGCTGTCCCTTCAGAACCAATCCCCTTTTCTTGCCTTAATTGACGAAGAATGTCGACCTTTTCTTAAAAGAATTGTCTTTAAGATAAAGCCCCTATCTTATTTTCATCGATCAAGCCCAGCATCAATTTTCTTAAAAGCCGTTAACTCAACTATAAAGAAGCAAAGATTCGTTGACCAAAAAGTTGCTCCCTGGTTGCTCGATGTTTACAGACTCGGTCCCGAAGCTAAACCCCTCTCATCCCGAGAACTTTTAGTCCTAAACCTAGTTGTTAACGGAAACTCGAACAAGGAAATTGCCAAAAATCTTTACATTTCCTTGCCCACTGTCAAGTTTCATCTAAAAAACATCTACCAAAAAACTAAAACAGCTAACCGAAAAGAATTGATAGCCCTTTATTCAAATCTATTTATTGAATAGATTATCTAAAAATCTGAAAATTCTTTTTAGGATAGTATTTTTACCCCAAAAACTATCCAAAGGTATAGTTGAATCCTATCCTTTTGAGCTATTAACATAGCACCAAACACTACCAAAATTTTTTTAAAATTTGAAAATCGTTAAAATTTGATAAATGAAAATAATCATCAAAGGAGGTGAAGAGTTAAAAAAAATTATCGTATGAATACTAAATAAATTTTTAAAGAAATCAAAAGGCATTGGAGGGGCGCAAATGGAAGTTAAAATATCTAAAAAGGGACTTTTTATTATCGGCTTGGCAGTTTTATTAATCGCATTTCGAATTGGTCTTAAAACAGCCAATTTAAATGCTAAAGAAAGCAACAAAGTGCTTTTTGAAGTCAAAGTGGGAAATAAAAAGGGAGAAATAGATTATCAAATTGAACCTGAAGTGGAACCATGGGGTCCATCAAGCTTCGCTATCTCCCCTCATGGAAACTTTTACATCAACGACGGTGTTAATCGAGAAATCGACATTTTTAGTCAAAATGGTAAATGGCTAGCCACAATACCTTACCCTGATGAGATTGTGGGAATAGGAGACATAATCTTTTACCAAAGTAACTTAGCCGCTCTTGACCTCGCTTCCCAACCGCCAAAAATTGTCTTGTTTGACCTTACGACCAACAAAGTCGTCCAATCACTTGAGTTAGAACCCCGGATAATTGAAAACGCCTCGGGTTTGAGTATTGCTAACGATGGTTCATTAACAATTAAACAAGCGGAAAACAAAGTTCTGTCAGTTTTAAAAAATAAAGAATTGCTTGAAAACAAGCTTTTTTCCGAAAAAATCAGCCTTCCCCAACTTGAAAACCTGATAAATATTAAACCGGCCAATCTTCAATCCAACCCCCACCAGGCTGAAATTGAAATATGCTCGGGCAGCTCAAGAAAAAAAATCAGACTTCTTTCTGATAAAAATTTGGGCTGCCTAAGCTACCTTGGTTGTGACAAAAACAAAAACTTGATTTTCTCAGTTGAGGAGTTTGAGCTAAACCCTGAGATTGAAGTTAAAGTAAGTATTAAAAAATTCGATTTAGAAGGAAACCTTTTAGCCGAAGGATTTTATCCACTTAATGAATGTAAAGTTTTCAACTTCAAACGCAACCTGGTGACCCATTCAGGCAAAGTTTACGCAATGGTCCCGAAAGCAAATAAAGTTTCAATTGAAGAAATAAATTTTGAACCAATTAGCAAAACAGACCTTATTAGCAATTACTTCAAAACAAAAACACTCATTCTTTTTAAATCATTTGAAAAACTAGCGAATTTTTGTTTTGAACCTCTAATTGAACCAGCTATTGCCGGCATTACAGAAGGTTGGTCAAGAAACGACGCTAACAATCTCGCCTGGAATTACTACCAAAACAGCTGGTACTGCAGCTATGCCAATTATGCTCGCAGTTGCCCAAACAACATTCGTCCCAGATATATAACCAGCTATAATCGCTATTACCCCAGTGTTCCCTACAAATGGGGTGGCTATCATACTATTAGCCAGTTTAACTCAGCAATGAATGATGGGAAAGACGCTGGCGACATAGAGACATCAGCAGTCAGTTACTGTACCTATGGAGTGGATTGCTCGGGATTTGTCTCCCGACTCTGGCAATTGGGAGAAAAAAGAAGCACATATACTATAGATAACAGCGACATTGCTTTTCCTATTACTAATGAGTTTGTTACACTAGGTGATATTTTAAATAAACCAGGAAGCCATGTGGTTTTTGTTCGTTATATCTCAGGCGATGGAGTTCAAACCTGGGAATCAACGATGTCCAACAGTTATGATAGAATAGTGACAATGTGGCGTTCCTGGGCAAACTTGAGCGGGTATAAAGCTTACCGCTACCGTTTTTGGTCGGCAAATTAAAACTAAGAAATTGAAAGGGGTTATTTTGAAAACTAAAAAACGGCGAGTCATTTTATTTGTAAGTTTGCTTTTGCTTTTAATTCTTAATCTTTCGTGCCAGGAAAAAGCGTCAAATTCTAAAAAGAAAAACGACTTAAAGACTAAAGCTGAGTCAAAGGTTTTAAAAAAAGAGATTGCTTCAGACCTTGAATTCCTGGTCGCCAGTTCTGACACTCAAATCCTCAAAAAGAATATTGAAAGCTTATTGGAAACCTATTCTATCCTTCCAAAAACCGAAAACGGAATTTCACGTTTCACTTTTTCTAGCAGCAACCGTTTTTTACACTTTGTTACAGCTAACGAAAATTTTTACTCATTTGATTTAGCCAGCAAAAAACTCAAAAAAATTAATTTAGGTTCCAGGCAAAAAATTTACACTCTGGGCTTCGACGACAGCGGAGAAAAACTTCTCTTTGTTGAAATACCTCCTGGCGAAGAAGGTTCTGAACGGTTTATTGGAACTTACCACGCTTATTACATGAAAAAAAATAAATCTGAACCACTTTTCAGAGACAAAATAAAGTTTTTCGGAGCCTGGTTTTCTGAAAAACTTTACTTAAACGATATTAAAGGTCAAGGCTCTGAAAAATCCGATGTTTATCTAATCGACTTAAAAAATAAAAATATAAGCTTGTTTATTAAAAACGCCCAGCTGATTGGAAAAAGCCCTGACAATAAAAAGTTTTTACTTTTTCGCCTTGCCAGCGGTTGGTATGAAAAAAACGGAGATTCCACTAATGGTGAGCTCTGGGTGATTAATCGAGACGGAAGCGGTCTTGAAAAAATTGCTTTCACGGGAATGCCTCCTAATGCTTGCTTCTCGCCTGATGGCTCGAAAATCGCTTTTCTTAAAGTTCGCAATCCCAAAAGAACTGTCCAATTACTAATTTACGATTGTCAGAATAAGAGTCAACATCTTATAAAACGCTTGGAGAAATACAATCTGGAAAAACTTCAGTGGATTGACGCCGACCGTTTAATTTTTTCAACTAATCCTTATGCTGGGAAAAGTTTCGTTGGAGTCTATTCGCTTAAAAAAGATGCCTGGGTAAAAATTTTTGACGATGCTTCTGCCAACCAAATCTTAAAAGTTTTCATTAAGTAATTTTTTTAATTTTTTCAATCCCCCTTAATCCCCCTTATTCTAAAGGGGAGAGACAGGAGAGCTTATAAACAAGGGGAAAAAACAGTTGAAAATTTTCTAAGAAGAAAAAACTCTTGCTTTTTTAAAGCTCTTTTTTTTCTTCTCCCTTTTTTAAAATTGACTAACTTACTCCTCCCTTTCCTAAAGGGAGGTTGGGAGGGATTTTTTAATGCCCCTTGTCCCGAGGAAAAAGTAATTGAAAAGTTAGAAAACAAGATTAGAAAAGCTTGTTATTAGGAAAATTTTGTGATATGGTGAAATAAGCTCCTAAGAGAAGGAGGGGGAAAGGATGAATTTGAAAGTTATCTCAACCACCACTCAAGGAAAGCTGGCATCCTGGTTTTTGCTAAGTTTTTTTCTGTTTTTCGTTTCTGTCCAGCTTATTGTTGCTTCTGGAGAAAAAGGTGGAGAAACTTTTCTTGATAATCTCTGGATTTCCATACCAATGTTCTTAGCTATTCTCAGCGGTATTGCTTCCTTTTTTACTGGCCTTTTTAGCGTTATTAAAAGTGGGGAACGCTCTCTCATCGTTTTTTTGGGCATTTTAATCGGATGCCTGCTAATTCTCTTTATCGCTGGCGAATTCATCTTCCCTCATTAAAAAGCCTGTTAAAACAAAATAAAAAAAGGAGAAGTTAATGAAAAAATTTGATTTTAAAAAGGAGCTCAAGCATCTATACACAACTTCATCTAAAGAAATCCTTATTGTTGATGTTCCCAAATTAAACTTTTTAATGATTGACGGCCAGGGAGACCCAAACACCTCTCCCCTTTTCCAGAAAACAGTAGAATTGTTGTACAACCTATCCTACACCTTAAAGTTTATGCTAAAAAAAGAGGATCTAGCTATAGATTACATCGTCCCCCCGCTTGAAGGACTTTGGTGGGCTGACGATATGAGTAAGTTTATAACAAAAGAAAAGGAAGCTTGGAAATGGACAATGATGATTATGCAACCCGATTTCATTAACAAAAAAATGTTTTTTGAAGCCCTTGACCGTATAAAGAAGAAAAAAGAATCCTCCCTTCTTTCTCAAGTAAGATTTGAGTCTTTTAAGGAAGGTCTATGTATCCAAACACTTCATATTGGACCTTACGCCACCGAATTTGAAACCATTGAAAAAATGCATCAATTTGCTCGAGAAAATGATTTTGTTTTAAGAGGTAAGCACCATGAAATTTATTTAAGCGATCCTAGAAGATGTGCGCCGGAGAAACTCAAAACCATAATCAGACAGCCAATAGCCAAATCAAAAGAATGTTAATGTTCAAACCACCAGAATGGTTTGGTTTCCAATCCTAATGCTGTTGCGTTTTTTTCTTTGCCAACCTTAATCCTTTGAGTTACTTTATCAGAAGTAGCGTCAATTACTGCTACCATTCCACCTAACTCTGAACCAGATGAAACATAGGCTTTCTTGCCGTCCGACCGGACGACAACACCGAATGGTCAGCCACCAAGTTTAAGAGGTATCTTTTTAATAATCTTATGTTCTTGAGCATCAATAACAGTTGCATCATCTCTTGTCCCGCAAATAGCATAAGCTTTTTTTGAATCGGGAGTAAAAGCAACCGCTTTAGGCCCAGAACCTGACTCAAACTTAATCTTTCCAACCAATTTGTTGGTGTCAGTATCAATTGCTAAAATCAGGTCTTCTTTACCTTTTTTAATGTTGCCACTCAAAACCCCACTAACATCAACTGAAGAAATAGCGGCATAAACCAGGCTGTTGTCGGGGCGCACTGCTAACCCATTGCAAAAACCATTGATTGATAAATGTGCTTTAACTTCGTCTTCATCTAAATCAATTACCGTTACCTCTTTTGATCCTTCTGAAAAGCTTGGTAAACCAACAGGAACTGTTATGCCTCTGATTTTCATTGTTTTCTGCCTACTAAAATCAACAAACATCCCATGACCAACAAAAGCTTTTCTACCATCATAAGTAATAACAATGGTTGTTGGGTGTTTCCCAACTTTAATTGTCTTAACTATCTCCGTCTTTTTGGTATCAATAATCGAAACAAGGTCTGAAGAATAGTTGGTAACATAAGCTTTGGTCCCGTCAGGTAAAAAAGCTACAGAATAAGGCTCGTCTTTAAAGTTGATGGTCTTTACAATCTTATTAGCTTTTAAATCAAAAATATAAACTTTTTTAGCTTTGCCCGAAGTTACATATAGCTCAGTTCCATCAGGCTTCAAAGCCAGATTAATAATCTCCTCTGGAAAAGCAGACAGCCTGGCTACTTTGCCAGTAGAAGGATCAATGGCCACCAAATCGCCTGAGCCATTGTTTGCTGCCACAAAAATTGTTGAAGATTCATTTAAATTTTCGATTAGTTTTTGCAAATAATCAGGAAGTTTCTCTTCGGTTTCAGCCTGGCTACTTTTTGGTTTTCCCTCTCGGGCTTGCTTTCCTCCTTCAGAAGGAGTTCTGGAGGGTGCGCAACTACAAAGAAGCAGAATAACAAGAAAAAAAGAAATAAACAGCTTGCCAAATTGATTTTTCACATTTATTCCCCTCTTTTCATTTTATTACAATTCAAAATAAAAAAAAGAGTGCCTTGTAAGTTAAAATAGAAAGCAAGAGTGGTTTTCCCTTAAAATTCTGTTTTAAAAAAATGAAAATCAGACCTTTTAAGCCTGAAGATAAAGAAAAATTAAGGAAGCTTTACCGTGAGTTATACGGAGAGTTTCAAAACTCAATTTTCCCCGAAGAACTAAAAAGATTTGAAGAATATTTCGACCTTGAAGAAAGCATCAACTGGCTTCTAAAACAAGAAGAAAAAGAAAGATGGCGAACCTTTGTGGCTGAAGATAACGGCAATCTTATTGGTTTCGCTACCGGAAAAATTGGTCAGTTTCACCAGTATAAACTAAGCAAATATGGAGAGGTGGTAAACTTTTACATTAAAAAAGAATATCGTCATCAGGGAATCGGCAAACAACTTATTGAAGCTTTAGAAAACTGGTTTAAAGAAAAGGGTTGTCAGGTAGCGCGCATTGAAACCTGGACTTTTAACAAAGAAACCATTGAAATTTATAAAAAACTTGGTTTCAAGGAAATAAGTTTGATGTTTATTAAAGAGCTTTAATTTTTTGCTCATTTCATTTGTTTTTAGTTGAACAAAAAAATGAAGCTTATAGATACGCCGAGCGAATGGAAAAAAGCAAAAGAGGAAATACTCAAAAAATTGGGAAAAGTTTTTACCGCTGGAAAAATTGATAGCGGTAAAACAACCCTCGCTTTTTACCTTATCAAAGAAGCTGTTCAGCGTGACTTAAAAGTAGCATTGGTTGATTCAGATATTGGTCAATCAACCATTGGTCCGCCTACAACCATAGGCCTTAAATTTTTTAACCACTTTAAAGACTTAGAAAACTTAAAACCTGACTACCTTCATTTTGTTGGTGATACCTCACCAAGATTTCGCCCTCTGGAAATGATTGCTGGAACTAAAAAGCTTGTAGAAAAAGCCGAAGAAAATGCACCAGACTTGATTATCATTGATAGCTGTGGTTTTATTTCTTCACCTCTTGGCCTCAACTTAAAACTTCAAAAAATAAGCCTAATCAAACCTGATTTTGTCGTTCTATTCAATCATTATGAAGAGATAGCAGCAATCGAAAAAACACTTCGCAAATACAACTATCACTTGGTAAAGCTCCCTTCTTCACCTAAAGCCCGCCTAACTTCAATGGAAGAAAGAAAAAAGAATCGTGAAAAAGCTTTTCGAAATTACTTCAAAAAAGCTAATGAACTAATTCTTAACCCAAACACCCTTTCTATTTACCCGGACATGTTCACGCTCATAAAAAGCCAAACTGACTTGACTTTCCATTTAGTTGGCTTACTTAATTACTATCAAGAATGCCTTGGAATCGGCATAATTACGGGAGTTGATTTTAAAAAGAGCGAAATAAAAGTTTTCACACCAGTTAAAGAACTCAATAAGATCTGCGGCTTTAATTTGGGTGCTGTAAAAATCACCCCTGAAGGAAAAGAGTTGTCCTCTAATAACTCGAGCAAGTTTTAAAAAATCGCTTATCAATTCTTTCAATGATTTTAATGTGTACAACTGAAAACAGTCGAACTATTTATTCCATTTGCTCTTTGAGAATCACCGCTGGAGAAATTTTGTAAATTCGACGCCGACCTAAAAACTTAGAAATGAGAAAAGCCAAACCAAGAAAAACAAAAACTACCAAGCCAACATTCAAACCAACTTCCATTTTGATGGAAAAGTCGTAATCTTTTAACAGTTCCTTAAAAACATAAGTAACAAATCGATTGTAAATTGGAATTCCCAGCAAGAATCCAAGTACAAAAGAAAAATTGTTAAATCCTAAAAAGATAGTGGAAAGCTCCCGCTCAAAATACCCAAGTATCTTAAAAAGGGCCAGAGGCTTTCGGTTTTCAGCAATGGTCAGGGTAGATAAAACATAAATAATAGTCAGTGAAAGAAAAAAGGAAATCATTCCCATCATCTGAAACATCTGATTAATGGTTTCTGAGCTATCCTCAAAAGCCTTAATTAAGTCGTCCTTGGTTATCTTAGTCAAAATTTTATCTTCAGGGATTGGAAGAGCTTTTTTAGAAAAAACCCCAAGATAAGCGTTTTCTGGTAAACCAATTTTCTGGTTAAACTTTTCCAGCTTCATATAGCCACTATTTCCAACATAAAGGTCGGCAATTTTTTCAACATTAAAGGTGTAGCTCTTGCCAGTGGTTATGCTTTTTAATTTAAGCTCATCTCCGACCTTAAGGTCTAACTTGTCCGCCAGCGAGCGGGCAACAACCACTTCGTTCGGCTCAATATGGTTTCCCTTTTCATCTTCCAAATAAATCATTTCTGATTTTTCTTTTAAACCAAAAATTGAAACCTTTGTATCCTCTTTTTCAAAGGTCATGATGTTAAAAGGTTCGCCGCCAAAAGAATTAGCATCGACCTGATACCCTTGGAGCAAATACATATAGTTGTAACGAAGAGTTTCTTTATAAGTTTTATCTACCAAACCAGAAAACCCATAATAAGCCGAAGCCGCATAAAAAAGAAGAAAAGTAGAAAAAACCACTCCCAAAATAAGGACAAACTCGCGCGAAGGATGAAGAAAACCCTGCTTAAGCATTAAACGAAATTTAAAAGAAAACCTATCTAAAAAAGCCATTCGAAACTTCTTACCAAACTGCTTTTCAGCCTCACCCCGAATAATCTCCACCACCCTTTGCTTTAAAAGACTTCTTAAAGCAATGAAAGTGGCAACAAACATAAAAACAGCCGGGGTAACCGCTCCTCCTAAAATTCCGCCCCAGGGCAAAACTTTTTTCGTCATCGGAATACTGAAAAAAGAAGCATAAAATTGAACATAAGGTTCAGCAAGATAATAACCAGCAATCACTCCTGGAACAGAACCTATAACCCATATCAAAAGAGGAAATTGCAGATAAACTTTTACAATATCCCAACTTCGATAACCCAGAGCATAAAGAGTTCCAATTTCCGAATGCATTGAGGCAATCAGTCGCCGAAGAACGATAAACAAAAGAATGGTAGAAATTACAAGAATGACCCCTGAAAGCACGTAAGACATCGGCTCAGCATTTTTCATCTTCATTTCAGTAGTGATAATTCGTATATTGTCTCCGCGTTCCTGAAAAGTCAAAATGCCATATTTGGAGTTTATTTCTTTTTTGAAAGCTTCAATATTTTTTAATTTGCCTTTTGCCATATAAAAGTGAAAAGGAGAAACAAGCTGAAACTTTCTGAGATCATCCAGGTTCATTATCCCAAAACCAAATCGATTTGGGTCAGGCAAAATATCTTGCTCGTTTTTTATGGTATAAATATAGTCAGGTAAGTAAACAATCCCAGAAATTTTAAACTCCTCGTCCTTTATCTTGATGGTGTCTCCCACCTCAAGCTTGTTAGCTTTAATGAAATTAGGGTCAAGTGCCACTTCCCCAATTTCAGGAAGTTTTCCTTCAGTAATCTCAGGCTTGTTTATTTTTGAAGATATTTCAAAAAACCTGATTGTTTTGTTATCCGAAACATAATCCCAGCTCAACCTTTTTTCTAATTGAATTCCATAATCCTTTTGAATTTTTTCAATATCAACAGATTTTGAAGTTATAAAATTAAAATCTTCTTGATTTGTCCGTTTAATAAAGTCGTGATAATTAACATTGACTTCAACCACCATCAAGTTAAAAAGCACATAAGCAAGAGCGGCTAAAAAAGTAAGGAGGATAATACCGATAAACTGAGACTTGTTTCTCAAGATAACTCTAAGAGGAATTTTGTTTAACATTACCAGCTAACCTCCTCAGCCGGAACAGGAAAAGAATTTTCTTCGTATTCAACCAGTTCTCCACTGCGCAAACGAAGTATTTTGTGAGACATGCGAGAGATAGCATTGTTATGAGTAGCTAAAATTATGGTTGTATTGTACTTCTTATTAATATCTTCAAGAAGTTTTAAAACAATCTTGGCGTTTTCGTAGTCAAGGGCGCCAGTTGGCTCATCACAAAGCATTAAAGCTGGATTTTTAACTACTGCCCGCGCAATTGCTACCCGTTGCTGTTCGCCGCCAGAAAGCTCAAAAGGAAACTTATCCTTATGCTCCCACATTCCCACGGTTTCCAGTACTTCTTGAGGGTCTAAACCATCTTCAGCAATGTATTTCGTTGAAAGGACATTTTCCAGGACCGTTAAAGAATTAACTAGATTATAAAACTGAAAAACAAATCCCAATTTTCGTCGGCGATAAATAGTAAGAGCTTTGGAATTTAAATTGGTGATGTCTTCGCCGTCAACAATCACTTTTCCACTGTCAGGGTTGTCAATCCCGCCTAATATATTCAACAAAGTGGTTTTGCCAGAGCCAGAAGGACCTAAAACCACATAAAATCTTCCTTTGTCAAGTTCAAAAGTAACATCTTTCAAAGCATGTATTGTAGTTGCTCCCACCTGATAACTTTTGGAAAGGTTCTTAATTTCCACAAACACCCGCTACACCTCCTAAAATTACTATAAAATCATTATGACTAATTAGTCATAATTTTTCAATCAGCTTTCCTTTTTCTGCGAGAACCAATACCCTCTTTTAAAAGTTTTAAAAAATCATCTTGAACCTTTTCAATAAACTCTTTAGGAAGCTGAGAAAGAGAAATTCCCTTCTCTTGGGCCACCCTTAAAAGAGCTTTTTTTAAATTCCAACTCGCACCTTCAATAAAAACAACTAACAAATCAAGGTCTATATCTTTTCTGATAAAACCTGCTCTTTGGTTTTTAAGAATAATATCCTTAAGTATTTCTCGCGATTTTTCGTGATACATTTCTTCAATCTCCTCGCGAAAAGGAGAGTCATCATGTAAAGCACTTTTCTCAATCAACAAATAAGCATCCAAATCTTTAAGTAAAAATTCGAAATAAAACTCAAGTCCTTTTTTAACATACTCAAAGAAACTCGTTGTCTCGAAATCAACCTCACCTGCTACCTGCATATAACGACAAAAAGCTTCATTGATAGCATAAAAGTACATATCTTTTTTATTCTCAAAATACTGATACATGCTGCCTTTGGAAACCTGGCTTTCCCGCGCTACATCTTCAATGTCTACCTGGTTATAAGGAAAATGAGCAAAATATTTAATCAGCGTTTGAGCCACTCTTTTTCTTTTCTCCTCTGGAAGATTAAAATAAGTTTTTTTCGGCATTTTCTTGAACTCTTGAATTTAATAAGTTACCCACAAAAGTTATCAATTTAAATTATGACTTAATAGTCATTCTCTGGCAAACATGCTCTGACAAAAAATACACCCCTATAAGAGCGATTTGTTGTAAAATTGCGACATTTCAAAAAAAGTTTGCGGAAAAGCCAAGTAAGCTTTCGGAATTTAATAAGAAGAAAAACTTTTGCCTATGCTTCCATTGGTTTTGCTAGTGCTATCTTTGGTTTATTCACTTAGCTTATGCAGTCAAAAACCCCCAATTTAAGGTTGGTTAATTTTCTCTTTCTTAATCGCTATATATTATATTTAATATTTGAAGGCAACGGAAAAGAAAATCGACAAAGATGTAGACCGCTACATACAAGGTATAAGGGGTGAAGAAAAAATTGCCCGTTTACTTTCGCAGTTAGAAGAAAAATTTTATCTAATTCATGATGTAATGAATGACAGAGGCAATATTGACCGCATTGTTGTTGCCCGAGTGTATCTACACTATGGAAATAAAAAGTCAGCTAGGCAAAGTTACCGCTAATCAAGACGAGCTTTTCCTAAACGGGAGAGCCTTATCCAAAGATTTTTTAAGCCAATCAATGGCCGAAGCTTTAACTGTTAAAGAATATCTGAAAAAAATTTCCTTAGTAAAAGCTGACTACTTTATCCAGCCAATTTTGGCCTTCACTAATGCTTTTGTTGAAGTAAGGGGAAAAGTTAAAGGCATCAAAGTTCTTCCAGCAAAATGGCTTATTTCCGAGTTAAAAAAAGGGAATGAGGTAATAAGCAAACTTGAGCGCTCTCGCATTGCCGCCGCCCTTGCGGAAAAAAGTCAAATTAAAAGTTGGATTAATTTAATCTACCAGAAAAGCCCACCTATCGGAGTCTAATCTTTGCAACCATCGTAGCCAATACTTTTAAAATCTAATCCCCCTTAATCCCCCTTATAAATAAGGGGAAAACATTAGACTCCTCTCTCTTTTTTTAAAAGGGAGGTTGGGAGGGTTTAATCCCCCCTTGGTCCCCCTTATAAATAAGGGGGAGACGCAGTTGAAAATATTCTAAGGGGGAGACATTAAGCTCCTCACTTTTTTAAAGGGAGGTTGGGAGGGATTTTACTATTGTCATGGCAAGCCGAAAAAAGTGAGGCGAAGCCACCTCCGTTAACTCTCGAAATTGCTTCTTCGCTTTTTTTCTTCCGCCTACGGCAGACAAGTAAACGACTTTTTTTTAATATATTGAGCCTTTGCCTAGGGAAATCTTAAAGTACTGCCAGCACTTTTAGGTTTCCGAAGGGTTTTTTAAAAAACGGACCTAAAAAATCAGCGACCTAAGGTCGCTGCAAAATTATCATAGAGAAAAACACAAACTTTGTCTTCTTAAAAAACAATTTAATCACTTCAAAAAGTCACAAAGTGCCAGACGCAGTGGATACTGGCTTGACCTGAACCTATCTAATCAGGTATTCTTTCAATCGGTGCGATTTAAATGTTTAAAATAAGAACTCTTGGTGACCCGGTTTTAAGAGAAAAAACAAAGCCAATAGAAAAAATTACTCCAGAGATTAAAGCTTTAATTCAAAAAATGGCTAAGACAATGTATGAAAACAAAGGAGTTGGGTTAGCTGCAACTCAAATCGGAGTAATTGACCGCGTGGCAGTAATTGACCCGGGAAATGACTTCAAAGTTTTAATTAACCCTGAAATAGTCTGGAAAAGCAATGAAAAAATTATTGAAGAGGAGGGTTGTCTGAGTCTACCTTCTGTTACCGTAAAGGTGCCACGCTGGGAAAAAATAAAAGTTCGTTACCAGGATGAAAACGGAAAAGCTAGAGAGCTTACGGCTGAAGGCATGCTGGCTCGAATAATTCAGCACGAACTTGACCATCTTAATGGATTCCTGATAATTGACCGTGCCACCAAAGAGGAAAAGAAACAAGCTCTCGAAGCTTTAAACGCTTACCTCTTGAGAACTGAATTTTCTTTTAATCACTCTCCTTCTTCAGAATAAATATTTTCAATGAAGATTGTTTTTTTTGGAACTCCTGCATTTTCTCTTCCATCTCTTGAAAGATTAAATTCTAACCAGCAAATAGTTGCTATTTTCACTCAACCTGATCGACCAGCTGGTCGCGGTTTAAAACCAAAGCCTTCCGCAGTAAAAGAAAAAGCAGTCGAGCTAAGATTGCCTCTCTACCAACCTGATAAACTCAACAAAGAAATCACCGAAACTATTCGTAAGCTTGATGCTGAACTTGGAGTTGTCGTTGCCTATGGAAAGATAATTCCAATTGAAATAATCGAAGCTTTCCCTAAGGGGATAATAAACTATCACCCTTCGCTCTTGCCTAAATACCGCGGAGCGGCTCCAATTCAGAGAGCCATTTTAAACGGGGAAAAGATAACAGGTGGAAGCGTGATTTACTTGACTCCGGAAATGGACGCTGGTGATATTCTCTGGCAAAAAGAAATCGAAATAGAACCAAACGAAGACTGTGAAAGTTTAAGTAAAAGATTAAGTCTGCTGGGAGCTGAAGGATTACTGGAAACTATTAAGGCAATCGAAAAAGGTTCAATCAAGCCAGTCCCCCAAGACTCAAATCGAGCTACTTTCGCCCCGAAAATTGAAAAAGAAGAGCTCAAATTAAACTGGAAAGACCCGGCACAAATAAATTGGTTAAAAATCAGAGCTTTCTCCACTCGACCGGGAGCTTACTTTATGTATAAAAACAAAGTAATCAAGGTTTACCAGGCATGCTTGTGTTCTGGTTCTGGAGAACCCGGTGAAGTAATAAAAGCTAATCCTAAATTTGGGTTGGAAATTGCCTGCAAAAAAGGTTCATTAAAAATTATAAAAGTAAAACCTGAAGGCAGCTCAATAATGTCTGGAGAAGATTTTGTTCGGGGTTATCGAGTGACAGAAACAGAAATTTTAAGCTAAAAACTTAAACCAAAGACTTCTTCCGATTTAATTCAAATTACTTTCAATTTTAAAAAGCTCATACTTACCAAGTTTGACGGTTATTGGTTTCCAAGCTAAACTTATATCACTCATTATTTTTGGAGGAATGATGGAAGAAAAGACTATAACTAAAGATTCAACGATTATGGAGGCGCTTGAAGCAAACCCAAATTCAGCTCAGGTTTTTGCCCATTACGGTATGCACTGTCTCGGTTGTCTGGTGGCTTCGGGAGAGACTATTGAAGAAGCAGCCATAGCTCACGGTATCCCGCTTGATGAACTCCTAACTGCTCTTAACCAAAAAGAGACTTCAGAATAAATTCAAGGTCCTGCTTCGTTAGGTTCTTTCAGAAAAATTTTAGCCACTGCTAACTGGTATAAGTTATAATTAAACAATGATAAATCACGGCCTGCCTTTAGCTTTACTTAATAATGTTGAAAAAGTAATTAAAGGCAAAAGAGAAAAAATTGAGATTGCTACCCTTTGCTTACTCGCTGAAGGTCACCTTCTAATTGAGGATCCACCAGGAGTCGGAAAAACAATGCTTGCTAAAGCACTGGCTCTTTCTATTGGCGGCACTTTCAACCGAATTCAGTTCACACCTGACCTACTCCCTTCCGACATCACCGGGCTTTCAGTTTATCGACCAGAAAAAAATGGTTTCGAGTTCTATCCTGGCCCTATTTTTGCCAATGTGGTTTTAGCTGATGAGCTAAACCGAACCACTCCTCGAACCCAGTCAGCTTTACTTGAAGCTCTGGATGAAGGCAAGGTAAGCCTGGAAGGAAAAACCCACCCTCTACCGCGCCCCTTTTTCTTAATTGCTACTCAAAATCCGCTTGAGTCGCACGGTACCTATCCCTTACCTGAAGGTCAGCTTGACCGATTTTTGGTCTCCTTAAGCCTCGGCTACCCTGACGAAGAGGCCGAAAGAGAAGTTGTAGCAATGCAGCTTATTGAACATCCAATAAATTCTTTAAAGCCAGTTGTTAATTTAGAGGGAATTATCGAAGAACAGAGAAAGGTTCGCGAAGTTAAAGTTGACCAGAGCTTATTTGAATACGCTGTTTCAATCGTCAGGAAGACTCGAGAGATTTCCGAAGCTAATTTGGGAGTTAGCCCGCGGGGAAGCATCTCTTTGATTAGAGTAGCTCAAGCAAATGCTTACTGCCAGGGTAGAGACTTTGTCTTGCCCGATGACATAAAACGGGTGGCACCTTATGTTCTTTCTCACCGTCTTTTTCTTAAGCAAACTTTCGCTAACAACAATAAGTTAGCCAGTGATTTAATTAAAGAGATATTAAAAGAAGTTGAAGTTCCAATAAAAATGTGATGTTTAAAAAACGCTTAGGTGTGGTTTTATTAACTGCCCTTGCTTTTTACCTTATAGGCGCTAATCTTCAAGCTGGCTGGCTTTTTCTTCTTTCCTTTTCCCTTTTAAATTTAATCTTTTTAGACTTATTTTTTAATCTAACAGGAAGAAACAAAGTTGTTTTTAAGCGAGAAGTTCCCCTTCTAGCCTGCGCTGACGAAAAAGTAAAGGTCAAGCTAAAAGTTAAAAACCTGGGAAGAGCTAAAAGACTTTTGGTAATTGAAGACACTTTTTTGGGTGGCTTTAAAGAAACAATCTTCTTTCTCAAACGCAACCAAGAAGCTCTATTAGAAAAGGAAGTAATTGCTAAAAGAGGAGTTTATCATGGTGGAGAAATTAGCTATTACACTGCTTTCCCTTTTCATTTCTTTGAGTTCAAAAAAAGAGCTTTTGTTCCTTCAAGTTTAAAAGTTTACCCTTCTTTCCCCTACCTAACCAACTTCCCTTTGCTGGAGGGTGGTTCATTCCCAAAAGAGGTAATCCATGACTGGCGAAAAGGTAGCGGCACTGAGTTTTTTGGCTTAAGGGAATACCGCCCCGGAGATGCTTACCGCTCAATTTACTGGAAAAAATCGGCGGTTTTAGGAAAACCAGTAGTCAAAGAGTTTGAAAAACTTGTGTCAACTAAAACGGTCTTAATTGTGGACAACACCATTTCAGCTTACCTTAATACCGAATCTGGCCAGGACGCTTTTGAAGAAACAGTCAAAGCAGTTGCTTCAATAGCCGAATACTCACTCCACAGCGGCCACCCAGTAGAAATTATCTGGTCCGAAAAAGAAGGCTTAAAACACAAACAAAACTTAAACCTTGAAGAAGTTCTGGAAATTTTAGCCGAAATAAACCTGGTAAGCGAAGGCTTTGAAACACTTTTTTATCTTCTGGGCCCTGAAGCAGTTCATCAAAAAACCATCGTTTTCTTTATTACTCCCAAAAGTCATCTTGAATTAAAAAAACTAAATCTTTTCCAAATAGCCAGAAGCCGAGTTTTTGTATTTAGCCAGGAAAGCCACATTAAAAAAGAAGACAGATTTTGGGAGCAAAAGTTAACTCACCTCGAGCAAAACAATTTTTTTGTCTGTCGTTATAAAAAAGGAGATGTAAGCCAATGCTTGCAAAAGCCCTGGAAACCTATCGTCGTATAAGCCGACCAACCCAAATAGAAAAATCAATTTTCTTCCGTTTAGTAGTGTTCTTAATTACCGTTTTAAGCTTCTGGGCTGTTTATTTTGAAGGTGGCCTTAGTTTAGAACTGACTTTATTTTCTACTCTGGGGACTGCTGTCGGTAATTTTATTAGCTGGTTTAGAAAAGAAAAAGATAATATTCTTTTAAAGTTATTTTTGACTTTCTTACTGATAGTTATTTTTTTTGATTACTTAACCCAGCTTTCGCAAAGCGCACTTGATCCTCGCTTACCCCTTGCCCGTTTTTTTGTTCTTGTTATAGTTCTTCACAGTTTTGACCTTCCTGCCCCTCGCGACCTTATGTTTTCAGTTTTAAGTGGTGGTATTTTGCTGGGTATCGCCGCTGCTCTTTCCGTTTCAATGAGATTTGCTATTATTGCCTCAGTTTTTCTGATTTTAGCCTTTCTCTCTCTTTTGCTTGAAAACCTATCTTCGCTCAAGTTAAAAGTTGATAAACTAATTTTCTCCAAAAAAATTATGATATTTAAGTGGGTAACATCTATCTTGGTTTTACTTTTATTTTTTACTTTCCCCCTTTTCATCTTCCTACCCCGACCAAGAGGTTTCATATTGCGTTCTTATCCTTTCAAGTTCACCTCACCTCTTAAAATTCCTGAAAAGTATAGCGGTGAAATAATCTCCCCTGCTTATCCATATTCATTGCCTCATGGAGCGAAAGTTCAACCTTATTCATACTTTGGTTTTACCCGCTATCTTAACCTTAATATCCGCGGCCGACTTTCAGAAGAAGTAGTAATGTTGGTTAAATCCAGTGACTATGTCTTCTTCCGCGGTTTAATTTTCGACACCTACGATGGCAAAGGCTGGAAAATCTCAGATAAAAAGCCTCAGCAGTTGACCACTGCTAACCAGCCTTTTTTTGTTCCAACTGAAGCCGGCTCAACTCAGCTTGCTCGAAAAGAAGTTATTCAAACATTTTATGTAAATAAAGAAGTTTCCAATGTAATCCTTGGAGCTTACGAACCGAAAATGGTTTATTTTCCTCATAATACTCTCTGGTTTGACAGCAGCTTAGGGATAAGAGCCCCCTTTGCCTTGCCTAAAGACCTTGTCTATACCGTTGTCTCCTCTGTTCCAAACCCCTTCCCAGCCGAATTAAAAACCGTTGAACTAACCGAAAGGCATCGCTACAATCTTAAGCGATACTACCAGCTACCCCCTATTTCCTCCCGTGTAAAGAAACTTGCTCAAAAAATCACTCGTCAACACTCAAGCCAGTTCGAAAAAGTTATGGCGGTAAAAAATTTCTTGAAAAAAAACTATCGTTATGACTTAGACGTCCCTCCTTTTCCGCCTGACAAAGAAGTTGTTGATTATTTCCTTTTTGAAATAAAGCGAGGTTATTGCGAGCATTTTGCCACCGCTTTCGTGGTCCTGCTGCGAGCTGCTGGCATACCAGCCAGGCTTTCAACTGGCTACTTACCAGGAAATCTGAACCCTTTTACTGGATACTATGAAGTGAAAGCAGCTGACGGACATGCCTGGGGTGAAGTCTATTTTCCTCCTTATGGCTGGCTTACCTTTGACCCAACTCCAGGCTTTGATGACCCCGTTTTTACTAAAAGCAAACCTCTATGGGAAGAATTTTTAAACTATCTTGAAGCAAAAGTCAGATTTAAGGAATCAATTAGCAAAATTACCGGTTTGGCAAAGGTTTACAAGCTACCCCTCTTCTTAATCTTCTTAACTTACCTAACATATCTTGTTGGCCAAAAATTTAAGCTTAAGCCAAAACCTCAATTCCATGATGAAATGGGTAAAGAACTCTTTTTGCTGTCTGAAGAGCTGGCAAAAAGAGGCTACCAACGAAGCAAAGACCAAACGTTAAGAGAGTGGCTTTTCTCATTGCAGGATGCCTTCTCTGGCCTGAAAATCAACGACTTTCTTGAGCCTTACGAGAAGTCTCGTTACGGTAAAATAGAGTTAGCCAAAAAAGAGAAAATCCAAGCTTTAAAGGCAATTAAAAAATTTAGAGAGGCGTTGAAGGAAAGTTTGAAATGAGTCAATGCCTGGGAATTGACCTTGGTGGAAGCAAGATTGAATATGGAGTTTTAACCCCAAGAGGCTTTAAGTATTTAGGTCGAACTGAAACCCCGAAAAAGGCAAAAGAGATTGTAAATAAATTAGTTAGTTTACTATCAAGCTTCAGCCAGGTTAAAGTTGGAATTGGTGTAGCTGGCTTGGTTGATAAAGATAAAGGAGAAATTTTATTTAGTCCAAACTTACCTTTCAAAAATTACAACCTTCAAGCAAAACTTTCAAGTTTTACCAAAAAAGAAATTGTTTTGGAAAACGATGTTAACTGCTTTGCTATCGCCCAGTATCAGAGAATGAAGAAAAAACCTTCAAGTTTAATTGGAATAACTTTAGGCACCGGTATTGGTGGAGGCATTGTCTTGAACGGAAAAATTTATCGAGGTAGCGGTATAGCTGGCGAAGTTGGTCATATGTGCGTCTCAGTAGTTGGTCCAGCTTGTCATTGCGGGGCTAAAGGCTGTCTGGAAGCCTTAGCCTCAGGCTGGGCTTTGGAGCGAGAGGGCGAAAAAGTAATCGGCAAAAAAATTAAAGCTGAGGAAATGGCTGAAAAAGCTCACCGAGGGGAAATAAAATTTATCCAAATTTTTCAGGAAATGGGCCAATATCTTGGCATTGGTTTAGCAAACTTAAACAATCTTTTTTCCCCTGAAGAAATAGTTATCGGTGGAAGTTTAGTCAATTCCAAAGATCTTTTCTGGAATGAAATGCTTTCAGCTTTAAAAAAACAGTCTTTCCCTGAAATTTCTCTTTCAGTTAAAATTTCTTCAGCCAGGAATATTACTGGTACTGTCGCATATGGAGCTGCACTTATTGCTGAGGAGGAACTTTGATATCCTCTGATTCTGTTTCAGAAGTTTATTTTGCCGGAATTGAACCAAAAAGAAAAAGCTGGTTAGAAAAGCTTGAAGAGTTAGCGAATAAACTCGAACTAAGCCAAATAATCGAGAAAGATTCTATTGTCGCTATTAAAGTTCATTTTGGAGAACGAGGAAATACTGCTTTTCTACCTCCCATTTACACCCGCAAAATCGTCGAGATAGTCAAAAATTTAGGCGGCAAGCCATTTCTCACCGATACCAACACTCTTTACCTTGGAGGAAGATTTAATGCGGTTGACCATTTAATAACTGCCTACAGCCATGGTTTTAGCTTTGGAACAGTTGGAGCCCCAATTATTATTGGCGATGGTTTGAGCGGCTTAGATTATCGACTGGTTAAAATTAATGGAAAACATTTCAAAGAAGCTAAAATTGGCTCTACTCTTTTCTTTGCTGATGTTCTAATAGTAATTACCCATTTTAAAGGTCATGGCAACACCGGCTTTGGCGGAGCAATTAAGAATATTTCAATGGGATTAGCAGCTCGAGGTGGCAAGCAAGAAATGCACTCTGATCTCAAGCCAACAATTCAAGAAGATTTGTGTAACGCTTGTGGGCGCTGCGTCCGTTACTGCCCTGCTCAAGCCATTGCAATTGAACCTGATTTGCAGATGGCTAAAATTGACCTTAATAAATGCTGGGGTTGTGGTGAATGTCGAGCTGCTTGCCTAAAGGGCGCGGTTTCGATAAACTGGGAAACCGACGGAAAAATCTTGCAGGAAAAAATGGTTGAATACGCTTTAGCTGTCAAGAAAGAAAAAGGTGGTAAAATTGCTTACTTTAACTTTTTGCTTAACATCACCCCTGATTGTGACTGCTGGGAATATAGCGACCCATCAATAGTCCCTGATATCGGAATTGCAGCTTCCTATGATTGTCTTGCCCTCGATCAAGTTTCTCTTGACCTTGTCAATAAAGCTTCGCTAATATACGGAATTGAAAAAGCCGAAAACAAAAACAAGTTCGAGCTAATCAATCGAGAACCCGGAACCCACTTGCTAAAATATGCTGAAGAATTAGGTCTGGGTACTCGCAAATACAAACTAATCAAGATAGGAGGATGAAGCAGGAAGCAATGAGCCACCGCATTAGGTTAGAGCAGTGCATTGGCTGCGGTCTCTGCGCTGACGAGTGTCCCCGCTGGGCAGTCGTTGAAAACAACGGTGTCTACGAAATTGTCCAGCGGAAATGCAATGATTGCGGCCGTTGCGCTGAAGTTTGCCCGACAAACGCAGTAATTGTAAACAAGGATAGACTCAGCGAAGCATCCAGCAAATAACCATTATCTCAGACACACTTAAGCAAGATTTAAAAGAAAGGGGGCAAAATGGCAGTTTGGAAATGCACTAATTGCGGCGCCACCAAAGAAGGGCGCTGCAAACCACGCAAATGCGCTGAGTGCGGCAATACCAAGTTTGAAAAGGTGGAGCCCAAAGCCAAAAAAAAGTAAAAAAATGAAACTTTCCTGGTTCGAAAACTTTTTATCACAGCACTTCGGTCAACCTGTCAAGATTTTAAGGGTTGGTGACCTATTGGCGGAAACCACTGATGAGCTTAAAGGCTTTGGCTATGGTAGCCCTATTGTCGTGGAATTTGAGCTTAAGGGGGAAAAGAAAAAATTAGTTTTCTCAACTATGCGCGGCGACAGTTTCGGTCACGACTTTCGGGCTGACCGAGCCATGGGAATAACTTTATCTTACGACACCTTTAACCGTTTACCTCAACATGTTAAGGCTGTTAACTTCGGATTTTTTTCAAAAGACGGTCTTATCTCACTTAAAAATGCCGATGAACCCTTCCTGGTAACCGAATTTGTTGAAGGAAAAGGTTATTTTGAAGACCTTGAAGCATTAAAAAACAAAACAGAGCCAGAAAAAATCGACAACGAACGAGCTTTAGCTTTAAGTGACTACCTGGCTAAAATTCACCAGACCAAAATAAAGCAGCCCAAACTTTACATTCGCCGAATAAGAGATTTAGTTGGGCATGGCGAAGGCATTATGGGCTTAATCGATAATTACCCTCCTGATTGGGAATTTGTTTCTCCTTCATTCTTTGAGGAACTGGAAAAAAAGATTATTAATTGGCGTTATCGGCTAAAAAACTTCACTCACCGGCTCTCACAAATCCACGGCGATTACCACCCCTGGAACATTCTTTTCTATGACGAAAAAGATTTTTGGGTGCTTGACCGAAGTCGCGGCGAGTGGGGCGAACCTGCTGATGATTTAACTGCTATGAGTATCAACTTTCTTTTCTTTTCTCTTCAGGTTCATCAAGAAATCAAAGAACCATTTAAATCACTTTTTAACCTCTTTCTCAGTAATTATTTAGAAAAAACTGGCGATAAGGAAGTTTTAAAAGTCTGCCAGCCTTTTTTTGTCTGGCGCGCATTAGTTGTTGCCTCGCCTATCTGGTATCCCAACCTTGACCCGGCTGTAAGAAGAAAGCTCTTTAACTTTATAACCAATATTCTCGAAGTTGATTCCTTTGACTACTGTTCAGTAGATGACTACTTCAAGTAAAAAAGGCTTGATTATCTGGCTTACCGGCCGGCCCGGTTCAGGTAAAACTAATTTAGCCCGCAATCTCTCAAATTATTTTCAACGCGAAGGCTTTAAAACCGCCATTCTTGACTCTGATGAAATACGGCAAAAATACTTTCCAGAGCTTGGTTATGACGAGGTCTCAAGGGACTTTTTTTACTCGGCTCTTATAGCCATCTCTGATTTTTTAGCCAGCCAGGGTTCGGTGGTTTTAGTTCCCGCTACTGCTCACCGGAAAAAATGGCGTGAGCGCGCCCGCAAAATAATCCCAAAATATCTGGAGATTTATGTAAAGTGCTCTCTTAAAGAATGTATCAAGCGCGACCCAAAGGGATTATATGCTCTGGCTAAAAAAGACAAAACAGTAAAACTACCCGGTTTCAGTGCTGTGTTTGAAAAACCAGAAAAACCCGACATAACCATAATAACCACTGGCCGCCCCAAGGAAGCAGTAGCCGCTGCCTGTTGGAAAAAATTAAAAAAACTAATTAAACAGTTTCAATAAAAAAGAATTTAGCGGAAACTTTTGGGTTTTCTTTTGACCACAAACTTGTAGCGAAAATCTTTAGTTTTCCAAAAAAACGGGTTATAAATAAGAAGAACAAAATCCTATTTTTTTAGAAAAATTTTTTTAAGAAAACCTAAAACTCCTACTTTTAATAAAGTTTTCTAAATTACTCCTCCTTTTATTAATCCCCCTTAATCCCCCTTAT
>CAYRQL010000012.1:0-50674 GCA_964426525.1 uncultured Actinomycetota bacterium | reverse complement strand
GCGATCAATCGCTTGCAAGAAGCTGAGGAAGCCATTAAGAAAGCTATGAAACTGAAGCCAAAATACCCTTTTTTAAATTACTATCTTGCTCAAATTTATTATCGTCAGGGAAAGAAAACAGATTGCGAAAAATATTTACTTAAGGAAATTAAAATTAGCTCTAATCCTTTTGCTTACTATGACCTGGCGCGCTTGGCAAAAGAAAAGGGCGATAGGAAAAAATGCATTGAATATCTGAAAAGTGCTTTAAAAGAAAACTATTACTGGGGCGATGCTCACTTGTTTTTAGCCCAAATATATGAGGAGGAAGGAAACAAAGAAGCAGCAATAAAAGAATATAAAGAGGTGCTAAAGTTTATCCCCGACGATAAAGACGCTCTTGAAGGATTAAGAAGATTGGAAGGCAGTAGTAAGTGAGCGAGAGTCGTAAAAGCAAGAGAACTTACATTCTAACGATTATAATAGCAACTCTTTTCATTCTTTTGCTTGGCTTAATCTATTACTATTTATCTCTAATCAGGCCAGTTGGTGAAAAGGCTAAAGTAGAAGGGCTAACTCATTATTTAAGCATTTATGGTTTTGGGTCTTCGCCAAGTGAAATGTTAGATCACCCTTCTGATTTAGCAGTTGGGCGAAATGGGAATCTTTATATAACTGATACTGGTCATGCTCGAGTGGTTGTTTTTACACCCTCAGGTCGGTTTTTATTTGCTTTTGGCAAGAAAACACGTCATGACAAAGACTTTCCGGGTGGCTTTAGGGCGCCACTTGGTATTGCTGTTGAACAAGGGACCGGGGAAGTTTTTGTTGCTGATAAGGATCGTCAAAGAGTAGTGGTTTACGATGAAAACGGAGTTTTCAAGCGGGAGTTTGCTGTACCTATGCCTCTTGATGTGGCTATTTATGATAAAAACCTTTTTGTCACCTCTTTTGGCTCTGTTTTTCAGTTTGACTTGAGGGGGCGCTTCATAAACCGCTGGGGGAAATTTGGGAAAGCGCGAGGTGAGTTTCGTTTTCCTAATGGCATAACAGTAGAAAAAGAATTTGTTATAGTTGGTGATTCCAACAACGCTCGGTTAGTTGCTTTAGACAAGAAAGGAAGGGTTGTTTGGGTATATGGGACGCCACCCAAAAAAGCACAAGACCCTTCGGTAATAATGGGTTGGCCAGGCGGGGTAGCGGTTGATGAAAATGGTTTTATCTTTGTTATTGATGCGATGCACTTCGATATTAAAGTTTTTGATAAGAAAGGCAAAATGTTAACTACTTTTGGGGCGGGGCGCAGTGGAAGTCGAGATGGCGAATTTTATTACCCAACAGGTATTGCTTATTTAGGTAACGGACGTTTTGCCGTTGCTGATAAGTGGAACAACCGAATTCAGATACTGCGCTTGGATTTAGCTTCTAAAGGTGTGCAAGTAGCTAAGAAACCTTTGGTCAGGCGCCTATGGGATTTGTTAGAGCCCTGGTGTCCTTATATCTTCTTGCTACTCTTAATATTGGCTGTTCTTATTAACCTTTTCCGTCGCCGGAGCCGGGAAGATTTTTCTGATACCCGAATTGAAGTTGAGGAGTAGATTTTAAAGAAGAGTGACTGGATCAACGTCAACAATTAACCGCAAGTCGCTGGAAGGAGAAAATTTAACAACTTCTTTTAGTGTTTTTTTTACTTTTTCTTCTTCTTCGGGAAAGTATTTAATCAGTAAGTGTTGACGGAACCAGCCCTTTACTTTTTCAATCGGGCAAGGGGAAGGTCCCAGAATCATTGGGAAGTTCTTTTCGAGTAACTGGCGTATTCTTTCCAGCTCTTTCCAGCCAATTTGAGCTTCTTTTGAGGAGGCGATAACATTTATCAAACGGGTAAAAGGTGGATAATTTAGTTCTTTGCGATTTTTTAGCTCACTTTCAAAAAAAGATTGATAGTCGTGGTTTAGGAAAGCTTTTATCACTTCAGATTGAGGGAAATGTGTTTGAATAATAATCTCTCCACTTTCTCCTTCTTTTCTTCCTGCTCTTCCTGCGACTTGCATCAGTGTTTGTAAACTTCTCTCAAAAGCTCGGAAATCAGGCAAATTAAGACCAACATCAGCGTTTACCACTCCAACCAAGCTGATGTCTGAAAAGTCAAGTCCTTTAGCAATCATTTGTGTCCCAAGAAGAAAACCTTTTTTTAAGTGAAAGAACTCGCTTAACCTTCGGCGATGAGCGTCTTTTCCGCGAGTGGTATCGCGGTCCATTCGAATAATCGGTATTCCAGGAAAAGAAAGTTTAATTTCTTCTTCGATTTTCTCAGTTCCCAGGCCAAGTAGTTTAAAGTTGGTGCTTTCGCAATTGGGGCAGGTAGCTGGTGGTTTAGCTTTGTGATTGCAATGATGACAGACAACAAGCTGGCGCTTTAGATGATAAACCAGAGAGACAGAACAGTTGGGACAAGAAAGATTTTGACCGCAGTCTTGGCAGATTATAAAAGGCGAGAAACCCCGACGATTCAAGAATAGCAAAACTTTCTGATTTTTCTCTAAGGTTGCTTCAATTTTTTTCTTAAGTTTTTCTGAAAGGAAATTTCCCTTCTCTTTTCCTAAATTGACAACTTCAATCTTAGGTTCTGATTCCCCGCGAGCTTTATAAGGGAGCTTAAGAGTTTTAATTTTTCCTGAGGTAGCCAGATATTTGGTCTCGAAGGAAGGAGTAGCTGAACCTAAAATAAGAACAGAGTTTTCTCTTTCTGCCAGCTTGAAGGCGACTTCGCGAGCGTGATAACGTGGACTGGTGTTTTGCTTGTAAGAGTTTTCATGCTCTTCGTCAAGAATAATTAAGCCAATGTTAGGCAGGGGAGAAAAAAGAGCCGAACGAGGTCCAATGACTACTCTTACTTCACCTCTTTTTATTGCTTGCCATTGTATAAAGCGGTTGGCTGGTGTAAGCTGGCTGTGAAGCAAGGCAACCTGGCTGCCAAATCGTTCTTTTACTCGAGAGGCTATCTGAGGAGTTAAAGCTATTTCGGGAACTAGAAGGATGGCATTTCGTCCTTCTTTTAAACATTCTTTGATTGCTTGGAGGTAAACCTCGGTTTTGCCGCTACCCGTCACTCCCTCCAGCAAAAAAACTTCGGTTTTTTTTGGTTTTAAGGCTTCTTTAATTTTTGATAAACATTTTTCCTGGTGAAAATTTAGTTTGATTTTCTTTTGTTTTTCAGGAAATGACATTTCAACTAAAGCTTTAGGCGAAATCGAAAACTCTTCAGCTAAACCTTTCTTAAGAAGTTTCTTGACATCATTAAGAGTAAACCCTTCTTTTTTAACTTCTTTTAAGGGGACTTCAATAGTTTCGGAAAGAAAAAAGTAAAGGGCAAGCTCAGGTTCGCTTAGCTTTTTGATTTCTTCTAAACTTCCTACTTTAAACTTTAGCCACTTTTCTGGTCTCAGACGGCTAGCGGGCTCCATGAAAACAAACTCTCTTTTTAGCTCCCCCGTCTTTAGTAGTTTATTTAGAAGTCGGACACTGAGCTGGCTGCGAATTTTTCGTAGGACTTCTTTTTCTTTGAGCCGTTTTTTTCTATTGAAAATTTTTTGAATAATTTCGTATTCTTTACTGTCAGAAAAAAGCCTTTCAGCTAAGCTCAGGTAGGTTTCTACTCTAATGAATTCAGCAGGTGGAAGAAAAAGGCGAAGAGCAAGGTGAAAAGGCTCGAGATAGTAGTTGCTAATCCAATCAGCTAAAAGTAAGGCTCTTTCCGGAAGGAAGCTTTTTTCTATTACCGATTTAATTGGCTGGTGATAAGCTAAAAAAGAGTGATCCTGAAGACGGCTAACAAAACCAGCAACCAGCCGATTTCTTAAAGGGACAAGAACTAACGCACCTGGCTTAACTTGGCTTTCTAGCTCGTCAGGTATTAGATATTCCAGGCTTTCTGGCAAGTTCTTAGTTGGCAAGTTGATAATGATTTCGGCAAATCGTTTTTTCATAATTTCTAATTATAGGCTAAGGGAACGACACGAGCCGGGAAGGGTTTTAAAAGAGCCTGAAGGTGAGAAAAGCAAGGAAATATGAGAAAATAAATTTGAGGTTGGTAAAAATGGAAAGAAGGGTAATCAAAAGGGACGGCCGTTTAGTTCCTTTTGAACCTCAGCGGATTGAAAAGGCGGTTTTTAAAGCTCTTGAGGCAGTTAAAGAAGGCAATGGCGAGAAGGCAAAGGCTGTTACTAAAAATGTTCTTGATTTAATTGAGAAAATACCAATTAATCAACCAATAGCCGTTGAGGAAATTCAAGATTTAGTCGAGGCTGAACTAACCAAAAGTAACCTTTTGAAAGCTGCTAAAGCTTACATTCTTTATCGTAAAGAAAGAGAAGAACTGAGGGAAACCAAGAAAATTTTTGGGGTGGAAGATGATTTAAAACTTTCGGTTAATGCCCTTCAAGTTTTAGCTCGTCGCTATCTTTTGCGCGACGAGAACGGGAAGATAAAGGAAACACCCAGGGAAATGCTGAAAAGGGTTGCTTCAACTGTCGCTGGCGCTGAGGAAAACTTTGGTCAGTTAGTTGATGAAGCTTATGAAGATTTTTTTGAACTTATGGTTAATCTTGATTTTTTGCCAAACTCCCCAACCTTGATGAATGCGGGAACGGAGATTAACCAGCTCAGTGCTTGTTTTGTGGTGCCGGTCGAGGACAGTCTGGAAGGAATTTTTGAAGCAGTGAAAGCAATGGCACTTATTCAAAAGTCAGGTGGGGGGACAGGTTTTTCTTTTTCCCGCCTAAGACCAAAGGGGGATATGGTCAGGTCAACTAAGGGGATTGCTTCTGGTCCTGTTTCTTTTATGAGAGTTTTTGATGTCACAACGGATGTGATTAAGCAAGGGGGAAAGCGTAGAGGTGCTAATATGGGGATACTTCGAGTGGACCATCCTGATATTTTTGAGTTTATTACGGCGAAGAAAGAAGAAGGTAGTTTTAACAACTTTAACCTTTCGGTAGCGGTGACTGACGAGTTTATGGAGGCAGTGAAAAAAGATTTGACGTACGGTTTGGTCAATCCTCGAAGCCGAAGGAAAGTTAAGGAGGTGAAAGCTCGTTCCGTCTTTGACTTGATTGTGGCTAATGCCTGGAAAACAGGCGACCCGGGTTTAGTTTTCATCGATGAGGTTAATCGAAAAAACCCTACTCCTCATCTGGGAATGATTGAAAGCACTAATCCTTGCATTGTTGGCGAAGCTTTAATTCCTACCGAGTTTGGTTTGATGAAGATGGAAGAGCTGGTGAAAAGGTTTAAAAAAGGCGAGGTTATCCGAGTAGCTGTTGACCCACGAATGATGGAAAAGGCAGAGCTTTTAAGGGAGGGCACAAACAACCTTTCTATTGATGATAACGTTTTTGATTGTTGCTGTTTGTTGCCTCTCTCTCGGGCTTTTTATTCCGGCAAAAAGGAAACTTTGAGAATAACTACTGAATCTGGTTATGAACTGATTTGTACGCCTGAACATCGTATTATGACAGAACAAGGCTGGGTGGAAGCTCGCCACCTAAAGCCTGGTTTAAATAAAATTTTCATCCAATCTAAAGAGGGGTACTTTAGCCAAAACTACCGCCTTCAATTTAAAACAAATAAAGAGTTTAAAAGGCAAAATGGCTGTCTTTACAAATACAATTTTCCTCAGGAATGGAGTTACGAGTTGGGTTTGGTGTTGGGGTGGCTGGTTGGTAATGGTTGGCTTCACACCGGGGATAAAAATTGCCGAGTTGGCTTCAAGTTTGGACCCGGAGACGAAAAAATTCTCAAAATTTTAAAGTCCATTCTCAACTCTTGGTATGGAAAGCCTATCAAAGAAGTGAAGCGTTCCAATGGTTTTTGTTACCTTTCATATCACAGTAAGTTTTTTGCCGAGTTCTTTGAGAAATTGGGGGTTAAATCTTTAAAAGCAGAAAACAGGGATGTTCCTGAAAGTATATTTGGTGCTCCACGCGAGTCTGTAATTGGTTTTCTTCGTTCTTTGTTTACTGCGGAAGGAACAATAAATTACTATCGTAGCAAGAATTGCTATATTCGACTTACTTCCAAGTCGCTAAAACTTCTTCAAACTGTGCAACTCCTGCTATTAAATTTTGGGATTAAATCTAAGATTTATGATAAGCTACGTCCTCCAAGAAAAAATTTTAAATATACGACTAAAAATGGCAAAAACAAGGTTTATGCCAGTAACGAAGTGCTGTACGAACTTAACGTTTCACCTTCTTCTGCGTATAAATTTCTTAAAGACATTGGTTTCTTGGGAAATAAACATAAAGATACCGTAAAAAAGTTTTACGGTAAGGGGTTTTACAAAGATTGTTTTTATGATGTTGTCAAGCAAGTTTTACCTGACAAAAAGAGGAATGTTTTTGATTTAACCGAGAGCCAAACACATTCTTTCATCGCTAATGGGATTGTTGTTTCAAACTGCGGGGAGCAACCTCTTTTACCTTATGAATCCTGCAACCTTGGCTCTGTCAACCTTTCAAGGATGGTGAAAGATGGAAAAATTGATTGGCAAAGATTAGAAAAAGTGGTTAAGAAAGCAGTTCATTTTCTCGACAATGTAATTGAAGTTAATCAGTTTCCGTTGCCGCAAATTGCTGAGATGACTTTGAAAAATCGAAAAATAGGATTAGGGGTGATGGGATTAGCTGAAGCTCTAATTTTGTTGGGCGTCCCTTACGATAGCCAGAAAGCTTTGCGAGTTGCTCAAAAAATAATGAAGTTCATTTCTGAGAAAGCTCGCGAGGCTTCCATTGAGCTTGGTTTGAAGAGAGGCTCATTCCTTTCATTTAAAGGTAGTCGCTGGGAAAAAGAAGGCTATCCAGCGATGCGAAATGCCACCCGCACTACCATAGCTCCTACCGGAACTATAAGCATTATTGCTGGTACTACTTCTGGAATTGAACCACTTTTTGCTTTAGTTTATATACGCGATGTTTTAGAGGGAAGTCGCTTAATTGAAGTAAATCCAATTTTTGAAGTTTGGTTGCGAGAGCAAGGATGGGCAGATAAAAGAAGACTGCTTAAGGTGGCGCGGGAAGGAAGCTTAAAAAATCTTGCTGAATTTCCAGCAAAATGGCGGCGGCTTTTCGTTACAGCTTTAGATATTGAAATTGATTGGCATGTTAAAATGCAGGCTGCTTTTCAGAAATACACTGATAACGCTGTATCTAAAACAGTAAACCTTCCTTTTGATTCTACTCCCGAAGATGTAAAGCGCATTTTTTTGTTAGCTTACGACTTGAAATGCAAGGGGATTACTGTTTATCGTTACGGTAGTCGAAAAGAACAAGTTTTGAAAGTCAGTTCACTTTTGCCAGAAGAAGAAACTTTGATTTTGGCTGGTTCGGAGTATTCAGGCGGCTGCCCAGCGACATTTTGTCCTTTTTAATTCGGTTTTAGTTTCTTACTGTTTTATTTTTTATTTTAAATTTCGCCTGCGCAGGTGATAAAGTTATCAGCTAGACGAAAGGCGCAGAAAAAGTATTTTAAAAAAAAGCATTGCGAGGTTAGTTAAACTAACAAATTAAATTTCTTTAGGTTTAAATTATAGCTATAATTAAAATTTGAGATGAAACAGGTTTTTCTTGATCCATTCGAGGAAAAAGTATTACAGACAGTGAAAAAGTATTCCCTTCTTGAAAAAGGGGACAAGGTTTTGGTTTCCTTTTCGGGTGGACCAGATTCTCAAGCCCTTTTAAGTTTTTTGCTTTCGGTTGAAAGTCTGTTTAAGCTGGAAATTGGAGTTTTCCATTTGAACCACAAATTACGAAAGGAAGCTGATGAGGAGGAAAAGTTAATTCAGAAGCAGATTGAAAATTTGGGCTTGAGAGATTTCATCTATTCTTACGATGTTAAGGCATTTGCTCAAGAAAATAGGTTGTCTCTTGAAGATGCTGGCCGGAGGCTTCGATACCAGTTTTTGGAGAAAATCTCTAATGAAAACAATTACAACAAAATCGCTCTTGGTCATCAGCTAAATGACTCGGTTGAGACTTTTTTAATGCGTTTTATCCGTGGAACTTCTGTTGAGGGATTGAGAGGGATTGCTCCCAAGAGAGGAAAGTTAATTCGGCCTTTGATAGAAATGGAAAGGCAGGAGATTGAGTCATACCTTCACCGCAAGAAAATCGATTATTTTATTGACAAGAGCAATCTTTCCGGTAAGAATTTACGCAGTCGGATTCGCCACTATTTAGTCCCTTACTTTTTGACTGTTAATCCTCAGTTTCAACAGGCAATCAGGCGTTTTATGGAAGTGTTTCAGGAAGAAAATGAGCTTTTAGAAGAGACGGCTGAAAAGCTTTTTAAGAAGTACGCTGTTTTCCTTAATACCGGACTTGAGCTTAGATTAAAAAAACCTGCTCAGCCAAGTATCTTGCGTCGGTTGGCTAAAAGAGCCTACTTTTCGGCTGGTGGAGAAAGAATTGATTTCGCTCATCTGGATAAGGTAGCTAAGTTAGTGGAGAAGGGAGGAGGCAAAGTTTCATTGCCTGGTGGAATTGAAGCAGTTGTTAAAGACCGAAGAACGATTTATTTTGGCCGGACGAAAGAAGTGGGAATAGAAAGCTTTGAATTCCCTGAAGTTTACTTTAGACCCCCTGGAGAAAAATCTCTTTTCCCCTTGGCTTATAAAATTAAAGGGGAGTTTTTAGATTATAATTCTAAGCTGGCAAAAGAGATAAAAAACGCATCATTAACGGTGGCTTATTTGGACATCGCCTCCTTAAAGTTGCCGTTAGTAATTAGGACCTGGAAAAAAGGCGATAGGTTTTACCCACTTGGCTTAAGTAAGCCAAAAAAGTTGCAGGATTTTTTTGTTGACAAAAAAATACCTAAAACAAGAAGAAATAAGATTCCTTTAGTGGAAAGTAAAGGTAAAATAGTTTGGGTGGCTGGCTTAAGAATTGATGATCGATTTAAAGTTACAGAAAAAACAAAAAGAATTTTAAAGTTAGAGCTTATTAAGGAGAAAAGAAATGGTTTATGTAATTGATAAAATTTTAATAAGCGAAAAAGAATTAAAAGAAAGAACCGAAGAGATAGCTCGCCAGATTTCTAAAGATTACGAAAATAAAAATCCAATTTTAATTGGTATTTTACGGGGAGCCTTTGTTTTCCTTTCCGATTTAATAAGAAAAATGGATATTGATGTGGAAGTTGATTTTATGGCTGTTTCGAGTTATGGCAATGCAACCCAGAGCTCCGGGGTGGTCCGCATTTTAAAGGACTTAAGCGAAAATGTTAGGGGTCGGCATTTAATAATTGTTGAGGATATTGTAGATACAGGTCTTACTTTAAATTATTTGATCAGGAATCTTCAGGCTCGTGAACCAGCCAGTATTGAGGTAGCGAGTTTATTATTAAAAGAAGGTCGTCAAAAAGTGCCTTTAGATATTAAATATATTGGTTTTAAGATACCTGATCGGTTTGTTGTTGGATTTGGACTTGATTGTGGGCAAAGATGGCGCTACCTTCCATATATCGCTTCGGTGAAAAAGGTTAAAGTTTTTTGAGGCTTTTTTGCTTATTGAGTTCAATAGAAAAAATCCCTCCCAACCTCCCTTTATAAAAGGGAGGAGAAACAAGAAGAGCTTTAAAAAGGGAGGAGAAGTTAGGTAATTTTAAAAAAGGGAGGATGAAATTATTTCCCCCTTATTTATAAGCTCTCCTGTCTTTCCCCCTTAAATATTTCAACTGTGTCTCCCCCTTAGAATAAGGGGGATTAAGGGGATTGAAAAAAAGAAGAAGTCATCTTTCATCTTAGAATTGAGCAAAACCCTGGTTTGTGATAAAATATAAAGGTTAATTAAGATTTAAGGAGTAAAATGGATAATAAACAAGTGCGCAATTTTTTTATTTATGTCTTTCTAGTATTGGCTTTGATTTACCTTTTTAGCTCAGGGATAGTTACCCGCCCTACTTATCGTGAGATTCCTTTCGGTCAGTTTATCCGCGATGTTGAGAAAGGAAAAGTAGCCAAAGCAACAGTTCATGAAGGGAAAAACTTAGTGGAGGCTGATTATAAAGACGGTTCACATCGCAAAGCAAGTGTCCCTTCTGATTTTAACTTGTCTGAGACATTAATAAAGAACAAAGTTGAAATTCAGGTTCAAACTTCCAGTTATTTCTGGCTTTCTCTACTTATAAATTGGTTGCCAGTAATTCTTTTAGCTGCTCTTATGTTTTTTATGATTCAGCAGATGCAAGGGAGTGGAAATAAAATTTTTTCCTTCGGCAAGAGCCGCGCTCGGAAAATGGTTCGTGACTATCCAAAAGTTTCTTTCAAAGACGTGGCGGGTTTAAACGAAGCCATTGAAGAACTTAAGGAAATCAAAGAATACCTCGTTAACCCAACCAAGTTCCAAAACATGGGTGCGCGAGTTCCCAAAGGCATTTTGCTCTATGGACCGCCAGGTTGTGGTAAAACTCTTTTAGCTCGGGCAGTAGCTGGTGAGGCAAAAGTTCCTTTCTTTTCTATCTCCGGTTCTGAGTTTGTGGAAATGTTTGTCGGAGTTGGAGCTTCACGAGTAAGGGACCTTTTTGAACAAGCAAAAGCACACGCTCCAGCTATTGTTTTCATTGATGAAATTGATGCTGTTGGGCGCCATCGCGGAGCTGGCTTGGGGGGCGGTCATGATGAGCGCGAACAAACGCTTAATCAGCTTTTAGTTGAAATGGATGGTTTTGATGTTAACGATAATTTAATTGTGATGGCAGCCACAAATCGGCCAGATATCTTAGACCCGGCTCTTTTGAGGCCAGGCCGATTTGACCGCCACATTGCTGTTGATGCTCCTGATCTTCAAGGTAGAGTTGCAATTTTAAAAGTGCACACTAAAGGGAAACCTCTAGCCAAAGATGTTAATCTGGAAATTTTAGCTCGTCGAACTCCAGGATTTACTGGAGCTGACTTGGCCAATATGGTAAATGAAGCAGCGATTTTAGCGGCTCGCAATGGAAAAAAGCTGATTGGAATGAAAGAAATGGAAGAGGGCGTAGAAAGAATTGTAGCTGGACCGGAGAAAAAGACCAAGGTTATCAGCGAGAAAGAAAAAGCCATTATTGCCTATCACGAGATTGGACATGCTTTAGTGGCTCACATGCTTCCTGAAGCTAACCCTGTTCATAAAATTTCAATTATCCCTCGTGGTCGGGCTTTGGGTTATACTCTTACTCTGCCCATTGAAGACCGCTATCTGGTTACTCGCTCAGAGCTCATGGACCAGCTAACAGTTTTACTTGGCGGTAGAGTGGCAGAAGAGTTAGTTTTCAAAGATGTTACCACTGGCGACCAGGACGACTTAGAAAAAGCTACTAAAATAGCCCGAAAAATGGTTTGTGAGTACGGAATGAGTGACAAATTAGGTCCGATAACCTTGGGCCAGAAACAAGATCAGGTTTTTCTGGGGCGCGATTTCAGCCGGGAGCCAGATTATAGTCAGGAAATAGCTTTTGAGATTGACAAAGAAGTTAGGAGAATAGTTGATGAATGTTACGCACGCGCTGAGAAAATATTAGTTGATAATCGCGAGCGCCTTGACTTAATTGCTCGTTACTTGATTGACCGCGAGTCTCTTGATGGTCAGGAACTTGAAGAGCTTTTGGAGAAAGGTTATCTGGAAGAAAAAGAGGTTGCCGAGGAGCCGCCAGCTGAAGTTGGAAAAGAAACTCCTTCTGAAGTCAAGCCCGGTTTAAAGCCAGTACCTGGCGGTCTGCGTCCAGTAGAGGGGTAATGAGGTTATAATATATTGGACCTAAGAAAGATTGAGGACGGCGTTAAACTTATCTTAGAGGGTTTAGGAGAGGATTTAAACCGGGAAGGGATAAAGGAAACACCTAAAAGGGTGGCTCATCTTTACCAGGAAGTATTTTCTGGCTTACAACAGGACCCTTCTGAGTTAATAGTAACCGCTTTTTCCGAGAACCACGATGAGATGATTTTAGTTAAAGACATTCCTCTTTATTCTGTTTGCGAGCATCATTTAATGCCTTTCTTGGGTAAAGCCCATGTTGCTTATATCCCAGGAAAAGAAGGGAAAATTGTTGGAATATCAAAACTGGCTCGGGTAGTCGATGTTTTTTCTAAGAGATTGCAGGTCCAAGAAAGACTGACTACCCAAATTGCTGATACTTTGGTTAAAAAGCTTTCTCCTCGCGGAGTGCTGGTTGTAGTCGAGGCTGAACATCTTTGTATGAGTATGCGGGGGGTTAAAAAACCGGGAGCTCTAACCGTTACTTCGGCAGTCAGGGGAATTTTTAAGACCAATTCAGCTACTCGGTCTGAAGCTCTTGCTTTGATTCGATACAATAAGTGAAGATTATTTTATTAGCTGTTTTTTTATTTCTTAAAATTCATCAGTATAGTAAGAACACTTTTTTGGGAGGTGTAAGTGGAAAAAGATAAGTCGCGCCTGTTGTTTTCCGAAGCCCAAAAGTACATTCCTGGGGGAGTTAATAGCCCGGTCAGAGCTTTTAAAGGTGTTGGGGGTGAACCTTTATTTATTAAGCAAGGGAAAGGCTCAAAGATATTTGATGCTGATGGTAATTCTTTTGTTGATTATGTCCTTTCCTGGGGGCCGTTAATTTTAGGGCACGCTCATCCTGAAGTTTTGCGGAGCGTCAAGGAAACAATTGAAGCAGGGATGAGCTTTGGTGCTCCAACCGAGCTCGAAGTTGAGTTAGCAAAGATGGTGGTTGAAGCAGTCCCGTCAGTTGAGATGGTGAGGGTGGTAAGTTCAGGGACGGAAGCAGTAATGAGCGCTATTCGGCTGGCTCGCGGCTTTACCGGTCGGGATAAAATCATTAAGTTTGAAGGTTGCTATCACGGGCACTCAGACAGTTTGCTTATAAAAGCTGGCTCGGGCGTTTTGACTTTGGGTATACCGGGTACGCCGGGAGTTACTCAAGGAACAGCTCAAGATACGATATTGCTTCCTTATAATAATTTAGATGCGGTAAAGGAAGTTTTTGAAAATCACCCTGAGGGTGTTGCAGCGGTAATTGTTGAACCTGTTGCTGGCAATATGGGAGTTGTTCTTCCTCAGCCGGGTTTTCTTGAAGGCTTGCGTGAGCTGACTTCACAATATGGGGCAGTTTTAATTTTTGATGAGGTGATTACTGGGTTTCGTTTAAGTTATGGAGGAGCGCAAGAGCTGTACGGAGTTCAACCGGACTTAACTACTCTGGGAAAAATACTTGGCGGCGGAATGCCTGTTGGCGCTTTTGGTGGGAAAAAAGAAATTATGGAGAAGATTGCTCCCACGGGGCCGGTTTATCAGGCAGGGACGCTTTCTGGCAATCCAGTAGCTATGGCAGCGGGTATTGCTACATTGAAGGTTTTGCAAAAACCTGGTTTTTACTTTACTCTCGAAGAGAAAGCAAAGAGGTTGCGAGAGGGGATGTCTTCTATTTTGAAAGAACTTGATTTGAACTACGCTATCAATGCTTGTGGATCGATGATGTGCCTTTTCTTTACTGAGCGAGAGGTAACTGATTTCCAATCAGCCTCGACTTCAAAAACTGAGCTTTACTCAAAGTACTTCTGGAAGATGTTGGAAAGGGGCGTTTATTTAGCGCCTTCTCAGTTTGAAGCAGCTTTTCTCTCTATTGCGCATACAACCGAAGATATTGATTTCACCTTGGAAGCAGCGGAAAAAAGCTTAAAAGAGGTGAAAAAGGAAATTGGAAGTTGATTTGAGAGAAAAATCGGGTTTGCCAATCACTTTAGACCTGGAGAATATCAAAGTTATATTTAATCCGCCATTGAGCGAAGTTAAGCCTGATATTAGAACTGTTATTGATGCTCAGTCATATCTTTACGAAAAGGGCTTATCAGAGCCAAAAGAGCTTTATTATATGTATCGGGGCATTGCTTTGCCTGAGCATGATTTAATCTGGAAAAAAAACAATTTGCGCTATGACATAACCCTTTTGCGGCCAGACCCATTAGGGAAGGAATTCAATAAGACAGTTGGTCATTATCACCCTTTGGTTTCTGGCACTGAGCTGACTTATCCGGAGATTTATGAGGTTTTATATGGTGAAGCTTATTATCTACTTCAAAAAGTGAGCTTTTTAAATGGTAAGCAGTACCTGGAAAGAGCGGTGGTGGTCATTGCTCAACCCGGCGAGAAAGTCATTATTCCTCCTGGTTGGGGTCATATCACCATCAACCCTGACGAGGAAGAGCCTCTTTTAATGGCTAATATTACCGCTGATGGTTTTACCAGTATTTATGAGCCAATGAAGGAAGCTAATGGAGGAGCTTTTTTTCTTCTAACCGATGGGTATTGGGAAGAAAATGGACGCTACGAAGGTTCGGACAGGTTTAAAATGGATATGATTCGTGCACCATCGCTTGACCAGGAAGGAATTTTTCTGTCTTTACCGCTTTATTCTTTGGCTGTAAAATCACCGCAAACTTTTAAATTTTTAAATGAGCCCCAAGAATTCACAGCTTGGTGGGAAAAGTTCTATTAAAGGGAGGCTGAAGATGGAAGAAAAAGCTCTTGCTTATCTAAGGTTTATGATAAAAAAGTTCTATGTTGCTTTAATTATTACGTTGCTTTTTGGTTTTGCTGGCTGGTATTATGGTCAGAAAACTCCGCTAAGGTATGAAACACAAGCTTATGTTACTGTAACCCAGCTTTCCTACACCTTACTTCCTTCCCCAGCCGGGCAACTTCAAAATCTTAATATTGCTCAAGTTAATACTCCAGCTCTGGCTATGTTGGTTAAGAACCCAATTATTGCTAAAAAAGTAATTAATAAGTTAGGTGAAAAACTTGATAACGAGCAAAGAAACCCGGATAAACTTTTGACTCAAATAGAAGGAGATATCCCTCGGGGCACAGTTGGTTTAATTGAGATTAGTGTTTCTGATAACCAGCCGGAGCGAGCCCAAACATTAGCTAACGCTTGGGCCGAAACTTATGTTGAACATTTGAATAGCATCTACAAGGGAGAGAGAAGCGAGCTTTTAGAAGTGAAAGTGACTAATCCAGCTTATCGACCACTGAAACCTGTTGGTCCTTCAGCTTCTTTTTTGGCTATTCTGGGTCTAATAGCTGGCGCTTTCATCTCTCTGTTTTTTCTTTTAGTCTGGGCAGCAGCTTCGGATCTCTGGGCTTTGATTGTTCAGCCTGAGATGCCTAAGAAGAAAGGGAGAAGTAAATAGACTGTGCCTGAAGTTTTAATTACCGGGGGAGCCGGATTTATTGGTTCACATTTAGCAGAAGAGCTTTTACACAAAGGATATAAGGTCAGGGTTTTAGACAATTTTTTGACCGGCAAACCAGAGAATTTATCTCACTTAAAAACTGATTCTTTGGAAGTTATTGAAGGTGATGTTCGAGATAAAAATCTCGTTAGTAAAGCGGTTAAGGGAGTTGATTTTGTTTTTCATTTGGCTGCCCTGACTTCAGTTCCATTTTCTTTTAAAAACCCATTACTTTGTGAAGAAATCAATGTTTTAGGAAGTCTAAATGTGGTTGAAGCGGCTCTTGAAGCAAGAGTTCAAAAACTTATTTTTTCCAGCTCGAGCGCGGTTTATGGTGATGTTCAGAGCTTGCCAGTATTGGAAGAAGAAAGGCTAAACCCGCTTTCGCCTTATGCTTCAAGTAAATTTTCAGTAGAAAAACATCTTGAAGTTAATAAAGACAAGCTTAAATCAGTTGTTTTGCGTCTTTTTAATTTGTATGGCTTAAGGCAAGACCCAAATTCAGAATATGCAGCGGCTATTCCTCGCTTTATCGAAAGGATAAAAAGAGGAGAAAACATAGTTATTTACGGTGACGGCGAGCAAACGCGAGACTTTCTTTACATAAAAGATGGAGTAAAAGTTTTTTGGTTGGCGGCCATTAAAGAGCTCCCCAGTGCTACGGTGATGAATATTGGGAGCGGTGAAAGAGTGAGCATTAATCAGCTGGCTGAAACTTTAAAAACAATATCGGGAAAAGAGCTAAAAATAAGTTATGCTCCACCAAGGCCAGGAGATATAAAACATTCACAGGCTGATATAACTCGGGCTAAGAAACTTTTAGGCTTTCAACCTCAGTGGAGTTTGCAGGCTGGTTTAAGGGAAGTTTTTCAAAGCTGGGCTTAATGTTTTTTAAATTTTTTTGCCATCTCTATTAAACCCATAGCAACAAACGCAAGTAAAACAAGTGACGATAATAATATGGTTATCTTTACTTCGCCAAGCGAATAGACAAACTCTACTTGACTTTCTCCTTCAGGGATTGGGACTGCTTTCAAGAAATAATTAGCCTTGTAAATTGGGGCTTTTTTGCCATTCACTCTTGCTTTCCAGTTGGGATAGTAAGTGTCGCTAAGCACAAGGAAACAGTTGGCTGAAGCTTTGGTTTTTATTTTTATGCAAAAAGGTTGGTATTTTTCTATTTTTGCCCAGCCTGAAAGTTTTTTTTGCGATTTTTTAAAGCCTGATGGTTTTTCTTCCAAAAGAACTTCTTTTAGCGGCTCAAAATCTTTGTCAGTTATCTGCTGAAGAATTTTCTTAGCAGGTAAGATCTTGTAATTAGAAACCAAAAAGGCACGAGGCAGAAAAAACTTGTTTTTGTAAATATAAGTGTGATCTTTTTTGTTTGTTTTATAGACTTCGTCGTAGTAAGGAGATTTTAGAGGAAAAGGTGAGACAAGGTATTTTACATTTAACATACCAAGAGTTTTAGCAAAATTTCCTAACCTCTTTAGTTTATTTTCTTCCGGTAGCAATTCATTTTTTAACTCGATAAGGTTTAGTAAGTTTTCCTGTCTTTTTATCCACATGGCTTCAACTCCTTGAATAGTTGGGATGCCGTATCTCAAAGGGAAGTTAGCCAGTAAGTTTTCCGAAACAAATTTGTATGTTTTTTCAGGGTTTCGCGTTCTTTGTTCTTCCTCATGCAACAATCCAAATTTTAACCGAGCGGGCCAAGAGTAAATGCGATAAAGGTAACGGTCTTTTTTTAAGAAATTAACTACTTCAGGTTTTTGTTGAAAGTTTTCGGTTTTTACTCCCGGCAAGAATTGGTGCCAGGAGATTACAAAAAACATTTCTATTAAAAGTAGAAGAATAACGATTTTTGGGAACAAATCACTTTTGAGTGCTCCTTTTTTAATTGTATATAGCAAGAGCAAAAGAAACATTGAGGAAAGCAAAGGAATTAAAGTTACAGAACTTAACGGGGATAAGCGAACCTTAAAGCTCTGGTAAATAAAGTCGAACTTAGCGTAATAATAGCTTAGAGGGTAGAGATGGGGAGGCTTTCCATAGATTTTTTCTTTTACCATTTTGTGCATTAAAGGTGTTAGCTTTGGCTCTAAGAAGTTTAAAGTGAGGCTCGCGATAAAAGCTAGGAAAAACAGAATCAAAACAAATGCTAAGTAAAGTTTCAGTTTTTGCACTTGGTCTTCATTGGTCTTAGAAGCCAGAAAGAGTTCAGAAAAACCATAAGCTGTTAAGACCGAAGCAGCGAAAATTGCTAAAGTTAAAAACTGCTCAGGGACCCGAAAAAGATTAAAGCCGGGAAGAGAGCCAAGGAAGTAATAAATTAACCCGTATTTTCCCAGGGAACATAAAATTGAAAAAAGCCAAAGAAAAGAAAAAAATCGGACTTGCCATTTTGATTTAAACAAGCCAAATACAGCAAAAAGTAAAAGGGCAAATGACGGAATGCCGAAGTAAAAAATATCTTTTCCAATGATAACAGGGATGCCCTTAAATAATGCCGGCAAGAGAAAACTGGCTAAACTTAGTGGGGAAAGAGAGTTTTCCAAAGCTTGAGCTAAAAATCCAGTCGAGCGAGGAGTAAAAGGCAAAAGTTTAAAAGTTAGCAAAATTTGAGGAGAGGCAAAAAGTAAGCCAAACAAAACGATGAAGAGAAAATAAAGAAAAATTGGGTAATCCTTATTTTGAAAAAAACGATATAGAATGAGAAGAAAAACTCCCAAAAGAGAAAGAAAACTTGCTTGAGGGTAGCCTGCTAAAAGTTGCAAGCCCAGAATTAAGCCCGCCAAGCTTAAGTTATAAAAATTTCTTTTCTCATATGCTTTTTCAAAAGAAAGAAAAAAAAGAGGCAACCAAGCTGTGGCTGCCATAATAGATAGATTATCGGTTAAACTGAGCAAATAAAGACTTCCGCTAAAAGATATGACTCCAAAAAGAGAAGCTAAGGAAGGAAGTTTTAAGTGTTTTAGAAAATAGTAGAGCCCCAAAGAGGCTAAAAGTAAGTGAAATAGAATTGAGTAGTTGAGGGCAGCAAAAGAAGGAAAAATTGAGAAAAAAAACCAGTCTACTGGATAAAAGGCAGCTACTGCTGGGTCGGAAGCTAGTGGAAAACCAGAGCTGATGGTTGGAGTCCAGAAAGGTAAACTTTTGTGGGTTTTAAGAAAATTGATAAATTCCTGACGGTAAGCCAAAATATGAAGTGAGTTATCGCCCCCACCCCAACCGATTACTTTTTGAAGAGTTATTTCTTTCCAAAAAATCAAAAAAAGAAATAAAACTATTACCGCTAAACCTACTAAATTTTCTCTTCTTTTAGCTTTGATTTCTTTTTTTTCCATGTTTACCTTTAAATATAAAATACTCCCAAAGAATTATTGCCAGGGCTACAATTAAGCTGAGTAGAGAAATAATTGCTCCAATTTTAGGCCAAGTTGGCTGAAACCTTAAATCTATTAAGTTATTTCCTGGTTTTAGGGGAACGGCTTGAAAGGCGTAGTTAGCACGGTAAATGGTTGTTTCTTTACCATTTACTTTTGCTTGCCAGCCAGGGTAAAAGCTTTGTGAGATAAACAAAAAACCATTCCCATCAAGATAAGCTTTTAGTTTAATTTGGGTTTCCGTGTATTTGATTATCTTGAGTTTTCCCTTTTTGAAAGGTTGGTAGTTTTTTGCTTTTAAGTCTTCTTCAAGAAAAACAACTTCTTGAGGTTGAAAATCTAAAGAAGTGATTTTTTTAAATATAGCATTTTTGTTAGTTGATTGGTAATTAGAAACAAGAAAAAAGCGGGGCATCCATAACCTATTTCGATAAACTTTTACTTCGTTGCCAAGATAAATTTTTTCGAGATTTTCAGAGTTTAAAGTATTTTTTGTCAGGATATACTTAACATTTAACCAGCCCAGTAGTTTAAGGTAGCGCTGGCTGAGTAAGTTTAGCCGCTTTTCATCAGAAAGGTTACCTTCCATTTCCCAAAGGTTAATCAAGCGGGAAATCCGAAAAGGATACAGCCCTGTGTAACCATTTACACTGTCCTGACTGACTAAAATGTTGAAGTTGGGCTGGAGAGTTTCTCTAACAAAATTAAAAGGCAAAAGATAGTCTCCTTTATTAGAAGCTTCAGCTAGCTGACTTTCGCGGTATTCCCAATGGGGGTAAGAATAAATCCTATATAAACTTTTATCTTTTTCTAACGTCTGGCAGGCGAAAGGTTTTTTTATAAATGTTTTTCTATCCATTGAAGGGATTAGGCCTCCTTGAATAAAGAAAAATAAAACATCAACTAAAAGGAGGCTTAAAGCAAGCTTAACAAACAAATCTTTTTTAAGTTTTTCTTTTATTTTTAGCCAGAAGAGAAGAAAAACTGAGAATATAAAAATTACGGGAACAAAAATACGCGGGTTAGCTGGGCTTAAGGTCGAGAGTATCTGGTTGTAAAATCTTTCCAGCCGTTGGTAGTAATGGTCTAAAGGGTAAGGATGGTCAGGTTGACCGTAAAACTTCGACTCCACATACCTTTTTCCATAGTTAATGAGTTGCGGGCGGGCAATGGAAAGGAGGAGACTTGAAGCAAGAAGAAGGGATATAGCTATAAGGACGCAAATCGTAGAAACTTTGAGGATTTTTTTAGCTTGTTTTGAGTTTTCTTTTTCTTGCAAGAAATTAAAACCAAAACCTGCGAGAATAGATAGGGAGAACTGAGCCAGTAAAAAAAACCGCGAGGGGGCTCGAAAAGTAATAAATCCGGGCAAGTAATAAATTAAACGATAAAAAGGGTTAAAGTAACCGAGGGCTAAAAAAATGGCTAAAGCGGTTAAAGCCCAAAGAGCTTTAGCTTGCTTGTCATTTCTTTTCAAAAAAGAAAAGAAAATAAGGATAAAAGGCAAAATTCCGAGGTAGTTTAAGCCAGCAACTCCGATTTGAGAGGGCAGGCCTTTAAAGAGGTAAGGGAAAAGGAAAGTTAAGATGTTAGTTGGAGACCAGGAGCCTTCTGTTGCTTTGGCATAGGTTAAACCGGCTTGGCGAGCAGAAAAGTTAGTCAGCTCGTAAGTTGGAAGGATTTGAATAGCAGCAAAGCCAAAAGCGAAAAGCAAAAAAACCAGGAAAAAACCGTGGAGCTTAATTTTGTCTTTTTCCGCTTGGTTTTTATTTTGGGAGAAACGGAAAAAGTAATAAAAAAAAGCTCCAACCATAGTGATAAAAGCCATTTGGGGAAAGCCAGCCAATATTTGAAAAGCTAAAAAAAGGCTTGCAAAAACAGAAAAGGTTAGTCGTTTTTTTTGAAGGCTTAGCTCCAGAAAGTAAAAGACAGCTGGTAGCCAAACTGAGGAGTGGATGACTGTTGAGTTTCCTAAATAGGTTGGCAAGAAGCCTAAAAGTGAAAAGGCGGCAGCCGAAAAAAAAGCAGGAGTCTCGTTTAACCCTACTAAGCGAGCAAAAAGATAAGTAAAAAATGCCGCAACAATAAACTCGAGAACAATAAGATAGCTAAAAGCTATTTCAGTTGGCAGGATCTTAAATAGAAGCCAGTTTATGGGGTAAGCAACAGCAAAGTGAGGTTCGGCAAATGCAGGAAATCCACAAAAAATCTTGTTTGTCCAGAAAACTTTTCCGTTAGCAAGTAGCTGTCGAAGGGGATGTAGAATCAGTGTTCCGTCGTCAATTCCGTAGGAAAAAACCGATTTTCCTAATAGACTTCTACCAAATAGAATTAAAAGAAGAGCAATATAAATCAGTAGGAAATTCAAGGAAGTCGAGAACTTGGTTGTTTTCTCTTTTTCCTTAACTTTAGCCAATTTTTTTTCCAATTATGATAAGTGAAAGACCAACTGGTGGTGGAACAAGCTTTTCTAAACGGCTCAAAATTGGAACCAACTGGTCAATCAAGTGAATTTCTGTTTTTGGAAGCTGTTTTCGCTTAAGGATTCGGCTATAAAAAATCCATCCTGCTAAGCTCAAAACATTCATATGAAAACTTTTTATAATTTCAAAAGAGGCTTTTTTTAGTTTTTCTTCCAGCTCCCTTTTTTGATAGCGACGAAAATGCCCCATTTCTTTATCTAAAGAACCGTAAGCTATAGGGCAAGCTGGAACCAACAAATTTAAGTAGCCATTTTTCTTCAAGAGCTGATTCATATTTTTTAAGGCAATAAGGTCATTTTCGATGTGCTCTAAAACATTTAAGCAAACTATGCAATCAAAGCTACCTTCTTTAAGGAATGCTGGAATAGGAGAACTTACATCCCAGATGAAAGCCTGAAAATTATTCTGGTTTTTAAACTTTTCTTTAACTTCTTGAACATATTTTTGAGAGATATCAATGGCAGTAAGATTGCCCACCTTTACCAGGTATTGAGAAATGTTTCCAATACCACAACCTATCTCCAGGTTGTTTTCTCCTAAGTAAGGTTCAATATTTTGGAATATCCACTGGTTGTAGAAGTTTACTTCTGACATCAATTTAAGAGAAAGATCAACTGTGTCCAATTAACCTCCTTAAGTTAGGTTTGGCAATAAACAGTAAAAAGGCTCGATTTGTAAAGATCGAGAGAACAAACTTGAATCGAGTGGTTTAGTGTATTTCTCTTACTCAAATTCCCAGCTATATTTTAAATATTTACTCCTTGCTTCTCAATGGCTTATTTCCGTTTTTTTCATGTCATTGCGAGCCTGACATCCTCCGTTTTTGTTATGGCTAGCTGCATAAAGCGAAGACCTGGCAATTTCTGAGATTGCTTTGTCGCTTTCCTGCTTTCATCTGCGGCGGGCAAGCGCAATGACACTTTTAATATCCCCCTTACAAATAAGGGTGAAATATTAGACTCCTCCCTTTTTTAAAGTTAAATAACTTACTCCTCCCTTTTTTAAAAGGGAGGTTGGGAGGGATTAAAAATCAAATTCCTTGACAGTCAAAAATTACTTAATTAAGCTTGAGCTATGCAGAAAAAGTTAGCTTATCTTTTACTGTTCTGGGCATTATTTGTTTATATTTACTATTATCGACATTTAATTCCAAAAGCCGTTGAACTTCTTCGCTATCTGGGTGTGCTAAATTGATTGAGCTGGCCCTTTTAGTTGCCATTTTTCTGGTCAGCGCCGGGCTTGGAAAGAAAGTTTTTTCAGTTTCTAAACTTGAATTTGCCTCTTTTTTCGAGGAACTATTGTTTTCTGCTGGTTTGGGGCTTGGCTTGTTTTCAATTTTTACTTTTTTGCTTGGCATTTTAAAACTTTTTTATCCTTTCTATGCTTATTTACTTTTGTTGGCTTGTGGCTTGATTTCTTACCAGGAAATCCTGAAAGTTTTGAGAAACTTATGGGCAGCCCGCCAGAAAATTCAATGGGGAAAGCTTTCCATTTTTAATAAGTTTATTATCATTATTCTTAGTTTTTCCTTTTTGGTTCTACTTGTAAGCACTTATAATCCACCCATTGATGGCGATGTGATGATTTATCATCTGGCCATTCCTAAAATTTATTTAAAAAACCACGCTATAATCTATATTCCTTTTAATTTCTTTTCTAATTTCCCTTTTCTAGCTCAGACTCTTTTTACTCTGGCTTTGCTTTTAAAAAATGACCTTTTAGCTCAGCAGATTCATTTTCTTTATGGCGTTCTCGCTTTCTTAACGACCTTTTATTTTGCTCGAAAGCATTACTCTTTTAACATTGCCTTAATAGCTAGTGCTGTTTTTCTAACTCTTCCTTTAGTACTTTTTCTTGGCTCTATTGCTTTTGTTGATTTAGCTCTATCTTTTTACTTTACTCTAGCAATTTATTCCTATTTTGAGTGGGAAGAAACTCAAAAAAAGCAATGGGTGATTTTAGCTGGCTTAATGGCTGGTTTTACCGCTGCTATAAAACCTCAGGGAGCGTTAGCAGGGTTTTTGCTGGGACTGTTTTTTTTGGGCAAGATTCTTAAATTAAAAATCAAAAAAAAGGAAGCAATTCAATTATTTTTATCTTATTCTTTTTTTGCTTTAATTCCGCCAGCTTTTTGGTTTATTAAAAGCTTTATTCACACAGGCAATCCAGTTTTTCCTTTTTTTTATGGTTTATTTGGTGGAAAAAACTGGGATGCTGTTCATTCGGAAATGCTGACCAGGCTTGGTTTGGAGCAACTTTCTTATCTTGTAAAAAGACTGCCAGTACTGCCTTGGGCAATAACAATGGAGCCGGTAGGTTTTCATGGAAAAATAGGCCCTCTTTATTTAGCTTTTTTGCCAGGTATAATCCTAGGTTTTAAAAGCGAAAAAGTTCGTAGGCATCTTTTTTTAGCTGTGATTTTTTTCTTTGGCCTTCTTTTTGGTCCCAATGTTAGCGTCCGCTATTTAGCGCCAATCCATCCGCTTATCTGTGTTTTGGCAGCGATAGGCATTGATTCGCTAACGAAAGTAGGTAAAGAGATAAGACTTGTTGTTTTTACTCTACTTCTTTTTTCTTTTATGGTGCATGCCTCGGTTTTGACTTCTTCATTCTTTCGCCCACCCGGGAGTTACCCACCCAGTAAATCTCTTAAAGTAATTTTCGGAGTGGAGAGTCGCGATGAATACCTTTCTGGCGTACTTCCTTATTACAAGGCTTACTTGTATATCAATAAAAGACTTTCACCAGAAAGCAAAATTTTGATTCTCGGCGGTAAAGACTTGGGCGCGTGCGGTTATTACTTAGAAAAAAATTATGTATGGGGTTCCCCGCTTTATCAGGCATACATTAATTATTGGAAATGCAATAGCAGCTTAGAAGTGTATAAGTGGTACAAAAAAGTGGGAATAACTCATATCCTTTTTGAAAAAGACGATGTTTCTTTAAATCCTAAATGGCAAGCTCCTTTTAACCCTGAAGGACCAAGAGTTGTCGGCTATATTAAAGAAGTTTTAAATAGGTATTGTCGGAAAGTTTATCATAGCGGTAAGTTTTATGTTTATGAGTTAAAGTAAAACAAGTCTGAAAAAATTTTGTTATAGTTTTTAGTCTCAGTTAAAATATTCAAAGTTTATGTTAGCCTGCGCAAGTCAGATTCAAAACTCAATTCAAAGGTTGCTTTCGCTGGGCGATAGCAATTATGTTTCGCCTACTTTTGGTTGTTTTGACCGCAATTTCTGGCATTACCGGACGGTAGTTGACTTTCCCTCAGCTCCCTTTCAAATGGCTTCTTTATCTTTAGCCTTGCTTTTTAAGAACAATTTTGAAGGTAACTTTGGTTATCAAAGGCCGGAGTTTTTGAGTTTAGCTGAAGGAACAATGCTTTTCTGGGTGAAAATTCAGCGGGGTGATGGTTCTTTTGATGAGTGGTACCCTTACGAACACAGCTTCGTAGCCACCGCTTTTACTGCTTATGGTGTTTCTGAAGCTTTACTTTTATTAAAAGATGAAGTTTCAAAGGAAACATTTTCCAGGGTTCTTGGGGCTTTAGAAAGAGCTGCACACTGGCTTTCTTATCACGATGACCTTGTGGTTTCTAATCATCAGGCAGGGGCAGTTCCGGCTTTGTACAACCTTTTTTTATTAACTGGAAAAGATGAATATAAAAAGCTTGCCTTAAGAAAGTTAGAAAAGCTTATTTCTGTTCAGACCGAAGAAGGCTGGTTTCCTGAGTATGGTGGGGCTGATCCTGGTTATACCAGTTTAACCGTGGATTTTTTAGCTAAATATTACCAGAAAAGTAAAGACGAAAAAGCTAAAGAAGCAATTAATAAAGCACTTGATTTTATGGTTTATTTTCTTCACCCGGATGGGAGTTTTGGGGGAGAATATGGCTCTCGCAATACCAGGTATCTTTTTCCGCATGGCTTGGAAATTATAGCGGCTGAACTTCCTCAGGCAAGTTATTTGCTTCAGCCTTTTTATCAGCCAGAGAAGTATTCGAATATAGTTAATTTAAACGCAGTTGACGACCGTTTTCTGATTTTTTTCTTCTTACCAAATTACCTTCAGGCAGTGGTGGAGGCGTCAAAAAGAGAAAAAGGACCAGATTTTGCTACTTTACCAGCGCAGGTAAAAGAAAAAATCTTTCCTCAAGCTGGCTTACTGGTTCAAAAAGACCCCAGTCATCACCTTATTCTCAGCTTTAAGAAGAATGGGGTTATGAAAGTTTTTGCCGATGATTATTTGCTTTACTCTGACAGTGGCTACTTTGGAATCCTTAAAAATGGCAAAGTGGTTACCAATCAATGGTTAAATAGAGAAGCGTCTCTAGAGAGGTTGAAAGAAAATGAATTTTTAATTAAGTCAGAGTTTGCTCTGGTTGATTTTTCTCTTCCTCTTGTCCGTTACCTGGTTCCATTTCGATTTTTCACCTCTTTTTTTGGTTTTAGCGACCGAATAATGACAGCTTTTAATCAACGGTTGAAAAAGAGCAAAATTCTTAAGATTAAAAAAGCGCCTTTGTTTTTAGAAAGGAAAATTTCTATTGGCTCAAATGAGATAAGGATTGAAGATAAAATATTCAATCAAGGTTTAAGACTTACATCTTTTGGAGTTGAAAGTTGTGCCTCTGCTTTACACGTTCCCTCGTCGCGATTTGCAACAAAGACTTTAAATTCATCTTTCTTTTTTACTTTTGAGCAAATAGAAGTGCTGAACAAAAAAGGGTCTGCAGGTTTATCCATCACAATCAATCTTTCCCAAAAAGAAGTAAAATATAGCTTTGCAAGCGTTTGAATTATTAAGAAAGGAAGATTAGCTGAAGATGAAAGTGATAGTATTAATTCCACCGAGCAAGTTTAGCCGCAATGTGGCTCGAGATTTAATTTATGGTTGTTGGTGCAAAGGCAAGCGCATTGCCGGAATAAAGTTTCCTCCGCTTTCTTTGCTACTGGTAGCAACTGTTCTTAAGGAAGATGGTTTTGATGTTTCACTAATTGATGCGGCGGCAACTGGATTGAGTGTCGAGGAGGTAAAAGAAAAAACTAAAGATGCTCAAATGGTGGTTTTATTGACCTCTACGATGACGGTTAATGAAGACGCCGCTATTTTGAATGAGTTAAAGAAAGGCAATCCTGAACTTAAAACAGTAGTTTTTGGGGCTCATCCAACTTTTATGCCGAAACATACCTTAAACAAAGAAGGCATTGATATTGTGGTACGGCGGGAAGCTGAATTTATTATCCGAGATCTGGCTCGGTCAATAGCTGGAAGAAACGGCGATTGGCGGCAAGTGAAAGGCATTGGTTTTTGCAATGAAAACGGCGAAGCAATTCTTAATGAACTTTATCCTTTTATTGAAAATCTAGATGAGCTACCCATTCCTGACCGGACGATGCTTCCTCAAGGAATTGATTACTTTAACCCGGTGGTTAAACGAGTTCCTTATACTACGATGATGACTTCTCGTGGTTGCCCAGGACAGTGTACTTTTTGCTCGTCGCCGCCCTTTTATGGTCGAAAAATTCGCTATCGTTCCGTGGATAGTATGATTGAAGAAATCGAGCAAATTAAAAAACTTGGTTATAAAGAAGTTTTTTTCCGCGATGAAATCTTTACTGTTGTTAAGTCACGAACCATTGCTCTTTGCGAAGAAATGATTAAAAGAAAACTTGATCTTTCCTGGATTTGCAGTGCCCGTATCGGGAGTGTTGATAAAGAGATGATGGAAGTGATGAGGCGAGCCGGCTGTCATATGATTCGTTTTGGGGTGGAGTCAGGTTCGCAGAAAATCCTGGATAACATTAAAAAGGGCATTACTCTCGAACAAACTCGACAGACTTTTAGATGGGCTCACGAGGTTGGCTTAGATACACATGCTCATTTGATGATAGGCACTCCAGGAGAAACTAAAGAAACAATTGAAGAAACGATCAAATTTATAAAGGAAATTGAACCAACCATAATTACTTGCGGGATTTGTACTCCCTATCCGGGAACTCAGCTTTTTGAAGAAGTGCGAGAAAAGCATCCGGAAATTGGTGACGGCAGTCAGTGTGATTTAAGCCGGCTTCATACTAAGAGCTTTTATAATGAAGTATTCACTGAGCTTACTCCAGATGAATTAAGTCAAGGAATTAGAAGAGTTTATCGAAAGTTTTACTTGCGCCCAGTCTATCTATTAAAATGGCTTTTTCGAATAAGAAGCATTGATGAGTTTCGCCGAGTTACCCTGGCTGGGACTCAAGTATTTGATTTTATTTTTAGAGGTGAATAAAGTGAAAAAAAATTCTGCTAAACCAACTTTAGAAGATGTAAGGCGGTATTGGGAAAGTTCCCCGCTTTTTAGTTATGAATTGGGCAGTGTGCCGACTCATGAATATTTTGAGAGGATAGATCAAATCAAAAAAGAAGATGTTGAGAAGTTTTCTTACGAGCTTTGGGAGTTTGAAAAATTTCAAGGCAAAAAAGTACTTGATATTGGCTGTGGCCCTGGATGGTATACTGTTCAATATTGCCTAGGCGGTGCTGAAGTGTTTGCAATTGATCTTTCTTCATCTGCAGTTCAGATTTGCAAAGAGCACCTTAAATATAGAAATTTGGTAGCCGATGTTAAAGTTGGAAATGCTGAAGATTTAAGTTTCGATGATGGTACATTTGATCTGGTTGTATCTCCAGGAGTTTTACATCATACACCTAATCTGATTAAAGCTTTTCAAGAAGTATATAGAGTTTTGAAGCCAGGTGGAAAAGCAAAAATCTCTCTTTACCATAAAGGAATTTTGCATAGCAAATTAGTTTTTCCTTTAACAAAGTTAGCGATCAGGTTGATGAAAATTAAACATCCTGGAGCTGATTTTTCTCGAACAATTACTGATGTTGATGATTTTATTCGGCAATATGACGGCATAGGGAATCCTATTGGGATTGGCAAAACCACGAGGGAATGGCTCGAACTGGTTAAGGAGGTTGGATTTGAAGTGTTAAGGTATCAATTGTACTATTTCCCAAAAAGATTTTTGCCATATCATATCAAAAGTCCTAGATTGCTTCGGTTTTTGGATAAAAACTTTGGAACGATGATTTTTTTAGATTTGAGGAAAAGCCAATAGGATCTTTAGAGAGCCTGAAAAAATTTTTTGGACTCCGACTGAAATAAGGCGTGTTTAATTGTTGCAAGGATAAATTAGACTGAAAATGTGTGGCATTTGTGGTTTTTTTGGCTTAAAAGACAACGAGCTTTTAAAAAGAATGATGCGGGCGTTGGCTCATCGTGGACCAGATGATTCTGGCTACTATATCGATGATTTTGTTAGCCTTGGTCATCAAAGGCTAAGCATCATTGACCCCCAGACTGGTCATCAACCTATCCATAACGAAACTGAAACTATCTGGATTGTCTTCAATGGCGAAGTTTATAACTATCTCGAATTAAGAGAAGAGCTTATCAAAAAAGGCCACCGTTTTTATACTCGCACTGATACTGAAGTTGTTCTTCACGCTTATGAAGAATATGGCAAAGATTGCGTTAAACATTTCAATGGTGAGTTTGCCTTTGCAATCTGGGATAAAAGAAGTAAGGAGCTTTTTTTAGCTCGGGATCGTTTGGGAATTCGCCACTTGTATTATATTTTTCGAGGGGGGAAGCTCCTTTTTGCTTCAGAAATAAAAGCCCTTTTGGAATATGAAAAATTTTCACCCGAAATAAACTATCAAGCTATCGATGTTTATCTTACTTTGCGCTTTATACCTCACGAACTTTCACTTTTTAATGGGGTGGAAAAACTTGAACCAGCGACCACTTTGAGTTTAAAAGATGGAAAAATTAAGAAGGAAAATTACTGGCAGATTGAACTTAAAAAAAGCAGTTTTAATAAGGAGAAGGACTACATTGAAGGTTTTTATGAACTTTTAGAAGATTCAGTTCGTTTAAGGCTTCGAAGTGATGTTCCTTTGGGAGCTCATTTAAGCGGCGGTGTTGACTCAAGCTCAATTGCTTATCTGGCTAGCAAACTTTCTAACCAACCACTCAAGACCTTTATAATTGCTTTTGGCACTGACATTGACGAAACCAGGCCAGCACGGAGAATGGCTGGTTTTTTGAGTACTGAACATTATGAGCTTTATTTAACTCCGGCTGATTTTGACTTGTTGCCCAAGATAATTTGGCATTTTGATGAACCATTGGGCGACCCAATAATAATTCCCCTTTATTTGCTGGCTAAGGCAACCCGGGAAAAAGTAAAGGTGGTTTTAACCGGTGAGGGAGCCGATGAAATTTTAGCTGGCTATGTTCACCAGCTAACTCTTTACTATGCTCATCTTTATCGGCAGATTATCCCATCTTTTGTTAACAATTTACTGATAAAGCCTTTGGTAAAGTTTGCTCCGGTTTCTTTGCTGGACCGATTTTTTCCTTACCCGGCTTCTCTTGGAATTAAAGGAAAAGAAAAACTGGTTAATTTCTTTTCTCAAAATGGCAACTTAGGTCGAAGCTACTTATTGCTGGCATCACTTTTTGACGAGTCAGATAAGAAGGAGCTTTATACCGAAGGCTTTGTTCGACTTGTTGGTCAAGCTTATCCGCTTGAAGAAGATATCAATCAATGGCTTGGTGAAAAAAGCGAATTTAGCTTTTTAGACCGAATTTTACTTTTTGACCTTTCGCGATGGTTAGCTGATAATCAAAACTTCAAACAAGACCGGGTGACGATGGCTAATGCTCTTGAGGCACGAGTGCCTTACCTTGACCATCGATTAGTGGAGTACTGCTTTACTCTACCTTCAAAGCTTAAGATCAGCCGCTTTGAAAATAAAATTCTTTTAAGGAAAACATTTACTAAAAGGTTGCCTGATGAAGTTGCCTGGAGAAAAAAGCAAGCCTTTTTCATCCCGGTGGAGAAGTGTTTTAAAAAAGGGTTTGACGATTTCATTCGCTCGATTTTAAACCCTGACGCAGTTAAAAAGAGAGGTTATTTTAACTATGATTATATTGAGAAAATTCTTAAAGGTCTTGAAGGTTCAGCGTTAATTTACAACAAGCAGTTAATGGCTCTGGTGAACCTGGAGCTCTGGCATCAAGTTTTCATTGATAAGGAGTTTAGGTTTGGCTAAAAGCCGAATAGTTTGCCCTGCCTGCCAGAGTTCAAAAGTGAAGCTTGCTTACAAGGTGAGCGATCTACCCTTTTTGGGGTGCCAAGACTGCTCAATGGTCTTTTTGGGTCAGTTTTTAACTGAAGAGGATTTAAAATCCATCTATGACCGGGAAGATTATCAACAGTTTTCCTATTATATTGACGGATTGGAAAAAAAGATTGCTAATGATAGGGTCAATTGTTTAAAGAAAGAACTTAAACTTTCAGGAAGGCTCAGTGTGTTTGATTTTGGCTGTGGCGACGGGCTTTTTTTAGCCCAGCTTCGAAATTTTTTTCCTTCTTTTGAGCTTTGCGGACTTGACCTTTCTGAAACAGCAGTCAGTAAAGGAAGAGAAGTGTATAATCTAAACCTGGTGGCCGGAGATCTGAAAAATGTAACATTTGAAAAAAATTATTTTGATTTAGTGACAAGTTATCATGTATTTGAGCACTTACAAAATCCAAAAGAAGTATTAAAAAAAATATATTATCTCCTGAAGCCGAGAGGAAAAGTCATGATTACTACTCCGAATGAAAATTATTTTTTATTGAAAATTTTCCAGCTACTTTACAAGCTTACAGGAGGAAAGCTACAAAGTCATCTTAAGAAGTTTTATAATCTTGAGCATATTAACAGCTTTACAGAGAAAAGCTTAAGGAATTTACTGGAGGATTCAGGATTTAAAGTAATGAAAGTTTGGCAAGATGAGCGGTATTTTACAAAATTCTGCCTTCATTGTTTTAATCCTTTAGCAAGGATTGGCTTGAAAGCTTTAACTTACCTTTCCAAGATCTTTCGTCAAGAAGCTGAACTTACCATTGTGGGAGAAAAGATTTAAATTGATGATAAGTGTGATTTTGCCCGCTTATAATGAGGAAAAAATAATTGGCAAGGTAATTGACGAAATAAATGATGTTTTAAGAAAAACTAAGTACAAGTTTGAAATTATTGTTGTTGATGATGCTTCAGCTGACAAAACAGCCGAGATTGCCAGTCAGAAGAGAGTTCGTTTGCTCAAGCACCTTGAAAATCTTGGCTCCGGCGCCTCTCGAAAAACCGGTATCTTAAACGCCAAAGGAGACTATATTTTGTTTCTCGACGCTGATGGCACCTACCCTGCACAACAAATTCTTGATTTATTAAAGTATGTTCCTCAATACGACCAGGTAATTGGAGCTCGAACAAGCGAAAAAGGGACATTGAAGTGGCTAAGAGCCCCAGCGAAATGGGCGATTAAAAAACTTGCTTCTTTCTTGGCGGGCAAAAAAATTCCTGATTTAAACTCAGGAATGAGAGTTTTAAAAAAAGATGTGATTATGAAGTTTCTTTATCTTATTCCTGATGGTTTTTCTTGTGTCAGCACAATGACCTTAGCTTTCTTGGTTAATGGTTACTCAGTTAAGTTTGTGCCGATTGAATATTACAAGCGAGTTGGCAAATCCAAATTTCATCCAATAAAAGATACTTACAACTACATCCTGACTGTCATTAGAATGATTATGTACTTCAATCCTTTAAAAATTTTTTTCCCAATTTCCTTAATTCTTCTGCTTTTTGGTACTGTTAAATCATTTTATAACCGTTTTTTCGGGGTTGGGCATATGCAGCTTTCGGATGTGGTCATTGTTTTAACTGCTTTAATTATTATGGCAATCGGCTTTTTAGCTGATATAATTGCTGTCCAGATGAAAAGAGTTAATCATTAAAGAGGAAATCTTGACAGAGGATAAGGTAGTAATTTTTATGCCGGCTTATAATGCTGGGCATCTCATTGAGCGAACTTATCGGGAAATTCCTAAGGAATTTCAGACAAACATCCTTTTGGTTAATGATGGAAGCACAGACGATACGGAGGAAGTAGCAAAGAAGCTGGGAATTAAGGTAATTCATCACCCGCAAAATAAAGGTTACGGTGCGGCTCAGAAAACTGGTTATACTGAAGCTTTAAAAAACGGAGCTGATATTGTGGTGATGGTTCATTCTGACTATCAGCACGACCCAAGTTATATCTCTGCCTTAATTAAACCTCTTAAGAATGGAGAGGCTAGTATTGCTCTTGGCTCTCGCATTTTAGGGGGCAAAGTGGTCAGTCAGGGTATGCCTTTTTATAAGTTTTTAGGCAATCGATTGGTAACAGTGATTGAAAATTTAATTTTAGGCACGAACCTATCCGACTACCATACTGGCTTTCGTGCTTACCGGCGAGAAGCTCTGGAAAAAATACCTTTTCAATATAACTCAGACGGCTATATTTTTGATTCCGAGTTTCTTATTCAAGCAATAAATAAAGGTTTGAAAATTAAAGAAGTAGCAATCCCTACTCGATACCCTAAAGAAGCTTCTTCTATTGATTTTTTTGGCAGTGTCAAATATGGGCTGGGGATATTAGGAGCTTTAGCTCGATTTTTACTTCACCGCTGGGGAATTAAAAAGTCTCCTCAGTTTGAATAATTATGGAATTTAAAAAAGAAAGATTTTTTTTCTGACAAGAGTTAGGGTGTAAGACTCTTTTTTTGTTCTTGCTAACGAGCTGGTTCCTTTTTTTAATCATTACAAACTGATGACGCTTTCTTCTTGTCATTATGAGTGAAGCGAAGTAACCTTTTTGATTTGAAGGAAGGCTTGGTAACCTCTGAGATTGTTTCGTCGCCTCTCTGCTTTTGCTTAAAGCGGGCAGGCCACAGTTACGGCGGACAAGCGCAATGACACTTTTTTGTTAACGAGCGAGCCAAAACCTTTCCTTTTATCATTGCAAACCCGAAACATTTCTTCTTTTTGTCATTGCGAGCCTGAGCAGAGTGAAGGCGTGGCAATCTCAGAAGTTAAATTAAACTTTCATATAAGTCTTCCCACTCTTTATTCAAGCTTTCTATTAAATCTATTTTCTTTTCTCTCGACCCTGATTTTATTTGCTTTTCTCTGGCAATGGCATTAAGGATGTCGTCAAAAACTTCATAGTAAACTAGCTTGTTAACATTGTATCTTTTAGTGAAGCCCTCAACGAGTTTCTTTTTGTGTTCGTAAACCCTTTTTGTTAAATTGCTCGTTACACCAGTATACAAAACGGTGTTTCTTTTGTTTGTCATAATGTAAACATAAGCTTTCTTTTCCATAAGGGGATTATAAGTTTTTGGTTTGACATTGAGATTGCTTCGCTCCTCCCTTTGGTCGTCGCGGGCAATGACATCTGAGATTGCTTCACCCCGCCAGAGGCGTGGTTCGCAATGACACTTTTTAAGACTCAGTGAACTAAAGGTCGCTACTACACTGTCATTACGAGCGAAGTGAAGTAATCTCATTCTTTGAGGAAAGACAATTTCTGAGATTGTTTCGTCGCCTCTCTGCTTTTGCTTAAAGCGGGCAGGCCACAGTTACGGCGGACAAGCGCAATGACACTTTTTTAAATCCCCCTTAATCCCCCTTATAAACAAGGGGGAAATATTAGACTCTTCACTTTTGTAAGATAACCAATCTACTCCTCCCTTTGTTAAAGGGAGGCTGGGAGGGATTTATTAATCCCCCTTAGTCCCCCTTATAAATAAGGGGGAGATACAGGAAGACTTATAAATAAGGGGGAGACACATTTGAAATATCTTAAAGGGGAAGATAATTTTAGGTAGGAGAAAAATCCTCCCTTTTTTGAAGTTAACTAACTTTCTCCTCCCTTTGTTAAAGGGAGGCTGGGAGGGATTTTTTCATTGCGCGGGAACTTTTGAGAATTGCTTTATAGCACCAGAACAGGGCTTGCAATGAATGCTTGGCTTCCTTAAGTTTTAGATTGCTTTGAGACTAAAAGTTTATTTCTAATGGATAAGTGTCCGGGTCGTCTGGATTATAAGGTTCGTCAATGTAAGCAAGAAGATAGAGAACTTCTGAGCCAATATTTCTTATCGCGTGGGCTACATTAGGCGGGATTTTAACCAGCAGAAAATTTTTTTCATCATCCATTAAAATTTTCTTTAATTCCTTGCTTTTTAAATCTCTCAATATTAACTCGCCCTTGCCTTTTATGACGCAGAACCACTCAGTTTTTCTTTTGTGGTAATGATTGCCTTTAATGTAGCCGGGATTAGCAGTGGTTAAATAAACTTGTCCAAAAGGTTTGCCCTCTTCGGTGTCTTCACGACGGATAATTTCGACTACCATTCCTCTTTCATCCTGATTAACTTTGAGCTTTTTTATTTTTAAATTATCCATTTTTTTGCTAATTCCCTTTCTTTTTTCATTTGAAGAAGACCTTTTTTTACCTGGGGCATTTTAATATTTAAAGCTTTCTCAATTTTTTTAGTGTTTAAAGAAGAGTTTTTGGGTCTTTTTGCTTTAAGGCTAGCCTCACTCATTTTTCCCTTGCTTATCAGGCTTATGTCAAGCGAAAAAACTTCAGCAGTTTTTAAAGCAAACTCAAAGACTGTTAGGGGCTCTTGGCTGCCAATATGAAAAATCCCGCTCAGGTTTTGCTCCAGAGATTTCAAAATTAGCGAACTTAAAAAGCCAGTGTAGGTTGGGTTAATAATCCTATCGGCAAAGGCTTTGATTGGTTTGTTGCAAGATAATTTGCTTATGACCCATTCGGGAATGCTTTTTTGATTGTCAAGATGCCAGCCGTAGATAGTGCAACGAAAAATTAAAAAATCGGGGAGTTTTTCTACCGCCTTTTCCCCCTCTAACTTACTCTGAGCGTAAACGCTTAGAGGTTTGGGCAAATCATCTTCCCGATACATTCCCTTTTTGCCATCGAAGATAAAATCAGTTGAGATATAAACAACTTTTACCCCTTTTTCCAGACAAACCTGGCAAATGTTTTTGGTTCCCTCAGCATTGATTTTGAAAGCTTCTTCGGGATTTTCTTCGCAGTAATCAACATTGGTTAAGGCAGCTGTGTGAACTACTACCTGTGGCTTAGTTTTTTCTAAAACTTTTTTAACCTGGTTAATTGAGGTAACCTCCAGCGGTAAACTTGGGCAACCTTTAATTTTTAGAGGGCGACAATGATAGGTGCCAGTGACCTCAAGATTTTTTTTAGCGGCTTCAATCATTAAGCGGTGACCAAGCATTCCGCTAGCACCGGTTATTAAAACTCTCATCTGATGATTTTTTCTTTTCTTAAGATCTCGATAACTTCATTATCATTGAGTTTATTTGTTGTTTCTGAGCTATATTCAGTAAAATCAACCCGTTTTTTCCCTTCATAAGCCTTAAAAGTTTTTGGCAAGTTTATTTGAGGCAGTATGATGTAAAAGTCATCTTCTTCAACCGTGCGGAAAGCTTCAGTTTCAGAAACTAAAACTTCGTGGATTTTTTCACCAGGACGAATGCCGATTTCCTTGATTTCTATTTCTTTCTCGGAAGAAAGCTCTTTAATCATTACTCGGGCTAAATCGGTTATTTTTACAGCGGGAACTTTAAGCACAAATATTTCTCCACCAACGCTCATTTGAGTAGCTTTAAAAACCAGATTAATAGCTTGGGTTAAAGTCAAAATAAAGCGAGTCATTTCTGGAGTGGTTATAGTAATAGGTCCTCCTGCTTCGATTTGCTTTTTAAAAAGAGGTATTACCGAACCCCGTGAAGCAACTACATTGCCATAGCGAACGCAGGCGAAAACCGTTTGGCTGTTTTCTTTAAAAAAATTAGCGGTAGTAATGAGCTTTTCTTGTAAAGCTTTAGTCATTCCCATAGCGTTGACTGGCTTAACCGCTTTATCAGTGCTTATAGCAATGACTTTTTTTACGCCTTTTTCAATTGCTGCTTCAATAACATTTTTGGCACCGATAATGTTGGTTTGGATAGCTTCCCAAACAAAATACTCGCAAGAAGGAACTTGTTTTAAAGCAGCAGCATGGTAAACCAAGTCAATGCCTTCCATTGCTTTTAAAACTGAACTTTTATCCCTGACATCACCGATAAAAAAAGAAATATTGTCTTTTTTGGGATAGCTTTCCTCAACTCCTAACTCATGGCTCATATGAAACTGCTTGTTTTCGTCTCGGCTAAAGATACGGATTTCTTCCGGCTCGTATTTCAAAAGCTTTCTAACGATATGATGACCAAAAGAACCGGTTCCTCCAGTGATTAAGATTTTTTTTCCAGCAAATAAATCCTTATACATTGCTATCCTCCTAATTGTCTTAATTTTTCCTCAAATGAAGCAAAAAAGAAAGGAACAGTGGTGATTACTAAAGGCATCCAGACGGCGTTCCAATAGCCTGCTCCTGGATCGCGTCCCATGGCAAAAAAGGTAAAAGTTGGAATTAGTATCAGGCTTAGGAAGTAAGGGCGTTTTTCTTTGAAGGTATACAGGCTAAGCCCGAAGATAGAAAGCAATATTAGTGGGAAAGCCCAGATTTTATTGTAGGGAACCGCAACAAAACCGAACTCAGCTATAGCTTTAAAAGCGTCCAGGCGAAAAAGCTGCCAGGCAAAGAAACTTTGATCAGGCTGGCCGGAAGTAAAAGGCTTGGCGGCATTTAGGTGGAGGAAGTAAGCGGCAACTAAAATTATTATAGCCATAGCCCAGATAGCGCTTTCCTTCTTTTTCTTACTGAGCCAACTGGCGAACAGTCCGGCAAACAGTAAAAATATTCCCAGTTCGCGAGTTAGGGAAGAAAGCAGTGCTGCTACTACGCTTAATCGATGAAAATCATAAACAAATAGGCAAACAGCGATAATTCCAAAAAACAATGCCCAGTATTCAGTAGCTAAAAACCACATCGTCAAGTTGCCATAAAGGAAGTAAGGCGTTAAAAGAAGCGGAGCTAAAAGGGCCCAGGGGGTGGGAGTAAATTTCCAGGCGATTAAAAAAGCGCAAATAAGTGAAGAAAGCACAAAAAAAGTAAAAAGAAAGTTTAAATATCTTCCGTCTGGCGGACAAAAAGCTTTCCATAAATAAAAAACAGTTGGGAATCGGTAAGTTTGAGTATATTGGGGATAAGAATCGTGGGCTGCGTCTTTTTTATAAGCTTCGCCATAGGCTTTGTAATAAGGCAGCCCCTTTTCCATTAAGTAAAAAGCTTTGAGAAAAATTAGTGGGTCAAAGCGGTATTGTTCATCAGGCGGTTCTTGGATCAAATTGTTAATAATAATTTCATTGTAATATAAGCTGACGATTAAATAGTTTAAAAGTATTAAACCTAGAAAAAAGAAAATCAACAAATTTCTTTTTTTAGTAGGATTAAAAATTTTGGCGACTGTAAGAGTGGTCAGCATGCTAACCAAACCCATAAAAATAAAGGTGCTAGAAGAAGTAGCTGGCACCAGGTAGCTCAAGTACATATCTAGGGCATAGAAAGGTTGAAAGGCTTTGGTATTGGAAACTAGGAAAAAAACCAGGGCAGTGGAGAAAAAACTAATCAGCGAAAGTTCAAAAAAATCTTTTATCCACAAGCCAACAAAAGCACCAATTAGAATTGCTGCTGGCCAGGCATTACCAGACCAAGGAAAAGTGTAAACAGTAAAAAAACCTATTAAAGTGGCGGCTAAAAAAACTGATAAAAGATAAAGTTTGCTGTTTGAAGGAGTTTTATTTTGCTTTTTACTTCTGACCTTATTTTTTTTTCGAGACATTTATTTAACAGGTTAAACCGTTATTTTGATTACTTTAACACAAAGCTTGCTTGAATTGATAGATGGTATATATACATTCAGCCAGCGACAAAACCCTCTTTTTTTGTGGCAGGCTACCCGCAATGACGCTTTTTCAATCCCCCTTAATCCCCCTTATTCTAAGGGGGAGAAACTTATTCTAAGGGGGGGAGGACACAGGAGAGCTTATAAATAAAGGGGAGATACTTTTGAAATATTCTAAAGAGGGAAATATTAGGCTCCTCCTTTTTTAAAGGCAACCTAAAATCTCCTCCCTTTTTAAAAGGGAGGTCGGGAGGGATTTTATTACAATTATCATGGCAAGCAACTGGCTTACTCTCCTTATCATTACGAGCGAAGCAAAGTAACCCCTTTGTTACTTAAACAATGGTGTTTCAATTTACTTTACTGCTTAAAGGAATGACCGTCTCAAAAATTACTCAGCAAAAGCGGTTATTCTGTTTTACCAAGCTAATTAAAAGCCAGATAGCCCAAAAATATAAACTAATCAGAGAAATAGCTAAGCCTTTTTTTAATGATTCCGGTTCGAACCTGAACTTAACAATACTTTTTCCGGGCGGTATTTTTACAGCTCTGAAAGCATAGTCTGAGAGATAGATTTTGGTTTCTTTCCCGTTGACCGTTGCTTTCCATCCCGGATAGTAAGCGTCGGTAATAAGTAAGTAGCCCTTTTTTTCCGCTCTCAGACCTATGGTTATTTCTAATGGTTCATATTTTATAAAAGAGGCTTTGGTTTCTTGGTTTTGCGGATTAAACTTTAAGTACTTGCTTAATCTTAAGTCAGAAGACAATCCTTTTAAATTGAGCACAGCAGGTTTTTCGTTTCGAGGAAAATTAGTTATCACTAAGACTCGCGGCAAAAAGTTAAGATTTTGATAGATTTTATATTCACCGTCCTTAACCAGCCGATAATCATCTGAGTTTATTGGTTCTTTGGTCAAAACATACTTTACATTTAAAAAGCCTAAAAGTTTAGAAAGTTTTTCAACTCTTTTTATTGTTGCGGGGTCATACTGGTGTCCTTCGGCTTTTTCTCCTTCAATTAGTTCATTAATTTTTATTGTGTTTTTTAAACCAAGAGCAAAGTCAGATTGAGCAATCGTCTGGACTTTGAAAAGCATATTGTTTGAGGTAAGCAAAAGATTCATTGTGTCTTTCCAAAAGGTTTTCTTTGAAGAGTAGAGCTCTCTGGCTGAAGCTTCTTCATGAGGCACAGGGACGGAATAAATTCGATAAATCCCCTTGTCATTTTTCAAAACGCTCGCCCCAGCCGAGTTTTTATAATACTGATGGTATTTTTTTAAAGAAAGAAAGTTAAACGCTCTCCCTTGCCAGCCAAACATAAAGAGGTCAATCAATATTAAGAGTAAAGTCATTTTTTTAAAGGAATCTATGGTTACAAATCTTTTTTGATATAAAAATATCAATTTGGCGGCAAGAAAGAGGATAGTGGCGGGGAGTAGCAAAAAACTTAAATGCAAGTTTTGTAAAACCAGATTTAATTTACCTGCTTTTAATATCTCTGCGAGATAAGGCTTTATTAAAAGAACAATTAAAGGGATTGAAGCAAACACCAGAAGTAAATAAACAAGAAACAAGGTTTTAAATTTGCTTTTAGCAGAAAAATTGTCAAAACCAAAGCCAGCCAGAATAGCTAAAGATAGCTCAAACAAAAACAAGATTCGCCAGGGTTGGCGAAAATAACCAAATCCAGGAATTTTTAAAAGCCAAGGATAAAAAGGGTTATATTCTCCGAGCGAAAAAAGAAAGGAAAAAATTAATAGAAAAATAAAAAAAATAGGTATAAAATTATTTTCTTTTTTCTTCAAAGAAAAAGAAGCGAAGAAGAGGGTTAAAATGCCAATATATAAGCAAGTATAACGACCAATTATTCCATGTTTGCCCAGCAACAAATTGGGATAGAGGTTGAAAATTAAAAAAATGGGATTAAAAGAGCCTTGTTGAGCATAAGCCAAACTCACTCCCCCTGCTCGAGGAGAAAAGTTTGTTATTTCAAACAAAGGAAGCAGCCAGACGGCTGATATTCCGATGGTAAGAGCGAGGATTGCAAGCAAGCTGAGCAGTTTAGTAATTTTGGTTTTTGTTGCTTCCTTGAAAGCGATTAAACGCCAGACGAAATATAAACAACAAGTAAAAATCACATAAAGAGTTATTTGAGGAAATGATGCTAAAACACTTTGAGCTAACACTAAAGCTGTTAAAACCAAAAAAGTTTGTTTTTTCTTTTGAAAATAAAGTTCAATGAGCCAGAGGGCTAAAGGAAGCCAGGCCAGGGGATAAAAGTTCTGAATTGCACCCAAAAGCCCTAAAATCCAACCACAAAAGAAAAGGTAAAGCAATAAGCAGCTAAAAAAGAACCTTGAGCGGAAATTCTCAGGGAACGAGCAAAGAGAAATGTAAAGACGGCAATCATAATTAGATGTAATAAAAGAGAGTAATTAAAAGCAGGAATTAGAGGCAAAAATCGAAAAAGTAACAAGTCAGGCAGATAAAAAGCAGCAGTTATTGCTTGGGCATACTGGGGAAAGCCAAAAGCTGCGTATGGAGACCACAAGGGCAAATTCCATTGTTTTAAAAAATCAGCGAAAACTGCTTTGTAGGGAAGGTTAAAGGTAAAGTTATCTTCTTCTCCAGGTATTGCTTGAATAAAAGTAAGACGCCAAAAGATAGCCAAAATGAGTAAGACAAGTAAGACTATTAGCCTAATCTGGCATTTAGAAGCTATTTTTTTAAAAAACACGATTTCATTTAACAAGTCGATACTTAATTAGAGTCCAGAGAGCTTTAAAACCCGCTTTCCAGGTAATTTTCTTGCCTTCAGAAAAATCACGTCCCGCATAAGATATTGGAACTTCGTAGATTTTTACCCCTTTTCTTAAAGTTTTAGCTGTAACTTCAGGTTCAAACTCAAAACCTTTAGCTTTCAATTTTAAACTTTTAATAATATCAGTTTTAAAAAGCTTATAGCAAGTTTCCATATCGCTTAAGGTGGTGTTATACAAAACATTAGTAACCAGACTCAAGAAGCGGTTCCCTACATAGTGCCAGAAAAGCATGTTCTTTCTTTCTCCAGTAAATCGGGACCCGTAAACCACTTCAGCTTTCCCTTTAAGGATAGGTTTTATCATTTGCTGGTAATCTTCTGGATCATATTCAAGATCAGCATCCTGGATGATTACATAGTCTCCAGTTACCTTCTCTAAGGCGGTACGAATTGCTGCCCCTTTTCCCAGGTTTTTTTGATGGTAAAGAACTTTTATCTCATTATTTTCTGCTATTTTTTTCAAAATCTCGGTGGTTCCATCGGTTGAGCCATCATCAACCGCAATGATTTCTTTTGAAATGTCAACAGCTAAAACTCTTTTAATAATTTCTTCAATAGTATTTTTCTCGTTAAAAACCGGTATGATGACAGAGAGTTTCAAAATTAAATTTCCCTTTGGATTTTATTCAAGTACTTTATTAAGTCTGGTTTTAAATCTGGGCGGTCCAGGGCTAACTCAATATTGGCAATCAACCAATCAATTTTTTTCCCAATGTCATAGCGACGGCCTTTGACCTCATAAGCGTAAATTGGTTCTTTTTCCAATAAAAGCTTTAGAGCATCAGTTAGTTGAATTTCCCCGCCTTTACCTGGCTTTGTTTTTTCCAGACACTCGAAAACTGTTGGTGTTAAAACATAGCGGCCAAAAATGGCTAAATTTGAAAAAGCTTTATCCCGTGAAGGTTTTTCAATCAGGTCATCAACCTGAAAGATGTCTTCAGTAACTTGCTTGCCTTTAATAATACCGTATTGAGAAACTTTTTCCCAGGGCACTTCCTCAACGGCAATAGCTGAGGCTTTATACTCATTATAAATTTGCCATAGTCGCTTGGTGCAAGGGGTTTCAGTTAAAGTAATCGTGTCTCCAAGTAAAACAGCAAATGGTTCATTGCCGATGTGTTTGCGGGCGCATAAAATAGCGTGACCTAAACCTTTGGCTTCTTTTTGACGTATGTAGTGTATGTCAGCAAGTTCTGCTAGCTTTAAAAGTTCATCTAAAAATTCCTCATCATTTTTTTGCTCCAGATGAGCTTCAAGTTCAATCGAACGGTCAAAGTGGTCTTCAATTGCCCTTTTACCTCGGCCGGTGACAATTAGAATGTCGTCAATACCTGAAGCAACTGCTTCTTCAATTACATACTGAATAGTTGGTTTGTCAACAACTGGAAGCATTTCTTTAGGTTGCGCTTTTGTTGCCGGTAAGAATCTTGTTCCTAAGCCGGCTGCTGGGATAACTGCTTTCACTGGCTTGCCCTTTCGCGAACCGAAAGTTCTTGACGAAACCACTCAATAGTTTTTTTAAGTCCTTCTTCTAAACTCACCTTAGGTTTCCATTTAAGAACTTTTTTGGCCAAAGTTATATCAGGGCAGCGCATTTTAGGGTCGTCCTCCGGGAGTTCTTTATAGGTGATTGGTGCTTTCTTGCCTGCAACTTTCATTGTTTCGTGAGCAAGGTCGATAATCCTCATTTCTTCGGGGTTACCCAAGTTCATTGGTCCCTGAAAATCTGAAATCAAGAAGAGGTAAATCCCTTCAACCAGGTCAGAGATGTAACAGAAGCTTCTTGTTTGTTTTCCGTCGCCGTAGATGGTAAGGGGTTGTTCAGTTAAAAGCTGATAAATAAAGTTAGGAACAGCCCTTCCGTCTTCAATTCGCATACGCGGTCCGTAAGTGTTGAAAATGCGAGCTATTTTAACATTTAACTTATGGTATCGGTGGTAAGCCATACTTAAGGCTTCGGCATATCTTTTAGCCTCATCATAAACGCTACGCACCCCAACTGGATTAACATTTCCCCAATAAGTTTCGGGCTGAGGATCTACCTCGGGGTCTCCATAAATCTCTGAGGTTGAGGCTAACATAAATACACTACCATCAATCCGAGCTTTTTCTAAGGCATAGTAAGTTCCAAATGAGCCAACTTTTAAAGTTTCAAAAGGGTAAGCGTAGTAATCAACGGGGCTGGCTGGCGAAGCAAAATGAAGAATATAATCAAAACAAGGAAGTTTTGGCCAGGGCTGGCAAACATCGTGCTCAATTAAGTCAAAGTTTTGAGAGTTAAGAAGCTGTACAAGATTTTTTTGATTTCCAGTAACAAAATTATCAATAGCTACTACCTTCCAGCCAAGGGAAATGAAGTAATCGCAAAGATGAGAACCAATAAAACCTGCGCCACCGGTAACCAATACTTTTTTCAATCTACGACCTCCAGGCAAATTTTAAACTCTAGTCAGTCAGATTTTAACCTATTTTAGACATTTTTTATGGCAATCTGTAATTTTATACTTTAATAAAGAATTTCGTAAACATTTATCGAGCTTTTTCCGCCAGGTTTTAAAAATTTTTTGAGCAGCTTTGCCTCAGGATTACCTTTTAAAAACAGTTCTGGCCACTCATTGCTGTTGTCACTAGGCATTACAGCAAGCAGTTTTTCTGAGCCGCTCAGCTGCGATTTAAGCATTTGAGCGAAGTTTAAGCAATGCTTTTCGCCGTTTTGGTAGTAATAAATTCCTGTCCCAAACCGAACAAAATATAAATTTGGTGTAGGTTCTAAAAACAAAGGCAATCCATAGTAGAGTAAGGCTATGTCAGGGTGAGGAAGGATTACTAAAATGGTTTTTTTCTGAGATTCTTGACGAAGAAAACTGACGCATTCATCAAGTTTGGAGCCGGAAAAAATGCTTTGGAAATGAAGTTCAAAGTCAACAGGTTCAAAGTTTGCTCTCTGTGGGTTGAATGCTAAAGAGTAGTCGAAATAAAAACCTGGTATTAAAAAGATTATCAAGAGAAAAACACTTATCATGCTTGAAAAAGTTGGATTTTTAAGAAATTTAGAATTTCCGGCTGGGATTTTAAATTCTCGAATTCTCTTAATCAGGGTGGAAGATAAAATATCTAACTCATGGGCAATTGCCAGAAGTAGAGAGGGGAAGGCAAAAGCCAAGTATTTGAAATGAATCCTTCCTTTGGAGAAGATGAGAAAAAAGACTAAAATAAGAGAGAAATAAGTCAAAAGAAAAAGTTGATTTTTATTGCGGTTTTTAATTGATTTATACAAAACATAAAGAGATAAGAACAAAAGCGGCGGGGTTAAATAATACCAGAGATTCGCTTCAAGGAGCAGTAGGTTGGTTTTCCATTGGGCAAGCGGAAAACTTAAAATCTCGCTGATACTAATTGATAAGTCACGTCCTTTCTTCAAAATCAACCAGGAATGAGGGTTATTAAATAACCAGAGATAAGAGAGGGCAGGGAAAATGTATGAGCCAGCAATAGTTTTTAAGTATTTTTGTGACTTTGTCTTGAGCTCGCTGTTTTTTAAAAAAAACCAGACAAGAAGAGGTATTGGGAGAATAAGAAAAGCGGCTGTTTTACTCAGTATCCCTACTCCCATTGTAATGCCTAAACTTAGAAAATAAAGTGGTTGATGTTTTAAGGGTTTTTTAAGAAGGAGAAGGCTGAATAAAAGGGTGTAAATGGTGAAAAACGAAATCAAGCTGTCGTGATAAGCGTATCGGTCAATGAAGAAGTTCATAGGCACAAAAATGTAGAACAAAGTGGCAAAAATTCCTGCTCTTCGCGAAAAGAGGAGGCGCCCCACCAAATAAACTCCTGCGGCAGAAAAAGCTCCAGCTAAAACTGAAATGAAACGGCCGGCAAAAAGCGGGTTTGAAAAGAAATTAAATGCTATGGCATAAATCCAGCTGGTTAAAGGGGGGTAACCGTCAGCTTTTATGCTTAAGGTTAAATTTTCGGCTGGATTTTCCGCTACCATTTTTGACCAGCCAAGCAAAAGTGCTTCGTCGCTATACATTGGGAAGGAAAGCAAGTTAGTTAATCTAACGAAAAAGCTGCAAACAAAAGCGCCAAGGGCAATGAAAAAATCTCTCTGTGAGTTAAGAGGGTTAGTTCCTTTACTTTTTCTTTTTTTGTTCATTGGTGAGTATTTGATTATTTTAATATAAATTTTAATATAAAAGTTGTAAAAAGTGTTTTTTTGGAAAATTTTTATTGATGAGGGAACTACCAGACAGGGCAACTTGAAAAACTCTTTCTGATAAAATTTTTTTATGCTTAGCTCTCAGAGAAGTTGTTTTTAAGTTTGGCTGATGACCTACCTTAATTATTAATTAATTATTCACAGAACTTTTTTAAATATTTTTAAATACAATATCTCTAGCTAATGCAGCTTACTCTAAGCTTAAGCAATTTTTTGGTAAAGCTAATTTTTATGATATTCTTTTTTGAGTGGACATAAATGAAGTTTATCTGAGCATAGTTATACCTGCTTACAACGAAGAAAAGCGGCTTCCAGCTAGTTTGGAAAAAATCATTTCTTATTTAAAAGCTCAAGATTTCCGTTCAGAAATAGTTTTGGTTGATGATGGAAGCGCTGATAAAACAGTAGATTTAGCAAATCAATTAGCTAAAAAGTTGTCTTTTGAGATTGAAATTTTGCGAAATTCAACAAATATGGGGAAAGGCGCTGCCTTAAAAAAAGGTATGTTAGCAGCTAAAGGGAGAATAATAATGTTTACTGATGCTGACCTGGCAACACCGATTGAGGAAATAAAGAAGTTTCTTCCTTATTTAGCAGATTACCAGTTAGTCATTGGTTCTCGCAAGATAAAGGGAACAGAAATTTTAGTGCACCAGCCGTTTTATCGGGAGTTTATGGGCAAGGCTTACAGTTCTTTAGCCCGTTTTATTTTGCGCTTATCAATTTCTGACTTTACTTGTGGTTTTAAAATTTTTAGCCGAGAAGCAGCTAGAGTTATTTTTTCTCAACTAAAAGTCTTCAACTGGAGTTTTGATGCCGAAATTCTCTATTTAGCAAAAAAATTTAATTACAAGGTTAAAGAGCTGCCAGTTGTTTGGTCTGATTCTCCAAATACCAAAGTGAAACTCTGGCGTGATATTTTTAGCAGTTTTTTTGGGCTTCTTCAGATTAGGCTAAATGATTTAAGGGGCTACTACAAAGCAGAAGGCTAAGAAGTTTTGGTTTTAATCAGCTTTTTTTCGACATTTGTTCAAGTAATAAGCTGACCGATAAAAATCAGCATAAGCTGAGCTTACAGCAAAAATTAGCCCTTCAATCCCATCAAAAAAACCAAACTTTAAAAAATACTTTCTGCAAAAGACTAAGAACGGTCGGAGAACAAAAAACCAAAAATAGTTGTGAGGTTTAATTTTCCAGCCTCTTTTTTTAAGGTATTTAAAGTCAGCCCTAGCGTAAAGGTCTATTTTTTTCAGTAACTCATTTAAACTTGAATAGCTGTAGTGGATAAGGGGGTTTTTTAAGTACCCAACTTCACCCTTAAGGTTTAACTGTTCGTGAACGCTTTCGCATTTATAATAACCTTTTCCTTTCTGAAAAAGGCGAAGCTGCCAATCGGGATAGTTGCCTCCATATTTTAGCCATTTTCCTAAGAAGTAATTCTTTCTCGGTATATAGTATCCGCTTTTGGCTTCAGGTGAACTTGTAACCAATAGTATTTCTTTTTGGAGTTCTTCAGATACTCTTTCGTCAGGAGCTACAAGCAATATCCAGTCGCCATCTGCGATGTCAAAACCTGCATTCATATTAGCATTTGGATTAGGTTCATTTGGACGTATTAGTATTTTTTGAGTAAATTCTTTAGCAATTTCTATGGTTTTATCAACACTTTCTGTATCAACAATCACTATCTCATCAGCAAATTTTAAAGATTCTAAACAGCCTTTAATAATTCCTTCTTCGTTGTGAGTGACCAATACTGCTGAGAGGTTTGCCATAATTTCTATTTTAACTTAAAAAAATTTTTTAATTTCTTCACAAGTGTATTCAATTTGCTTTAAAGCAATCTCTGGGTACATAGGTAGAGACAAGATTTCCTTAGCGTATAATTCGGTCACAGGGAAACTGCCTTCTTGAAATCCTATTTCTTTGAAAGATGGTTGTAGATGGATAGGGATGGGATAATGAATACCTGTTGCTATTCCCTTTTGCTCAAGATATTTGCGGATCTCATCACGCTTTTTAATTCTAATTACATATAAGTGAAAAACATGAGTTCGGCCTGGGGCTACCCAAGGCAAAATTGCTTCAGTATGGTTAAGCATTTCATTATATTTTTCTGCTGCTTTTATTCTTTTTTTGTTCCACTCGTCTAATTTCTTTAATTTTACTCTTAAAATGGCAGCCTGAAGCGTGTCGAGCCGACTATTATAACCTCTGACTAAATGGTGATACTTTTCTTTTTGTCCGTAGTCGCGTAACATTCTGATTTTTTCAGCGACTTCTGTCGAGTTAGTAACTACTGCTCCACCGTCACCGTAAGCTCCTAAGTTTTTTGCCGGATAAAAACTAAAAGCTGCTGCATTACCTAATGAGCCACAGCGCTTTCCTTTATAGAAAGCGCCGTGAGCCTGGCAGGCATCTTCAAGAACAAACAAACCATATTTTTTAGCGATTTTATTTATTTTTTCCATTTCAGCCGGTTGACCGTAAAGATGGACAGGAATTATTGCTTTTGTTTTTTTAGTAATTTTTTCCTCAATCAAATTGGGGTCAATATTGTATGTTTTAGGATCAATATCTACCAGGACAGGTTTTGCTCCAGCCATTGTGATTGCTAAAGCAGTAGCGATGAAAGTGTTGGCTGCAGTTATTACTTCGTCTTCCTTTTTTATTCCGAGAGCAAGTAAAGCTAACCAAAGGGCTTCTGTTCCTGAGGCAACTCCTATGCAATGTTTTGCTCCACAATAATTAGCAAACTCTTTTTCAAAAAGCTCAAGCTCTTCGCCTAAGACAAAGTCTCCCTTATCGAGTACTTTTTTGATTGCGTTTTGAACTTCCGTTTCTATACTTTTATATTGAGCTTTCAGATCAACAAAAGGAACTTTAATTTTTCCTGCCAAAGTTATTTTTCCTCCCGATGGTATGGTTTATCAGTTAAGCCCGTGTCACATTTTAAATCGTAAATTGATTTTATTACTTTAGCGGGGTTACCGACGGCAACCGATTCAGGGGGTATATCATCGACAACTACACTTCCGGCTCCGATTAAACTTTTTTCGCCTATTATTATATAGGGTAGCAGTACAGCTCCTGCACCAATTTTAGCACCTTTCTTAATTATTGGTCCTTTCAAGCACTTTTTTGAGTATTTACAGCCGGGATGGAGGTCGTTGGCAATAGTTACCCCAGGCGCAATGAAAACATCGTCTTCAATTTCGGTAAACTGAGCCACATAAACATTACAATGAATTTTAACTCGATTTCCTATTTTACAACCATAATCAATTACTGAATTACTCCAGATGCAAACTTCGTTGCCAATTTGGTTTTCTTCACGAATTATGGTATTGTGTCCTGTTTCAAGTTTTTTCCCAATTTTTGTTCCCAAATAAATTATTGAATTAGAGCGGATAATTGCTCCTTCTCCAATTTTCAGTTCAGTGTTTTTGATTTTTCTTTCCGGTGGAAAGCCTAATCTGGCTGTTTCGTCAACCTTACAGTTACTTCCAATAAAAACTTTAGCTGGCAATTTCAATTTCTTTACCTTCTTTCAAACTTTTTTCGGCGCTTTCTAAAACTTTTACTACTTGGTAGCCACTCCAGCCGTCGCTTTTTGGTTTTTTATTTTTTAGGAGGCAATCAATGAAGTGCAAGCACTCTTCTTTTAAAGGCTCTTTATAGTTAATTTTTGGGATATAAACATCGCCAACTCTAACGGCTAACTGAAACTCGTCAAGCGTTCCCTCAACTAGTTCTTTGGTTACACCTTTGTCGTAGATAAAAAGCTTGTCAGTTAAGTCCATATCATCAAAGACCATCATTTTTTTACTCCCAACCACCGTGACTTCCCTTTTTTTTCTTGGGTCAAGCCAGCTGATATGGATATTAGCAATTATCCCTGATTTAAATTCATAGGTTATAAAAACCACATCATCAATTCCTTTTTGAATAAACCATTTGCCTTTAGCTAAAACTTTAGAAGGTTCTTCTTCTAATAGGTAAAGTAAGATTGAAATGTCATGAGGGGCTAAATCCCACATAGCACTAACATCTTGCCTGATTGGACCCAGGCCAGTCCGGGTGAAGTGCAGGTAATATATGTTACCAAGAATACCCTTGTTGATTATTTTTTTCATTTCTACCACAGCTTGGTTGTATTCAAAGACATGTCCTACCATAAGAGTTAGATTATTTTTCTCAGCTAATTTTGCGAGTTCCAGAGCTTCTTTTGAGTTAACGGTGAGAGGTTTTTCTACTAAAACATGCTTGTTATTTTCTAGGCTTTCTTTGACGATTTGGTGGTGACTGGTGGCTGGGGTGGCAACAACAACCGCGTCAACCTCTGAATTGCTAATAATTTCTCTATAGTCTGAGGTGAGGATTATGTCTGGGTAACTTTTTTTCACCAGCTTTAATCGGGAAGAGTTTAAATCGCAAGCAAATTTAAGCTTAGCTTTAGGGGTTTCATTGAAAATTCGGACATAGTTTAGCCCCCAGTAGCCGATGCCAATAAGTCCAAGATTTATCTGTTTTTTCACGGTAGGTATTATATACTATGTTGGATTAGTTAGTTTTCTTTTTTTAAAATTTTTAATTCGAACTTTATTTAGCGTTTTTTAGATGAAAGAGACAAAAAAACTTTCAGAATTAACTGAAGATGCCTTGAAGAAATCGTATGATGAGATTTATCGAATTCGTCCGATTGCTGATATACCCGAATACTATCGCTGGGTTTTAAAAAGACTTGAGGTTGAGTCGGGCAAAAAGTTGCTTGATATTGCTTGTGGTTTGGGTTTGCTTTTAAAAGAAGCAGAAGCCCTTGGACTTGAAACTTTTGGGATTGATATTTCTGAAGTGGCAGTGGAGCTGGCGCGAAACAATTCCCCTCAAAGTGAAATTATTGAAGGGAGCGGAGAAAGCCTTCCTTATCCCAATAATTTTTTCGACTATGTAACTAACCTGGGAAGTCTCGAGCACTTTATTCATCCTGATAAAGGAATTCAAGAAATGGTTCGAGTACTTAAAGCAGAAGGCAAAGCAGCAGTCTTACTTCCGAATAGCTATTGGTGGAGAGGGATTATTAAAGTTTTAAAAACGGGTGACTATGTTGACCAGGAGCAGGAACTTGAGAGATTTGCTACCAAAAATGAGTGGATAAGGTTGCTGGAAGAGAATGGTTTGAAAGTAATAAAAACAATTAAGTTTAACGGATACAGCAAAGTCTGGTGGAAGAGAATTTTAAAAGAATTAATTTTACCCCTTAACCTCTCCTATCACTTTCTTTTTATTTGCCGCCCAGAGAAGGAGTTATAACACAAGATTCCTGAACGCTTGTAATTGAGTAATTTTTATGGCACTCACCCTTTTTAAATGGGATTGAGTAGCTTCAATAATCTTTCAACTGTATCTTCTTCTTTATAATTTTACTATTAGTAGGATTAAATAAAGAAGCTAAAATCCCTCCCAACCTCCCTTTTAAAAAAGGGAGGAGTATATAATATTTCCCCCTTAGAATAAGGGGGAATAAGGGGGATTAAAAAAGGGAGGAGTAAATTATCTCCCCCTTAAATATTTCAACTGTGTCTCCCCCTTAGAATAAGGGGGAATAAGGGGGATTAAAAAAGGGAGGAGTAAATTATCTCCCCCTTAAATATTTCAACTGTGTCTCCCCCTTAGAATAAGGGGGAATAAGGGGGATTAAAAAAGGGAGGAGTAAATTATCTCCCCCTTAAATATTTCAACTGTGTCTCCCCCTTAGAATAAGGGGGA
>CAYRQL010000011.1:0-53881 GCA_964426525.1 uncultured Actinomycetota bacterium | reverse complement strand
CCAACCCTCATAAAATTTTTTCCTCTTTACAAACTCTTTACAAAAAGTGTTAAAATGCAAATTGTAATTGTTATAAACCAACCATTCAAGTGGAGAAAGGAAATGCCAAATAATCGGGAAAAAGAAATTGAAAAAAAATTAATACCCTTTAGGTTTCTTTTTTCTTTTAGTTTTTTTCTTCTTTATCTAATAGACAATTTCAGTTTAATTGCTGCTTTCTCTTTTTTCTTCTGGCTGAATTTGATTAATTTAGGTGTTTTATTCTCTCTAAAATTTTTCTCACCTAAAATTGCCATCTTGATTCGCTCCATTGACTTTTTAACACTTTTTTTTGTTGCTTCGATGGTTAAGAGCTCGATTATGCCTTACTCTTACTTTCTTTTTCCTTTGCCCATTTTCCTAATTGCTTTCCAAGTCGGAACTTTTGGGTGTATTTTTTTCACTGTTTTTACTATCCTTTTTTTAAATTTTATTTACCTTTTCACCCAAAGTCCTTACTTTTTTAAGCTTTCCTTGTTTAGTTCTCCTCTGCCTAGTCTTTTTCTCGCTTTAAACGGTGCTATCGCTTCAAGCCTTTCTTTGCTTTTTCAAAAAGAAAGTTTTATCCAAGCAGAAAATTTTAACAAGCTAAAAGAAAAAGCTGAACGTTATGCTGGTCTGGATAAAATTATCGGCGTTGAAAGGCACTTTGAAAATGAATCCATGCTTTTTAAATTTATCTTAAAAAAGTTAAAACCTCATTTAAAAGCAAAAATCTTTTACCTTAAAAAAGCTGAAGATAAACTAACTATTGCGGCCGCAAGCGATGAAAAAGACGAAAGGTTAGTCGGTTTATCAATCTCGGAACAAAGCTGGATTTATCAAGCTTTTAATTCCCGCTCTTCAAGTTGCTTCCCTTCGCCAGGGGATGAATTGAAGCAGGAAATAACCGAACCTTTCAAAAACTCTTTTCTCCTTCTTTCGCCCATTTTAGAAGAAAATGAAGTTTTAGGAGCTTTCCTGGCGGTCAGAGAATACGGAAAATCTCCTTTCAGCTTTGAAGAGCTTGAGTTTTCCGGAATTGCCAGCCATCACTTCCGAGCCTTAATTAAAGAAGCGGAGATACGGGAGAATTTAAAAAAGTCAGTAACTGAGCTTTCAGCCATTGCTAAAATTGCTGAAGCTAGCATTTCAACTTTATCTTTGGAGGAGCTTCTGGAAGTAAGCCTGAAAACAACCGCCGAGGCTCTTCATGCCCACTCAGGCTCAATTTTTTTAGAAAAAAATGGCGATCTTCAACTGGTTAAAACTTATAACTTAAAAATCAAGCCTTACCTTTTAAGTAAAGGAAAAGAACAAGGTAACGAAATTTCTCGAATAGCAAGCCGAGAGAAAAAATTTTTACATCTCGTTAACCCCTTACCTCCTCAGTTCAAAAGCCTTCATCCAGAAATTACCGATTCTTTGGTTTTACCTCTTCTGGTAAAAGATGAGTTTATTGGCATTCTTTGTCTTAACAACCAGACCCCCCGCCAGTACACTGAAAACGAAGTGAAAACTGCTCTAACTATAGCTAATGAGCTAGCTTTAGCCATAAAAACCGCCCTTTTATACCAGGAAACTCTGGAAAAATCACTAACTGATCAACTTACAGGCCTTCGAAACCACGCCTATTTCTGGGAAAGACTGGAAGAAGAGGTTAAAAGAGCCAGCCGCTCAAAGAAAGCTTTAAGCATCTTAATTTTTGATCTTGATAACTTCAAAATCTTTAACGATACTTATGGTCATTTAAAGGGCGACGAGATTCTTAAAGAAGTTGGAAAGATTATTAAAGAAACGACTCGAGGAAGCGATATTGCTGCCCGTTATGGCGGAGATGAGTTTGCCATAATCATGCCCGAGACCGCAATAGAAAACTCAATCCGTCTGGCAAAAAGATTAGCTAACAAAATTAACAAAATAAATTACGGTAATTTCAGCCTGACTTTAAGCATTGGAATTGCCTCATTCCCGGAACACGGTAAAACCGCAGCTGAACTTATTGAACAGGCTGACCTAGCCCTTTACTCCATTAAACGACAGGGGAAAGGCGGGGTTAGGGTTGCCAGTGAGAGAAGATTAGAGTAAAGAGAAAACTCGCGACTCTTTTAGGTTTCCCACTTCCCACTTACCGCAACGGCTTCCCCAACGAGCTAAGGTCTCTCTTCCTTGTCTGATTTGAGCAATTTCACAGCTGTTTGAACATCCTTCACAAAAGAAACTTTCAGTATCGTAAGCAAACTCAACTATCTCGAAGCCCTTAAAATTCGTTGCTTTATTTGTCTTTTGAATGTATGTTCGGGCAAGTAAAGCCACCCCAATCGCCCCCATCACATTAAAGTAAGGGGGCACAATAACTGGGAAACCCAGTGCTTCTTCAAAAGCTCTTTTCATGCCTTGATTGGCTGCTACTCCCCCTTGAAAGACTACCGGGGGATTTGCTTGTTTCCCTTTTAAAAGATTATTTAAGTAATTGCGCACAAGGGCCTGGCAAAGACCATAGACTATTTCTTCAAGAGGATAACCAGTTTGCTGCTTGTGAATCATGTCAGACTCAGCAAAAACGGTACAGCGGCCAGCTATTTGAACTCCTTTCTCAGCTTTTAAAGCCAACTCGCCAAAAGATTCAATTGGCAATCCTAGGCGAGCCGCCTGGTGGTCAAGAAAAGAACCAGTTCCAGCTGCGCAAATAGTGTTCATGGCAAAATCTACAACCACCTGGTCTTTTAAGAAAGTAACTTTGGAATCTTGACCACCAACCTCAAAAATTGTTTTCACTTCTGGCACAAACTTTAAAGCCCCCAGAGCATGAGAAGTAATTTCATTTTTTACTACATCAGCACCAACCACCGCCCCAGTTAAAAAACGAGCGCTACCCGTTGAACCGCAACCTCTGACAACTACATCAGAAGAATAACGCGAAGAAAGTTTTTTTAACCCCTCCTGGATAGCCCTGATTGGCTGACCTTGAGTACGAAGGTACTCCCAGTCTATTACTTCGCCCTGTTCATCTATCAAAACCAAGTTAGTGCTAACTGAGCCTACATCAATCCCGAGATAAGCATCCATTTTACCTCCTCTTTAAACCATGAGTAGTTAATTTATTGTTTAAATCGTTTGAAAGCCAGTTTATTGAAGCCCGGCGGGGAGTAATTTTCTTCTCCTTCCTCCAGGCCAGTAAATCTAAGAAGGCTTCGATTCGAGTTACAAATCCTGCTTTTTCAGTATGCTCATCAATGACTAGCGAGAGAATTGGTATATCTAAATCTTTCTGGATTTTAGGAAAAATACTTTTGGCTACTAATTCTGGCATACAAGTGAATGGTGTTAGATGGATTAAACCATCAACACCCTGACTGGTCATAGTTATTGTATGGCCAATAGTTGCTCGGCCCTCGCCACCAACAAAATGAGAAAGGTAAGGAAAAGCCGCCCGAGCAATTTCTTCATTTGAAACGCCTTGAACAGGATTGTTGCCGTTGGGACCAATCCAGTCAGTAACATAAACTCCGCGCTCAACATAAACTTCTTTCTGATTTAAAAACCTCTCCAGCTCAAAATTGACAAATGGTTCCAAAAGCAGATAAAACTCGCCAATCAAACCAATTTTCAAGCAGGGCTCACCCTTTGTGTTTATCGCTTTCAATTTCTCAAAACCTTTCTCTCTCGTCCCAACTATTTCTTCTTCTGTCTTCGCTTGCTCTAAATCTCTAAAAATTTGGGCTAAAACTTTATCAGTTTCACCTTTACTCACTTCGACTGGGCGAACCTCAAGAGCTCGCTTTTCTATTAGGTCAAAGCTCTGGGCCTTTAAAAAAGAAGTTTTGATTTCCCGATAAATTTCAAACAGAGAAAGCGAAGAACAAAGACGCCGCAATGCCCGATAAAAAAGAAGCGGATGAGCTAAGGGTGGTTCAATAATAACCATTTCAAATTGATATCCCAGCTCTCTTAAAATCCTCCGCTGAGTCTCCGCATAGTAACCAAAACGACAGGGGCCAATTCCTCCTACCATCACCAATGTGTCAGCTTTTGCCTCTAAAGCCTCAATAAAATTACCCAACGTTACCTTGAAAGGGAAACAGGCAAATTCTGGCGCGTATCTCGTGCCCAGAGCAACTGTTTTACGGCTGCTTGGAGGTGGTAAAAGGTAATTAACTTCCAACCTCTCAAATAAATCCTGAAGAAAAAAGCGAACATTTCCCATTTGAGGAGTGCTAACCAGCATTCAGTTTCCTCCAAGCCAACATATCAAGAAAAGCCTCTAAACGGGTCAAAAAACCAGCTTCTGAAGTATGCTCGTCAAAAACCAGGTTTAAAAAAGGCACTTCTTGATATTTTGAAGCTTCTGTTTCCAGTAAAACCTGACTCAATGAATCTGGGCCACAACCAAAAGAGTTAACTGTTATCAGGCCATCAATTAAGTTATTTTGAATCCAGTAAAGAGCTGAGCCAACCAGATCTCTCTCATAACTCCAGAAAAGTTGCTTGGGTAACTTTCTTAAAGCTGTTTTTAATTGAAAGCTTTTTACCTCTTCCGACAGATAAACTTCTACCCCCCGAATCTTCAGTTTTTCAACAAGAGAATGGGTAAGGTAGGCATCGTTCAAAATGTAAGGGTGGCTGACTAAACCAATTTTCAAATCCTTGTTTCTTTGGTAACTCTTTCGCTTTTTTATCTTTTCAGTTTTTTTCTGAACTCTCAATGCTTTCCTGTAGGCTCTCTTAAACTCCCAGAAGCTTATTCCCTTTAGTTTTTGAGCAACGTTAAACCACTCCTCACTAGTTTCTCTTCTCCTATCCTCATCTTGAATAGGAGAAAAAAGAGCCGAAGCAGACGGCAGTAAAGCCTTAACCATATCTGGCAACCCGAGCAACTTCGGACAAGAATAAGTTTTTCTTTCCGGTTTCACCACTCGAGGAACCAAAATATAATCAACTTCTGAAATTAAACTTTGAACATGCCCCAAAAAAACTTTAACTGGAAGACAAAGCTCACTTTCGGCTACCTCCAACCCTTTTTCGAGCAGCTGCTTATTAGTATTGGGGGAGACCAGCACCTTTGCTCCGCAACATTCTAAAAAAGTTTTCCAGAAAGGGAAGTAATAGTAATAAAGTAAAGCTCTTGGTACCCCTACTGTAATCATTCCCTTTGCCCTCTACCTTTAAAAGATTGCCTTCATTAAATAGAATATAATTGTTCTCAATGAAAAAGCAAGTTTTTCCAAATTTAGTCTTACTTTTTCTTTCTCTTTTTCTTCTCGGCTTAGCTTTCTTTTTCACTTGCCAGCCCGCTTCGTTAAAAGAAGAAAAAACCTTTTTTCAGCTTGGTACTTATGTCAAAGTAACCATTTATCCCGCCAGAAAAGTTAATTCTTCTTTAATTTTTTTCCGTTCCCAGAAAGTTATGAAAAGGGTTGAAGAGCAAACTAATTTTTTTTCCTCCTCATCCGAGTTAGCAAAGCTTAATAACCAGAAAGTAAAAAAATGTTCTCCTGAACTTGCTGAGCTAATTAAAACAGCAAAATCAGTTGCCCAAGAATCCAACGGCTTTTTTGACCCAACCATAGCTCCTCTTACTTCTCTCTGGGCTGAGTTCATCAGTAACCAAAGAAAGCTTCCTCCGTCAGCGAAAGAAATCGAAAAAGCTCAAAAAGGAGTTGATTTTCAACAGATAAATGTTAAGGCCAATGTGGTGGCTTTAGGCAAGGAACAAAAAATTGATTTAAGCGGTGTAAATAAAGGCTTTGCTGTCGATAAACTCAGTGAGTACTTAAAAAAACTTCCTCTAAAGGGTTTTGTGATTGATATGACAAGCTCAATAATGGTTTGGGGAGAAAAACCCGACCAGAGCAAATTTCTAATTGCTTTAAAAAATCCTCGCCCCACTACTCAAAAAGAATACTTAGCTTTAATTCCTCTTTACTCTGGTGAGTACTTGAGTACCTCGGCTGACAACCAGCAGTTCAGATTTTTTGAAACGAAAATAGAAGGAAAAACCCATATCAAACGCTATCACCACCTAATTTCCCCTAAAACCGGTTACCCGGCTGAGGATTTTCAAAGCGTGACCGTGATTACCCGTTCAGCGGCTGCTTACGCCGATGCTCTTTCAACGGCTATTTTTGTTATGCCAAAAACAAAGGCAATCAAATTTATTAAAGAAAAAAAAATAAAAGCCTTGATAGTTAATAAAAATGGAATTATAAAAACTTACAATCTTAACGATAGGAAAATTCAATTTTTTTAGGCAATTTGCTCAGCTTTATCCCCTAGAACCGGGACTTTGTACCACTCGCCCTTTAAAGAAGCTATCATCAAGCGAACCCAAATATAAAAATTACTAAGAGTCCAGGCGATTAAAGCCAGCAAAGAGAGTAAAGAAATCAAGCGAAAAATAATACTATTCTGTCCAAGAAGCCCCATAGTCATAAAAACCACCAGCAAGCAAACCAAAACTATCCAGAAAATAGCGTTCCAGAGAAGGGATTGAAGAGCATGGAAACGCAGAAAGCGGTCTTCTTTTTCGGTTAAAAAAATGATCAAACCGCCAACCCAGCCTAGCAAATAAGCCAAAAAAGCTTTGGTAGTGTTAGCTTCTTTTGTCTCTCCGTAATGTTTAGCATCTACCTGTGTCCGACCCTCATCCTCGCTCATCTTAACCCCCCCTACTTCTTTTTTTAGGTTACTATAAGTATAGCGAATTTTTTCTCAAAGTGGCAATAAATTTTACCTTAACTTTTCAGTGAGAAAAGAAAAATTCATTCTTTTTCCAGTCGAAAACAATTTTTCCTTCTTTAACTTCACCCTTTATTAAAGCCCGAGCTAAATTATTAACCAGCTCGCGCTGAATAACTCTTTTCAGAGGGCGAGCGCCAAAAGTTGGGTCAAAACCAGCTTCAGCCAATTTTTCTTTAGCCTTCTCAGTAACTTCAAGGATAATCCCTTTTTCCTGAAGAGTCTTTTTTAGCCGAACAAGCTGAATGTCAACTATCTTTAATAGGTCATTTGAAGATAAAGGATTAAAGATTATTATCTCATCTAGACGGTTAAGAAATTCTGGACGAAAAGTTAACTTCAAAAGTTCGTTAACTTTTTTCTTCAGTTCCTCCCGTTTAGTCTGGTTATAATCATAAATTAGTTCACTTCCTAAGTTGGAAGTCATAATTATCACCGTGTTTTTAAAATCAACGGTTCGGCCGTGACCATCAGTTAATCGCCCTTCGTCTAAAACTTGAAGTAAAAGATTAAATACATCCGGATGGGCTTTTTCAATTTCATCAAGGAGAATTACCGTATAAGGCCTCCTTCGAACTGCTTCAGTTAGTTGGCCTCCCTCTTCATAACCAACATAACCAGGTGGAGCGCCGATTAACCGAGCAACTGTGTGTTTTTCCATATACTCTGACATATCTATTCTGATCATAGCCTTTTCATCGTCAAATAAAAACTCAGCCAGCGCTCGTGCCAGCTCCGTTTTTCCAACTCCCGTCGGTCCAAGAAAAAGAAAGGAACCAATTGGTCGATTAGGTTCAGCTAAACCCGCTCGACCGCGCCTAATAGCATCAGAAACCAAGCTGACTGCTTCATCCTGGCCAACAACTCTTTCCTTCAAACGTTCTTCCATATGAATTAGCTTCTCGCTTTCTGCTTCCATTAACCGGGTTAGTGGTATACCCGTCCACTTGGAAACTATTTCCAACACGTCTTGTTCATCAACTTCTTCTTTTAGTAGTCGTCCTTCTTTTTGAAATTTAATGAGTTTCGCTTCCTCTTCCTTAAGTTTCTTCTCTAATTCCAGTAGCTCTCCATAACGAATGCGAGCTACCCTCTCAAAATCGCCTTCTCTTTCGGCTTCAGCTTCTTCCCTTTTTTTCTCTTCTATAGTCTCCTTAAGGGAACGAATCCTGATAATAGCTTCTTTTTCTTTCTGCCATCTTGCTTCTAACTTTTCGAGGTCTGTTTTTATTTTCTGATTTTCATTTTCTAACTTTCTTAATCGCTCTTTAGACTTCTCATCCTTTTCTTTACGCAAAGCAGCAATTTCAATCTCCAATTGATTTTGTTTCCTTTTTAACTCATCAATTTCCGTTGGCAAGCTGTCAATTTCCATTCGCAAACGAGAGGATGCCTCATCAATTAAATCGATTGCCTTGTCCGGCAAAAAACGATCACTTATGTAGCGATTTGAATAAACAGCAGCTGCCACTAAAGCAGGGTCGGTTATTTTTACCCCATGATGAACCTCGTAGCGTTCCTTTAAACCTCGCAAGATAGCGATAGTGTCTTCAACGGTAGGTTCTCGAACAATTATTGGCTGAAATCTTCTCTCAAGAGCCGCGTCTTTCTCAATGTATTTCCGATATTCATCTAAAGTTGTCGCTCCAACCACTCGAAGTTCGCCCCGGGCCAAAAGAGGCTTAAACATATTAGCAGCGTCAACTGCCCCCTCAGCCGCACCGGCCCCAACCAGAGTATGAAGCTCGTCAATAAACAAAATTATTTCCCCTTCAGCTTGTTGTATCTCTTTTAAAACTGCTTTAACTCTCTCTTCAAACTCACCGCGGTATTTGGTCCCGGCCACCAAAGAACCGATGTCTAAAGCCAGGACTCTTTTACTTTTTAAGCCTTCCGGAACATCTCCAGCCATAATCCGTTGGGCTAAACCTTCAGCAATGGCTGTTTTCCCTACGCCCGGTTCACCAATCAAAACCGGGTTGTTCTTTGTCCGGCGAGAAAGCACTTGAATAACCCTTCTAATTTCTTCATCTCGGCCAATAACCGGATCAAGTTTTCCTCGGCGCGCTAACTCAGTTAAATCACGAGTGTACTTGGCCAGAGATTGATATTTCTCTTCTGGAGTCTGGTCAGTCACCCGATGAGGACCACGGACTTCAGCCACCAGCTTAAGTAGCGTCTGGTAATCCAGTCCTTTTCCTTTAAGCCAGCGAGCGGGAAACCCGTCAGGGGTTTGAGCCAAAGAAAGCAAAAGATGTTCAGTGCTTATATATTCGTCTTTTAGCTCAGAGGCAATTTGTAAAGAGCGGTCAAAAACTGCTTGGAGCTCGCGGGAGATGAATTCACCTCCACCAGTCGAAATCTTGGGTTTCTTATCTAACTCTGCCCCAACTTCCTTCACCATTTGAACAGGCGAGAGTCCCATTTTCTTTAGTATTTCGGGAACAACTCCTTCTTCACTTTCCAGTAAAGCCAAAAGCAAATGTTCAACATCAATTTCCTGATGGCCAAGGGAAGCAGCTTTTCTCCGTGCCAAATCTATCGCTTCTTGAGCTTTAAAAGTAAACTTATCCAACCTCATCTCTTAAAACTCCTTCTTAACAATGCTTCTTTTGGCAAAAGGCATGATTTCCCGTGATAAACTTCTTTTTAAGGTTTCTATTTCCTTTTCCATATCCATTCTTAACTTTTCTATTGTTTTCTCGGCTTCCTCTAACTCCTTCTGGAGTTCTCTCAAGTGTTCCCTCAGCTCTAAAACCAGCTTCACCCCAGCCAAATTTACTCTTCCTTCCTGAGTCAAGCCTTGAATTAACTTTACTTTTTCTATATCTTCCATCGAATAAAGGCGCGTTCCACCTGGCGTTCGGTGAGGAATCACAAGCTCCAATCTCTCATACAAGCGCAAAGTCTGAGGGTGAACTCCAGCTAAAGAAGCCGCTATGCTAATCGAGTAAACACCTTTTGTTTTCATTTCTTACTTAAACCTCAAATTTCTTCCTTGGATTAAAATTGGAAACTTCTTCCAAATTACGAATTATTTTTTTCTGGTGAGCTGTTAAGCTTGTTGGCACCGCTATTTCAACTTTGACAAACATATCGCCTCGCCCGGAGCGATTTACCAAAGGTGCGCCTTTCCCTTTTAAACGAAAAACTTGTCCGCTCTGCGTGCCCGCCGGAATCTTCAGTTTGACCTCTCCATCTAAGGCTGGCACTTTGATTGTCGCCCCTAAAGCTGCTTCGGCAAAAGTTAAAGGCAAGTCAAGCCAGATATCAGAGCCTTCTCGCCTAAAATAGGGATGAGGCTTCACTTTGATTATCAAATACAAATCGCCAGCTTCAGCACCTGGCTCTCCTGCTTCCCCCTGCCCTTTAATTCTTAACCGAGCATTGTTATCTACCCCAGCTGGAACTTTAACTACCACCTTGTCTACCTCTCTAACTTTCCCCTTGCCGCCACATTTAGGACAATACTCAGTGATTACTGTACCTTCACCCAAACACTGAGGACAGGTTCGAGTCAGAGAAAACGGCCCTTGTGCCAGCATAGTATAACCTTTACCAGAACAAGTCGGGCAAGTCTTGGGAAATGTCCCCTTCTTGGCACCACTTCCCTGACAATCCGGGCAAATTTTTTCCCGATTAATAGGTACTCTTAAAGTAACTCCTTTGACAGCATCTTCAAAATTAATTTCAACTGCTGCTTCAATATCCCTCCCCCGCCGTGGCCGACGAGAGGGCCGAGTGCGAAACCCAAAAATATCAAAAAGGCTCCCAAAGTCCTCATAAAAGGGTGAGAAAAAGCTTTCGTCAAAAGAAAACCCTTGAAAACCTGGAGAGTAGCCTGACTTAAAAAGCTCATAAGCCCGGTCATACTCCTCTTTTTTCCGAGGATCACTTAAAACTTCATAAGCTTCGTTTATTTCTTTAAACTTTTCTTCAGCTCGCTTGTCGTCCTGGTTAACATCCGGGTGATATTTGCGAGCCAGCTTGCGAAAAGCTTTCTTTATCTCATCCTGGCCCGCTTCCTTAGTAACGCCCAAAATTTCATAATAATCTTTAAATTGACCGCTGCTCATTCGCTCTTCTCCGTCTTTTCTTTATTAAAATTACGACAAACTTTAACTTTGGCTGGCCTAAGCAAAACGCCCTTTAAACGATAACCTTTTTCCAGTACTTCAAGAACAGTTTCATCCTGGTGGTCATCTCGGACTTCACTTAAAACTGCTTCCTGGCATTCCGGGTCAAATGGTTCAGAACAAGGATTGATTGGCTCCAGCCCTTCTTTTTTTAAAACCTCAAGTAACTGCTGGTAGATTATTTCGACGCCGCTCAAAAAAGTCTGAAAATCAGTGTTTTCTCTGGAAGAATTAATAGCGCGCTCTAAATTATCCAGAGTTGGCAAAAGCTTTTCAATTAAATTTTGAGAAGCTCTCTCAACTAAAAAAGTTTGTTCCTTGATTACTCGCTTGCGGTAGTTATCAAAGTCGGCTTTCATTCTTTTCAGCAGTTCAAGATATTCAGAAGCTTCCTTTTCTTGCTGAACGAACTTTTCTCGCAAAAGCTCAAAGTCCTTCTCTAAAGCCTTATATTTTTCTTCCAGTTCCTGATATTTTTGTTTCATATCTTTTGTCTTTTTCTCCTTTTTCTCCATTTTATCAATCCTTTAATGCTATGAAATTAAAGTTAGGCCAGGCGCCCTGGTTTTAGCTTTTACCCTTCAACCTTAAGCTTAATTGCTTTTTTCTTCGGTTCAGCCTTAGGAACTACTACCTCCAGAACACCGTTTTTGAAAGTAGCCTTAGCCTTCTCCGGTTTCACCTCAACCGGGAAAGGAACAAAGCGATGGAAAGAACCGTAACGGCGCTCCAGACGGTAAAAGTTATCTTCTTTAACCTCTTCCTCGAATTTCCGCTCGCCTTGAATGGTCAGCCCCTCGTCATCAATGTTGACCTCAACATCTTTAGCCTCAAGCCCAGGAACTTCCGCTCTAACTACCACTTCGTTGTCTCTTTCGAAGACATCAATCAGAGGAGCCCACCTTGCCAACCCGGTTCCAACTTTACCTTCGCCAAAGAAACGCTCAAAAGTCTTGGTTATTTCGTCCTGAATGGTCAAGAAATCTCGGAAAGGATCCCAACGAACAATTGCCATAAGATCACCTCCTTAAAATCTAATAAATTCTAAGAGCGCCTGGCCAAAAAATTAGTTTGGCTTTTCTTTGCCCTCATCTACTACCTCAGCATCAACTACTTTTTCTTCTCCATTTCTTTTTTTCTCAGACTCAGCGGAACCTGTTGCCGCCTGCTTAGCTTCAGAAGCTGCTTTGTAAACTGCTTCGCCAAGTTTCTGAGAAGCGTTTAAAAGATTTTCCGTTTTTTCCTTTATTAACTTAGCATCGTCGCTTTTCAAAGCCTCTTTAATTTCAGTTAAAGCTTTTTCAATGTTTTCTCTTTCCGAAGCTGAGATTTTATCTCCAACTTCTTTTAAAGACTTCTCAACCGAATAAGCTAAATTATCAGCGTTGTTTTTAGCTTCAGCCAGCTCTTTCTTCTTTCGGTCTTCTTCAGCAAAACGTTCAGCTTCAGCCACCATCTTTTGAATCTCATCGTCAGAAAGTCGAGTGCTCCCGGTAACCGTTATTGACTGCTCTTTGCCCGTGCCTAAGTCCTTGGCCGTCACATGAACAATGCCATTAGCATCAATATCGAAAGTAACTTCTATTTGAGGAATACCACGCGGAGCTGGCGGAATATCAGTCAGATGAAAGCGACCAAGAGATTTATTGTCAGCTGCCATTGGCCGTTCTCCTTGCAAAACATGAATCTCAACACTGGTCTGTCCGTCTTCAGCAGTGGTAAATATTTCACTCTTTTTCGTTGGAATGGTAGTATTGCGCTCAATCAACTTGTGAAAGACACCACCTTTGGTTTCAACACCTAAAGAAAGAGGAGTGACATCGAGCAAAAGTATTTCGCCTTTAAGCTCGCCAATCAAATGAGCTGCCTGAAGGGAAGCTCCAATAGCTACTACTTCATCAGGATTTATATCTTTTCGCGGTTCCTTACCCACTAACTCTCTCACCAAATCAACCACCGCCGGCATCCTCGTAGAACCTCCAACTAAAATAACGTGGTCAACATCGCCATATTTCATTCCGGCATCTTTTAAAGCTTGCTCAACTGGACCACGACAACGCTCAAGCAAATCAGCTGTCATTCGCTGGAATTCCGAACGCGTTAAGGTCATTTCCAGATGTTTCGGTCCTTGAGCATCAGCAGTGATAAAAGGAAGGTTAATGGTGGTTTCAAGAGCGGAAGAAAGCTCAATTTTTGCTTTTTCAGCCGCCTCAGTCAGTCTTTGCATTGCCATTTTATCTTTAGATAAATCAATTCCGTATTTATTTTTAAAGTCATCAACCATCCACTGGACAATGCGAGCATCCCAATCATCGCCGCCTAAATGGTTATCTCCACTGGTAGCTTTGACCTCAAACACCGTTGGTTCATCACCTTTGCCAGGTTCAATTTCTAAAATAGAAACATCGAAGGTACCACCACCCAAATCAAAAACCAGGATTGTCTGATCATGCTCCTTGTCTAAACCATAAGCCAAAGCTGCAGCTGTTGGTTCGTTAATTATCCTTAAAACATCAAAACCAGCAATGGTGCCAGCGTCTTTTGTCGCCTGCCGCTGAGCGTCCTCAAAATAAGCCGGTACAGTAATAACTGCTTTGGTTACTGACTCTCCCAAGTATGATTCCACATCTCTTTTTATTTTCTGCAAAATGAATGCCGAAATCTGTTGAGGGGTGTATTTCTTCCCGTTAAACTCCTTGGTCCAATTAGAGCCCATATGCCTCTTAACTGACTTAACTGTGTGTTCGGGGTTGGAAACTGCCTGCCTTTTGGCAATTTCGCCCACTACAATCTCTCCTTCTTTACGAAAAGCTACCACTGAAGGAACAACGCGTCCCCCCTCAGCGCTGGGAATAACAGTTGGTTCACCACCAATGACTACCGCAGCGCACGAGTTTGTCGTTCCTAAATCAATACCTACAGCTTTAGCCATCATTACCTCCTAAAATTTTTTTATTATCTTATTGTAATAAAATATTACAATACTATTGTCAAGTTTGTCAACTCCCCACTTGCTTTACATATTTAAGAATGTCAATGGGAGTAAACCCTTTTCGCCCTGGTTTATCATTAATAATCCCTCTTGATGCCCATAATCCTAAAATTTTTTTAAATTCCTTCAAAAAAGTGTTTACAGAAAAAAGGAAGTTTAGTAATATAGGCAAAATTTTTCAGGCAAGGAGGAGCCCAATGCCCAGACCAATTATTGAAGAAGCAGAGTGTACTGGTTGTGGCCTTTGCATTGAAGTTTGCCCAAACGAGGTTCTCGACCTCGAGGAAGGAATAGCAGTAGTAGTAAACGAAGAAGCTTGTGACGGCTGCGGACTCTGCGCTGAAGAGTGCCCGATGAGTATTATTGAAGTTGAGGAAGACTGATTATTTTCCTTTCTCGCTTAAAAGATAGGAAAAAAGTTTTTGGATTAACTTTTCGCTTTTGCTGCCAGGTTGGTAATAGTAAATAGCTTCTAGTTGTTTGCTTTGAGGAAGAGCTCTTAAAAAGCCAGCCTTTTCTAGTTTTATTAAACTTTCCTCCACTAGCTCTTTTTTTCGACCCAAAGTTAGCGCTAAAGACCTTGCAGTAAAAATAGAAAATGGATTAGAAAAATAAAAATAAATTACTTCTAGATCAACCTGCGTCTGAAAGTGCTGCAAGAATTCCTTACTGAGACCTGTTTCATTAAGTTTTTCCAGCCAGTCCACCCGCTTATTTTAACTCACTTTGAATGAATTGAGCAGTACCCACGGGGAATCAAAGCTTTTTCCAGAAAAAGAGTAATTTTTCTAGGGCAAAAGGGGGTTGCCCTGAGTCCTGAATCGGCACAAATTGTCACATAACGACCTTCTGTTCTTTGAAAACTTGATGGAGGGAGATCTTTTAAATAAGAAGAAATAAACTTACCCCAAATTAGAGCAGGAAAAGTGCCCCCGGCAATTTTCTTTCCTCGAACTTTAATCATCGGCTTAGGCACCGGATAGCCGACCCAGACACCAGCCACCACCTCAGGAGTGTATCCAATAAACCAGGCATCACGAAAGTTTTGCGAGGTCCCAGTTTTCCCAGCCGCTTCTCTGCCTACATTGGCAGCCCTTCCTGTGCCCCGGAGAACAACTTCTTTTAAAACACTGGTCACTGCCTCTGCCACCACTGGGTTAAGTTCTTCAACTTCCTCAACTGATGACTCATAAAGCAACTTTCCTTCCTTATCCTTTACTCTTACAATTGCCTGTGGTTCGACATAATATCCTTCATTAGCAAAAACGCTGTAAGCCCGGACCATTTCTAGTAAAGTAACTCCTTTTTTCAACCCGCCCAGAGCAATAGCTGGATTATTTTCGACTTTTTCAATTCCCAGCCTCCGAGCTAAAGAAGCAACTTTTTCCGCTCCAATTTTCATTATTAGACGAGCATAAACGGCATTCACTGAATAAACAGTTGCCTCTTTTAAGCTTAGGCTGCCTTGCTGAAACTCTCCTTCATAATTGTCAACTTTCCACTGCTCTCCATTGGGGAGAGCGAAAGTAACCGGAGCAGCTGGAAAAACCGCTCCCAAACTGACCCCTTCCTCCAGAGAGGCTGCCAGAACGAAAGGCTTAAAAGCTGAGCCCGGCTGGCGCCTACCCTTAACTGCCAAATTAAAGGGGAAGTTTTGATAGTCAGTTGTAGCCGCTAAAGCTCGGACATAGCCGCTTCCCCTCTCAACAGCCAATAAGGCACCAGCAGGATCGGGTCTCTTATTTAAAACTTCCCTCAGAGCTTTTTCAGCCAATATTTGAGCTTTACGGTTTAATGAAGTCTGAACCTGCAGCCCACCTTTATAGACAAGGTCGGGACCAAATTTCTTTAGAAGCTCTTCTCTAACATAATCAACAAAATAAGGAGCAGGTATTAAGGGGCTTCTAGGGGGGGCTAAATTTAAACTTTCTTTTCGAGCCTCCTTTTCCTCTTTGTGTGATATGAAGCCCTGTTTTTTCATAAGGGAAAGGACTAAGTTTCTCCTTTTTAAAGCTAAGCCCGGCGCTGTCAGAGGATTATATCTATTTGGAGCATCAATTAAGCCAGCCAGCATTGCTGCTTCTCCAAGACTTAGCTCTGATGGTTCCTTTGAAAAATAACCTTTAGAAGCTGACCTTATACCATAAAAATTGCTACCAAAATAGGCAATGTTCAAGTAACGTTCAAGAATTTCTGACTTTGTTAAAACCTCTTCTAATCGAAGCGAGAGGGCCACTTCTTTAATTTTCCGCCAGAGCCCTTTCTCTTCAGCCAAGAAAACCTTTCGCACCAGCTGCTGGTTAATTGTACTCACTCCCGAAACTCTTTCCTCTTTGAAAATCTTAGCTTTTAATAAAAGCCAGAGGTTAACCCAGTCCACTCCGCCATGGCGGTAAAAACCAGGGTCTTCAATTGCTACTACTGCCTGACTCAGGTAGCCTGGCCATTCGCCGAAAGAGCTGTAACGGCTATAGGGGGATACGCCAAGTGCGGTAATTTCAACCCCTTCTTGGTCATAAAGGATGGTGGGTTCTGAATGAATTTTTTGCAAAGCTTGACGAGAAAAATCGGCCGGAAAAACTTGATCAAGAAAAAATCGCCAGGAAAAAGAGATAACCAAGGCAAGTAAGAAAAGAGCTAAGAAAAAAAGCGCACCTTGAAGAAAGAGTATCCCCCAGCGAAAAGTACTTTTCTTCATCTTCTTAGACGAAAAACATCAGACACTTTCCACTCCAAGTCTTCTTTTTCTAAAACGATTACACTCGTTGATTGTCTCCCTCTTTCTCTTTTTAATCGACAAACGGCTACAGCAAAATTAGCGTATATTCTGAACTGAATTATATCCCAGCGGACAATCTTCCCAGCGCTGCTCTGAACTTCCTCAAAATAATGTTTAATTTCTTGAACCGCCGCCTGATAATTTAGCCCCTCCTTTCTTAAATAAGCTTGCGAATAAAGGTTGACTAATTCCTCAGCCCGATTGTTCCGATAAGCTTCAATATAACGAGCTAAAACATCCTCTGCACGGTTTTTAGAAAAGCTGATCTCTGGTTTTGCCTCAATAGACTCTCCCTTTAAACCCTTTGGGGAATAGGTTCCAAACTGGAAAAACAAAAAAATAAGCAACAGAAAAGCCAAAAAGAAAAAAATCAGCGAGACGAGAAGCCAGGGTTTTGAAAGTTTTGCTTTCATTTAGTGAGAAGCAGCGAAAAAGAATCTCCTTAACCAGAACCGGTAGGGTTGCTCAATATCAACTTTATCAATTGAATCAAGTTTAACTACCCCGAACTCCGACCATTCAAAATTAGAAATACGGAAATCATACTTTAATAAAATATAGTAGTCAGTGGTTTCAAGGCTAGTAGTTATCAAAGTCTGTTTGGTTAATTGGCTGTATTCAACATCATGGATAAACCAATCTCTCAACCAGCCAAAACGACTAAAAGGGCCTGAAAGCTTCTTTTCTTTTAACCCTTCCTTAAACAAAGAGAGAGCCGGAGAGGTTTCAACTTTCTCTTCGGGCTGACAGCCCACCAGAGAAGCACCCAATAAGATAACTAAAAAAATAGCGAGCATCTTTTTCATCAATGCTTAATTTTAACTTAGATTCCTTTCGCTTTAAAACTTTTTCCGTGTTAAAATTATTTCGAAAGGGGGGAAGATGTTAGCCTATATCTTGGTTACTGCCCGCAGTAGTAAAGTTAAAGAGGCAAGAGATAAGTTAGCTCGCCTTCCAGCAGTTAAGTCAGCCCACGCCGTTACCGGACCTTTTGACATCATCCTTCTAGTTGAAGAAGCCGGCATTAAAGAAATTGGGCAGGTAGTGGTAGAGGAAGTTCAAAAAGTTGATGGAGTGGAGAGAACGCTTACTTGCCTGACAGTAGAAGACTAGAAAAAGAAAAGTTAAGAAAACTTTTTCTTTCTATCAGAAAAGAGATACCTGCAGTAATAAGGTGCTCAAAGAGCGCTGTAATAACTCGTCAGTTGTTTTTATTTGATAGTTTCACAGCTGCAAAGCGTATTTTTTGCTACCTTTCCCTCCCCGATGAAGTCCAGACCGATAAAATAATCGACGAAGCTTTAAAAAAAGGCAAAAAGGTTTTTGTTCCAGTGATAACTGGGAACCAGATTCTACCTGCCCAACTTAAAAACTTGAGAGAAGTCGAAAGGGGACCGCTTGGTATCAGGCAGCCCGTTTGCCCTCATTTACAAACCAATCGAATTAGTTTTGATTTAATAATTACGCCCGGTATAGTTTTCGACCGCCAGCTTTTCCGCCTGGGATTTGGAAAAGGTTATTTTGACCGTTTCCTCTCTGATTATAAAGGGAAAACTCTTTTAGTTGGAATCGCTTTTAAAGAACAAGTGATTAACCGACTCCCGATTGAGCCCTGGGATGTTCAGCTTGATAAAGTTCTGACTGACGAGGGCTGGTTAAAAGGCTAAATTTCTTACCTGCCTAAATGGCAGTAAGCACAGTGTTTCTTCCCGTGACAACGAAAACACTTACTTGCGCCTTGAGCCTTAACTACATTGGGGTGAAGTTTTAAAAAACCAGCTTTGTGTGGCTCAGAGTGACATCTCAAACAATACTTATTCTGATGGCAAGTAAAACAGCCTTCTTTAGTTTTTTTGGCTAACTGACTGTGCTCATAGTTCCAACCAAGGTCATGAGAAGGCGGCCTTTTTTGATGGCAATCAGTACAAAAACCTTTGGGCTTGTTATGACATTCCAAACAAGCCTCCGCTCCCTGCTCTAACGCATCTTTTCCGTGAACTCCAGTTTTCCAATTGGGCAAACGATGGTTTTTGGTTGCCCCTTTGGCTGAATGACAAAGCACGCACTCATCAGAAGCTCCCTTCACTTTTCCATGACATTTATAACAGTTTTCCATCGCCGCAGTAGGCTCTTTCCTTTTTCGATGACCAACCTTGGTATGACAATCAAAGCAAGTAATGCCTTCTTGAGTGCTATGTTTTTTGTGGTCGATAATGATATCACCAGTTGGCGTAATTTTCCGAGCTTCCACATGGCAGGCAAAACAAACCTCTAAATTCAATTTAACCTTTCCTGGTTTTAACTCGCCCACCGTAAAGTAGGTAACAAGATTGCGGAAAGCTTTAACCCGATAAAAAAAATCTGAAAGAAGAGTTGCCTGGCGATGGCAGTCAACACAAAGATTAGCGTTGTGAGTTGATTGCTGAAATGAATCGTAGTAAGGCTTGATAACATGGCAAGAAACGCACAAAGCATTTAAGCCGGTGACATAATAAAAGCCATAGAGTAGAAGGAATAAAACGATTAAACCAAAAAGAACCATTAAACCTAATTTTTCTTGCCTAAAAAAGGAGACAAAATTAGAAAATGACATAAAACATCAAAGCTTGGCGAAACGTTTTAACTTCACATAGTAAAATTTTTCATTTTTCTGGGTTTTCCCCTCTTCAAGCTCCACATCAACTCTAACTTTGCCCGACTCAAAGCCCAGTAAAGCACCAGGCAAGCCTTTTATGCTTTGCTCAAGAGTTCGAGTTGGCTTAAACTCCTTACCAGTTAATTCTTTTTGATAAAAACTTTTAAGCTCCTCAAGTGCAGCAGTAGAAACATACTGAACAATTCCGTAATTCTCGCCCCCCTCTTGCTTAATATCAGAGGAAATACGAAACGATTTAGGCGGTCGGGGGATATCAGAAAAATCACTTCCAGCTGCATCCTTGGTAGGCAAGGCTGGCAAGCTTGGCTCAGCTTCCTGCAAAAGCTTTCTTTGCTCTTCTTTTTCAGCTTCTTCCTGAGCCCTTCGGTTTACCCCAGAAGAACCACACCCCAGCATTGAAAACATCAAAAGAGTTGCTAACAAAAGGCTTAAAAGCCTCGTGCCTTTTTTATTATCCAACATTCTATCATTCACCTCCTATGGCATTACTCCATGGCATCTAACACAAAACTGAGTTTTGTGACAAGCCAAGCAATTCTTGCGATCGGGATCGACTTTAAACTGGTGGTTAGTTCGCCAGCGCCCAACATGGGAAGGCGGTTTTTTCTGGTGACACTCTTGGCACCAGTCCGGTCTCCAACCGTGACACTCACTGCAGTTTTCAGTCTTAGATAAACTGCCATGAACCTTAAGCCAGTCTGCACGCTTATGAGAAGCGGGGTAAGCTTTTTCCGTATGACAGGCATCGCATCGGTCAGTTGCCTTTTTCCCATTATGACAAGTTAAACAAATCTCCATTGGCACCACACTTTTTTTAGCTCCTTTTGGTCGATGGTGAACCACGTTTACGTGACATTCGAAACAATTCATTTCCAGTTTTGTTACATGCAAAGGATGGGGAATTATCAAATCGCCAGCGGCTGTTACCTTCTTTTCAGCAATGTGACATTGAAAACAAACAGCATTTGAAGGTTTAACGGTTCCAACATTCCCGCTGCCAGCAAGGAAAAACCGAACAATATAAATAGCTGTGCGAGCTCGTCCAATTACCTGATTCATAAAACCAGGTTCGATATGACAAGTAACGCAACCAATGCCTGAATGCGTAGAGGTATTCCAATCGTTGTAATAAGGAACCATTACATGGCAACTTTTGCAGAAAACGGGAGAGGTAGTATAAATCGCACCCCCAACCAAAAAAGCAACCACCAAAAGAAAGACAAAGCCAGTTATCAAAACTACTTTGTAGCTTTCCTTAGCTTTGTCAATAACTTTCCGAGCGTAGTGCTTCCCTTTTAGTCCATATAGTATGAAGCACTTATATTCCTCTATCAGTCTCTTATAAATTTTCATTCACCTCACCTTCTTTAATCATGACACCTCAAGCAAATATTGTCTTCAGCATGGCAAGCTTGACAAGTGCGCAAACCCTTTTTAGCAATATCGAACCGGTGAGTTGCTTTGTAGTTGCCGACTAAGTGGCTGGTTGGCTTCTTCTTGTGACAATCTCGACAAAAATCCTTAGTATAACCGTGACATTTAGCACAATCTTCTTTTTTGGGGTAAGTGACACCATGTAAACGGGAGAAGTCAGCTTGTCGATGAGAGGGAGGTAAAGCCTTTCGAGTATGACAAGCATTGCACTTATTGGTAGCCCTAATGCCATCGTGGCACTTCTCCCAACATACCGGATGATAGTAGGCAGCCCCTACTTTAGTCGTCTCTTCGCTTTCTCCAGCTTCCAAAGTAGTGTGAAGGTTATGATGGCAATCACTGCAGCGCAATTTTAAAAACTCTACATGGTGTTGATGAGGAATCACCAGATCGCCGCCGGGAGAAACTACCCGGTTAGCGCTGTGGCAAATTTCACAGGACTCGTTGGGAATAGGCCTTTTTAATTTAACCGGTTTGTCGGGAAAAAGAAGGTGAACAAAAATATAGTTCCAGCTACCAAACTTGTGCTTCAAAAAATTTAGAAAACCGGGTTCAGAGTGGCATACAATACAGTTGACATTCTGGTGAGCTGACTTTGCCCAGGAAGCGTAATAAGGTTTTATTTCGTGGCAAAGATTGCAAAAAGATGGATTTGAGCTATAAACAAAACCAGCAACTGCCAAAACTAAAATAACTGCTAAAACAATGATTGCTTGTTTCTTTCGGCTCTTTTTCGGCTTTACTTCCTCTACTCTTTCCTCTCCTTCTAATTCCATAATCCCCCCACCGATGGGTTATTTTAATCTGATTTTACAAAATATAAAGCAAAGTGTAAAGAAAATTTTTCACTTGTTGCCTCTTTTAAAAAATGATATTTTTAATTCTTGATGAAATGTCCATTTTGTCACCATAATGAGTCTAAAGTGCTCGACTCCCGAATAACTGAAGCTGGCGATAGCATCCGAAGGCGGCGTGAGTGTGCTGGATGTAAAAAAAGATTCACCACCTACGAGAGAGTTGAAGAAATTCCTCTGACAGTCGTTAAAAAAGATGGCACCCACGAACCTTTTGACCGAAATAAAATCTTAACTGGTCTCTTGCGAGCTACGGTTAAAAGAAAAGTTCCCCGGGAAAAATTAGAAAATATAATTGACGAAATAGAAAGCGACCTGCGAAACAACTTTCGCTACGAGGTGAAATCAAAAGAAATTGGAGAGATGATTCTGGAAAAACTCTTAAGAACTGACAAAGTTGCTTATATTCGCTTTGCCTCAGTTTATCGAGAGTTTCAAGACACTGCTGAATTCCTAAAAGAACTTGACCGTTTGGAAAAGCAAGCTACAAAAATAAGAGAAGAAGCAAGTAGAAAAATAAGAGAAGCAGCGAAAAAACAAGAAGCTTCAAACTAAAGCGAAAAAGGAAAAAACTAAGCAGAAAAAGGGCAAAAAAGATGATACCCCAAATTCCCTTTTTTCTATTCAGACGAAAAGGAAGTAAAGTAAAAAAAAGTATTATTAAGATTAGAACTACATACTTCATTTTTATATCTTAACCCAAAATGAGAATCCTTGTCGCTCCAGCTCAATTTAAAACTTGTCTTTCAGCCGACCTGGTAGCAAATGAAATAATCGAGGGAATAAAGAAAGCTTTGCCAGATGCTGAAATTATTTCTAAACCTCTGGCTGACGGGGGCGAAGGAACAACCCGGATTATCACTCAAGCTTGCCGTGGGTCTATAGTTAAAACAAGGGTCCGGGGTCCTTTAGGTAAAAAGGTCTCGGCTTCTTTTGGTCTTATTAACCTTCCTATTTTAAATTCTTCTCCGCCTTTTATCTCCAAAAGCCCCTACAATGTTAAAACCGCCGTCATTGAAATGGCTTCCGCTGCTGGCTTAAGCAAGGTTCCAGAAAGCTTAAGGAATCCAATGAACACCACCACTTACGGTGTTGGGGAATTAATATTGAAAGCCATTGAGGAAGGTGCCAAACAAATAATTTTGGGTTTGGGTGACAGCGCAACCAACGATGGGGGCACAGGTGCCTTAAATGCACTGGGAATCCAGTTTCTCGATCGTTCAGGAAACACTGTTAAACCGGTTGGCTCTGCTCTTAAAAAAATATCCTCCTTAAAAATTAGTATAAAAAATAAAAATTTAATGAAGGTGCCGATAGTTTTAGCTACTGATGTGACAAATCCTCTCTTAGGAAAGGAAGGTGCCAGCCAGATTTTTGCTTCCCAAAAAGGCGCTAAACCCGATGAAATAAAAGAACTGGAAAAAGGGCTAAGCAATCTGGCTAAAGTCTTAGCAAAATTTACTGGAAAAAGTGAAGAGTTAAAGCCAGGAGCTGGAGCCGCAGGCGGACTGGGTTTTGGCCTCTCTCATTTCTTTCCCACTACTTACCTTTCCGGTGCCTCTTTGGTTCAGGAAATTTTAGAAATCAACCAGGTTTTAAATAAAGTCCAAGCTGTTTTTACTGGCGAAGGCAATTTTGACCAAAAAAGCCTTAAAGGTAAAGCGGCTTTTCTTTTAATAAAAAAAGCAGCCCAAGAAGGAATTGCAGTTTTTTTAATTGGTGGAAAAGTCAGCTTAAAAGAAATTGAGTTAAGAAAGCTGGGAATTAAAAGGGCAATAAGCCTTATATCATTAGCTCAAAACGAAAAGGAAAGCAAAGAAAAAATCAAGCCTCTTTTGAGAAAAGCTGCTTATATTTTAAGTCTCGAGCTGGCTAAGAATGAGCTCAATGACTTCAGCAAAACCTAAGTTCATTGGCTCTCGAGTAACAAAAACATTATTCTTTTCCTCAAGAGCTTCGAGCATTTCTGGATGTCTCTCAACCCCGTTTTTCACTACAAAAAAGAGTTCAACTTCGGAAGCTATATCTAAGTCGGAAGGGGAGTCGCCAATGGCTACTGCCTCCTCTTTAGCCAAGCCTCGAATTTGCCGGTCCTTAGCCACTGCCTTGCCTTTGCTTAAGCCAGCTGGCACCAGATGATAAGCATGCACTTCTGGCAAAGCAGGGTTAAGAGTGCCTCGACTGGAAATCGCTCCATTGTCTAAGAGCTCAAGGCTCTCATAACCTTCTTTTTTGAGAAGTGAGTTTGCTTCTTCAAGATTCAGCCACCCACGAAAAACCAGTGTGCACCTTCTCCCTTCCGACCAAGGAGTGTGATGTTCTAAGCGGCCCTTATAAACTTCAAAAAGAAAATCAACTGCCCCTGAGTTAACAATTGCCTGATGGGGAGTGTCGCCTTCCCAGGGAAGAGAAAACTCCTGAAAATAGCTTTCTTTACCTAAATCGTAAACAATTTCTCCGCCCAGCTCAGCAATGAAGTTTTTCAAACCTAAAATTCGGGCGTCAGACAAAAGCTGACGACTGCTTCGACCAGAAATTAAAGTAATATCCAGGCCTTTTTCTAAGGCTCTAATTAGGTTTTTTGCTGCCGTTAGAGTGTATCCGCCTGAAGGAGAAGTAAAAAAAGAAGCTCTTGGCCCAAGGAGCGTAGCATCTACATCAGTGTAGATAACTTTTATTTTCTTTAGCTTTTTTCGAAAACTCTCCTTCTCAAAAGGAAAAAAATATTTAGCCGCCATTTCCTTGTCGACCATCTTTAAATTTTCTCTTCAAATTCTCTTAATGGGGACTTAATCGAAATCTCGACTTTCTCTTCAGTAAAACAAAGATTGGTTTTGGGCATAAGATAATCCTTAAAATAAAAAAGATCTTTAACGATTCGCTCTTCCTCTGAAAGCAAAATGAAAAGAGCCTGTAAAATCGAAAAAGACATTTTGCCAAGTTCCGTAGTCGGCTTATTTTTATGAACTCTTTCCCCTAAGTCTACCTGGGCTAAACCAGACAAACCAAACTGCCGCCAGACTTCTATGAGCAGACCTATTTCCACCGCATAGCCAGTAAAAAATGGTAAAGACTTAAAAACTTCTTTTTTCCCCCCATACTCGCCAGAAAGTGGTTGGATAATCATTGAAAGCTGAGGATAAAAAAGGTTAAGCCAGGGCCGTACTAAGATTTCAGTTACCCGACCGCCTCCTTCTTTTTCAATTTCTTTATCCCGCTTTATGGGGCGTCGATAAAAACCCTTAACTAAAACTATTTCCTGGTTCATTAGCAAAGGGCCTAACAATCCATAAACAAAATGAGGTTCAAAATTCGAAACATCCGAGTCCAGCCAAATTATCAAATCACCACGGGCAACTGCTAGACTTTTCCACAATGCCTCACCTTTACCCCCCTGCTTTCCAGCCAAGGGAAGAATTTCATCCTGAAGATAGACTTCGGCTCCAGCCTCCCTGGCTCGTTCAATCGTGCTATCGGTAGAATTACCATCAACTATCATTAGCTGGTCAACGAGGCTGGTTTTTTCAACAAACTCTTCTCGAATAACCGCGACAATCTTCCCAACTGTGTCCTCAACATTAAGAGTTGGCAAGCAAATAGATACAGTCAGCCCCCTCTGGCGTTTGAGCTTCTCTAACTCCGGAAGAAATTTAAAATCAGAGGAAGAATAAGTTCTCTCTTTAAACCACTTTTCTCTTTGCATAATCAGCAATCTTGCCTTTTAAAGTGAGTTTAGTTTACCATAAGGTCATTAACAATGAGAATGGTCAAAGATGTCAGAAATAAGAAAAGACCCAATTAGTCACACTTGGGTTATTATCTCAACTGAAAGAGCCAAAAGACCTTCAGACTATAAAAAAATCGCAACTGAAAGTGAAAACAACCAATCACCGGAGAACTGCCCTCTCTGTCAGGAAGCAGCAACCCCACCGCCACCTGGTGATTCCTGGGCTGGCTTATCAAAGGAAAGCAATGGCCAATGGCTAACTCGAGTTCTTCCAAACAAGTTTCCTGCTTTAAAACCTGATACCTCCCTTTCCCAAAAAGAAGAAAATGGGTTTTACCACTCATTAAGCGGGACGGGAGGGCACGAAATAATTCTTGATAGTCTAAATCACAACGAAACACTTTCTCAAATGAGGTTAAGTCAGCTTGAAGCTATGCTTTTAACCTATCAAACCCGTTTTTTCCGCTGGAAGCTCGACCATCGCATCTCTTATGTTCTGGTCTTTCGAAATCACAAAAAAGCAGCTGGAGCCTCTCTCTCGCATCCTCACTCTCAAGTCATTGCTAGCCCCATTATTCCGCCTCGCATTTTTGAAGAACTAAGAGAAGCCAGGGAATATTACAAGCTACATCGAGAATGTATCTTCTGTAGAATGATAAAAGATGAACAAAAGTTAAAAAAACGGTTAATCTACCAAAACCCTTCTGTTTTAATCTTTTCTCCCTATGCGGCTCGTTTTCCTTTTGAAACCTACATCATTCCCAAAAAGCACTTTGCCTCACTAGAAGAAACTGATAGGAAAACACTAAAAGATCTGGCTAAGGCCTTTAAATTTTTCTTTAGTCGATTGGCAGAAGTGCTGAGCGATCCTCCATATAACTACATGCTCCACGTTTCTCCCCTAAAGACACCGGGCCTTCTATATTATCACTGGCACTTCGAAGTAATTCCACGGTTAGCTATGCCGGCTGGGTATGAGTTTGGAAGTGGTATTTTCATTAATCCAACTTCTCCTGAAGAGGCAGCTAAAATTTTGAGAAAGAGAACAAAATGACTGTCTTGCGGCCTGAAGTAATAACTGAAATAGAGCGAATCGAGAAGGCTCTAGTAGTAGCCGGGATTCCTTCTTTTCGCAACCAAAAAACCATAGCCCATGTAGTTAAAGTAATAGGGCAAGGCTTAGCCCACTATTTTCCTCACGAAAGAACAGTCCTTATTGTCTCTGACGGAGGTTCAGAAGAAGACACTCGAGAAACGGCTTTATCAACGCCTGTTCCGCCCAGCGTAGCTAAAATTGTCACTCCCTATCTTGGCCTTCCAGGAAAAGGTAGTGCTTTTCATACAATCTTTGAAGCTGCAGACCGGCTGAAAGCCAAGGTTGTTCTGGTTTTTGACGCTGATTTACAAAGCATAACCCCCGAGTGGGTCTGGAAGCTTGCCCAGCCAATTTACCATCACCCTTACGGCTTTGTTGCTCCTTACTACCTAAGATACAAATATGATGGCACCATTACTAACAACATTGCTTTCCCGCTGACAACCGCCCTTTTCGGCTTGAAAATCCGCCAACCAATTGGCGGCGATTTTGCCCTGAGCGGTGCTTTAGCTAAAATCTACTCTCATCAGGATGTTTATAACACCGATATCGCCCGCTTTGGTATTGATATTTGGATGACCACTTTAGCCATTGTTGAAGGGTTCCGAGTTGCTCAAGCCAGCTTGGGCGTCAAACTTCACGACCCTAAAGACCCAGCCTCCGATTTGGTACCAATGCTTCACCAGGTAACTGGAACCTTGTTTGAGCTTATGCTTCCTTATGAAGCCAGCTGGAAAGCGATTAAGGGTAGCAAGCCAGCAGACCTCTTTGGTTCAGCCGATATTCTTTCAGAAATTGAAGGTTTTGAAATAGATGAGAAAACATACATTGAAAAAGCTAAAGACTTATTCTACGAAGAGCAAAAGGTTTTAAAAAATGTTCTGTCCCCGCCTGTTTACTTTCGGTTAAAAAAAGTCATTGACCAGGATTTGCCTGATTTTCATTTGCCAATTGACCTCTGGGCTTATCTTCTTTACGAGCTTGCCGCCGCCTATCATTTTTCTTGCTATTCCAAAAAGGAAATTCTAAACGCTCTAACTCCTCTTTACTTTGCTCGAGTTGTCTCGGGGGTGAAAGAGCTAAAATACCTCAACACCAGTTTGGCGGAAGCTTTAATTCAAGGCTATGCCACGGTTTTTGAACGACTGAAAGCTCATTTAGTTCAAGCCTGGGAAAAAACTAAAGGGAACGGGCTAAAAGAAAACAACCCCTCAGGCTAAAGACAAGCCAAAAGTTTATTCATTGTCGGGCTTACTTGACCTTTTCTTTTCTTACTGACTATACTGAAAGAGTGCCCTCGTAGCTCAGTTGGATAGAGCGCGGGCGTCCTAAGCCCGGCGTCGGGGGTTCGAATCCCTCCGAGGGCACCAAAAGAAATTTTTTAAAAATTTTCTCCAAATCAATAGTTTTAAGCCAAAAATGTATATAATTGGGTTAATGTCGCCTGAGCAAGGAGAGCAATTCTTAAAAAAACTCTTTACTTTGGTTTCTCTGGTTAGCTTGTTAGCTTCCGGCTGCTCCCAAATCTCCAGAAAGCCCGACCGAAGGAAAAACAAAGAAGATGTTTTTCCTGGAAATGCTATGTATCGAGTTGACCCTGCCCATCAGGGCACGTTTCCCTCGGCGGGGGTGGAAAAACCTCAAGGTTTAAAGTGGAAGTTTAGTTCCGGCTACCAAATAATGTCTTCACCCGCTGTCGCTGAGGGGATGGTTTATTTTGGTAACAACGGCGGCTATTTTCAGGCAGTAGATGCCAGAAGCAGCAAGCTAAAGTGGGATTTTAAAGCTAAAGGAAAGATAACTTCATCGCCAGCCGTAGTCGACGGAATAGTTTATTTTGGTTGCAACGATACTTACCTTTATGCTCTCAATGCTAAAACCGGGGAAAAAATCTGGAGCTTAAAAACTGGAGAAATCGTTAGCTCGTCCCCATTGGTGATTAATGGAGTTGTTTACTTTGGAAGTTACGATAAGAGAGTTTATGCTTTAGATGCTCAAACAGGAAAGGAAGTCTGGAGTTTTAACGCCAAGAGTTTTATATCTGCCTCGCCGGCTTATTACCGGGGAACAATTTATATTGGCAGTTACAACGGTTACCTCTTTGCTCTTGAGGCTAAAACTGGCAAGCTAAAGTGGTCTTTTAAAGCCAAATCTGACATACCTTTTTCGGTTGCTATCTCCCGGGCAACAGTTTATTTTGGTAGTCGCGACCGCAATTTTTACGCCGTGGAGGCTAAAACCGGCAAATTAAAGTGGAAGTTTCCAACTGAATACTGGGTCTCAACTGCCCCGGCTATCAACTATGATACGATCTATTTTGGCTGCCGCAACGGCACTGTTTATGCGCTGGATGCTAAAACTGGGAAGAAAAAATGGTCTTTTACGGCTAACGGCTGGCTTCGCTCTTCTCCAGTTATTGCCGATGGTCTTATTTATTTTGGCGATTTTAATGGTTATCTTCACGCTCTGGGAGCCAAAAACGGTCAAGAAAAATGGCACTTTAAAACCCGGGGAATCGTCTGGGGTTCTCCAGCAATAAACAGCGGTGTAGTTTACTTTGGCGATACTGACGGTTATCTTTACGCCTTACATTAAAAATATTAAGCCTAAACCTGATTTATCAGCTTTTCTAAATATTTTTTTATTTTATTCCCTTTGAATTTCCTCTTTAATTGAAGAATATTCTGTTTAGTTTAAAATTTAGTTGTTGATAGTGAAAAAGGGGACTGCTTTAAGAGGACATCACTTAATCTGCCTTCATTTTTTTCAAGGTGAAGGCTATGGCCAGGTCTTTATAAAAAATTTAAATCGAGTTTTAAAAAAGCTGAAAAAATCTAAAGGGTTTGTGGTAGAAGGAACAGATGAAGTTTGTTTAAGCTGTCCACACTTAAAAGAAAATGAGTGCCGCTATCAGACAGATAGCAATGAAGAAATTGAGTATCTTGATAAATTAGCCTTAAGACTCCTTAACCTGAAACCGGGCGACGCTTTTAGCTTTAAAAAAATTAAGTCTCAACTTCCTAAAATAATAGAGGAGTGGGAACGAAAAGCTTGTCTTGACTGTCGCTGGGGATATGCTTGTCTCCCTTTAATCGGGCAATTAAAAAGCCAGCAAGAAAAGGCAGCAAAAAATAATTAACTCAATTTTCTGATGAGCCCGATTACCTTGCCAATGATTTCTCCTTGCTTAAAAGGTATGGGCTGATAAAGCGGGTTAGCTGGTTCTAACCAAAAACGGTTGCCTTTTCTTTTCCAAGTTTTAACGGTAGCTTCTCCTTCAGAAAAAGCCACTACTATTTCACCACTCTCCGCATTTTTTTGAGGCTTGACAATAACCAGGTCTCCCGGAAAAATTCCTTTTTCTTTCATGCTATCGCCTTTCACCCGAAGCAGAAAACAGCCTGGTTCGGCCAGCTCACTTGGCAGGGGAAGGACTGCTTCAATGTTTTCAATTGCTTCAATGGGCTTGCCAGCAGAAATACTTCCGATTAAAGGCAGGTAACGAAAATAGCCTCTCTCTGCTCCTGGCGGAAACGCTAAAAGCTCGATTGAGCGGGAAGCGCCTCTTTTTTTTCGCAAATAGTTTTTTCTCTCTAAGACAGTTAGATGAAAAACAGCAGCTGAAGTTGACTTAAACCCTAATGCGCTGGCGATTTCCCTTACTGTCGGCGGATAGCCGTTTTTAAAAAGAAAATCGGCAATATAATTCCATACCTGCTTAGTTTTTTCTCCGATTTTTTCCATTAGAAGTTATTTTATCGCAGTTCTTTTACCTGCTCATCCTTCGGTCCCTAAAATAGCTTGTTTTTCAAAAAAATCCTTTAAAAAAATATTATTTCTTGCTTCTCTTAAATTTGTCGAACATTTGTTCTATAATACGCTTATGGTCGAAATAGGAGAACCTGTAGAAGCCATCGTTAAATTTGAAAACGGCAAGGTAAAACCAGTGAAAATTCGCTGGCGCGGGCGAGTTCAAAAAATAAAAGAAGTAACGGGCTGGTGGAAGAGCGAAAAAGGCAAAGCTAATTTTTTTCATCTCAGCCTGATTACCGAAGGTGGTGATTATTATGAAATTGCACTCAACACCAAAAGCCTGGTTTGGTATCTCGAAAAGCTGGAATCCGCCAGCTGAAAGGTTAATTATTCATGCCGACATGAACTCCTATTTCGCTTCAGTCGAGCAAGCTCACCGTCCAAACCTGAAAGGGAAACCGGTAATCGTCACTGCTGACCCTTATGGGAATCCTAAAGGAAGGCGCTCGGTAGTTGCTGCAGCCAGCTACGAAGCTAAAAAGTTTGGGGTTAAGTCTGGGATGCCACTTTTTGAAGCCCTAAGACTCTGTCCCCAATCCATACTCATTGGTGGCAATCCTCACAAATACAGCTATCTTTCTCACCGTCTTTATCAGCTACTTAAATCTTATTCTGACCTTGTTGAAGTTTACTCGATTGACGAAGCTTTTCTTGATATTACCCACACTCAGCATTTATTTGGTGGGGCAGAAAAGCTCGCCTTTGAGCTAAAAGAGAGGGTAAAGAAAGAGTTAGGAATTACCTGTTCAGTAGGGGTAGCTCCCAACAAACTAGTAGCTAAAATGGCTTCCAACTGGAAAAAACCCGATGGCTTAACCGTAGTCAAAAGAGAAGATTTGCCAGAGATTTTATGGGAAAAGCCAGTTGAAGAAATAATCGGCATTGGAGAAAAGAGGAAATTTAAGTTAGCTCGGATGGGAATAAGAACAATTGGCGAGCTCGCTCATACTTCTCCGGCCAATCTCCGCCAAGTCTTTGGGCTAGTTGGTGAATATCTTTATAATGCCGCCTGGGGAAGAGATGACCAACCGGTTAATCCATTTCCTCCCTCACCCAAGTCTCTAAGCCACTCGCTAACAGTAGAAAAAAACTTAAAGACTCTTGAAGAAAAACAAGCTCTACTCCTTTATTTAATAGACGGTTTAGCTTTCAGGCTTCGTCAGGAAGGTTTTAAGGCAGGAAAGATAGCAGTTGGCTTGCGTTTTCTTGACCTTTCGTTTAAGTTTAAAGAAGTAACTATCTCTCCACCAACTTCCAATACCCATCGCCTCTTTGCTTATGCCCTTAAAGCCCTGGAAAGCTTGCCCTTCGCCTTGCCTGTTCGCCTAATAGCGGTGGCTTTTTCTTTTTTTCAGCCATTAAAGGAAGAACAGTTAAGCTTATTTGAAAAAAACAACAAAGAATGCCTTAAAGACGAAGTTAAAGACCGGGTTGTTAAAGCTTTTGGCCCTGGCTCTCTTTTCTATGCCTCCTTCCTAAGAATTAAACCTTATCTTTTTAAAGGACCGCCGGCTACCGGGCTCGGCTGAAAATCAGTCAGTATTGAAATGCGTAAAACCCTGACTACTTGATTTAAATATCAGTTCAAGCTTAAAATTAATTAAAATAATTGCCTGAAGGGCGATTGGCTCAGGGGGAGAGCGCTTGCTTCACACGCAAGAGGTCGCAGGTTCAAATCCTGCATCGCCCACCACTTTGATGCTATTCCAGCCGCTGATTTACATCTTTTGATTATTTAAACGAGATGGGGGATTAGATCACAGTGGGAGAGCGCTCCGATATTGCATCGGAGAGGCCACCAGCTTTTTGAGCTTTTTCTTCTTAAAGCTTTTTCTTCTTAAAAGAAAAGCCAGTGTTAATTAAGTTCAGAGGCTTCTTAGCTAAGTCAACTAAGAAAAATTGAAAGAAGTTCAAAAAATAATTTAAAATAATTCATTTGTGGGGGATTAGCTCAGTGGGAGAGCGCCTGCTTTGCACGCAGGAGGTCACCGGTTCAAGTCCGGTATCCTCCACCAGATTATTTGCGGGGTTTACGGAGTCAATCCTCTTCATCTTCTTTGACCAGCTTACTTAAACCTTATTTTGAAATCAAACCGGAGCTTACTGCTTTTTAAAGTTTACAAGACATCAGTAAATAGCAGTAAATGGCAGAAGGAGTTTAAAAAAGATTTGTTTTAGCAATAAAGCTCAGAGTACAAAATAAGTTCTGAGCCGTTGTCTTTCCAAGATAACCCTTTATTCTCGGATTATCGATAACACAAGAATATGGGAATGCTGGTAGTTGGTAAACTTGGCTAAAGGAGGCTTAATTTTTGTTGAGTAAAAGCGAATTTTGTTGGTTGGAAGTAGAGTAAAAACAAAAAAGGGGAAATCTTCTTGCTTGGAAGCTAAGTAAAAACTTTTTTATTGAGAGGCTAAATATAAAAATTTCTTGTTGAGAAGTTAAGGGAAAACTTTCTTGTTGAGAAACTAAATAAAAACTGATAAAGAAGCTTTTCGCTCTGGAAAAAACTTCGGTTTGTTGAGAGGCTAAGTAAAAAGCTTCTTGTTGAAAAGCTAAAATATGAGAAGCTAATTATAGGAAGTTAAAAGCTTAAAATTCAAGGCACGAGAAGTTAAAGGTTTTGAAGCCAAGCCTATGGATTGCACAAATGAAGATAGCAAAATCTTTTTAGGAGCGGTAGTTGATAAATTGGAGGGTTTGGCCAAAGTCTTTTTCTTTTAAGTGAACAATGCATTTTTGTAAGTCGTCAATTTTTTTGCCACTCACCCTGACCTGACTTTCTTGAATTTGAGCCTGGACTTTTAACCCTGTTTTTTTAATTTCCTTTATTATCTCTTTAGCCTTCTCTGTCGAAATCCCCTGAACAATCCGGGTTTTAATTTTTGCTCTTCCGCTTGCCGCTGGCTGAGGCTGCGAGAAGATGAGATTTTTTAAAGGAGCCTTTCTTTTAATAAGCTTATCTTTTAATAAATCAGCGACAACTTTAGCTTTGTAATCGTCAGCAGAGGTAATTTCTATTTCTTCCCCTTCCCTTTTAATTGTTGAGTTACTTCCTTTTAAGTCAAATCGCTGACTAACTTCTTTTAAAGCAATGTTGATAGCATTGTCAATTTCCTGAAAATCTACTCTGGAAACAATATCAAAAGACGGCATTTTTCCTCCTTGAATTTATTAAAGATTTTTTAAATTATAGCTTTATTGAAAAATTTTTGGGCTTTTAATATTTAAAAATGCCCGATGGCAAAGCAAAAAAGAGAGTTTTATGATAAGCTAATAAAACCTCAGTTAAGCCAGAAGTCTGGCAAGGTAATAATTAGAAATGAAGTAATAACTAACAAAGGAGGAGCGATTGGAACCGATTTTTTTAAAAGCTTGTCGCCGAGAAAAAACCCCTTATACGCCAATCTGGATTATGAGGCAAGCCGGCCGCTATCTTAGGGAGTATCGCGCTGTCAGAGAAAAATATTCCTTTTTAACAATGTGTAAAATGCCTGAACTAATCCTTGAAGTAACCAAACAGCCAATAGACTTAATCGGAGTAGATGCTGCCATTCTTTTTTCTGATATCTTAATCCCAGCCGAAGCTATGGGAATTGAGCTGGAGTTCATTGAAGGAAAAGGGCCAGTGTTGTCCCCCCCAGTTCGCACAGAAAAAGAAATTGAAGCTCTCAGAATTCCTGAGCCAGAAGAAGAACTTTCTTTCGTGCTTGAAGGAATTAAGCTTTTGAGGAAAGAGCTTCCCTCTCATATTGCTTTAATTGGTTTTGCTGGTGCGCCTTTCACAGTTGCCAGCTACTTAGTTGAGGGGGGTAGCAGCAAAAACTTTGCCGAAATAAAAAAGTTGATGTACAACCGGCCTCAACTCTTTTTTTCTCTTCTGGAAAAAGTTAGGTTGACAACGGAAAAATATTTGAAAGCTCAGATTAGAGCAGGAGCCCAAGCTATCCAGATTTTTGAATCCTGGGCTGGTGCGCTATCCCCTTCTGACTACCAAAAATATGTTTTGCCCTTCTCTAAAAAACTGGTTGCTTCTTTGAGAGAAGAAGGAGTCCCTATTATCCATTTTGCCAATGGTGCTTCATCTTATCTGCACTTAATCAAGGAAACCGAAGCAACAGTTTACGGCGTTGACTGGCACATTGAGCTTGATGCCGCCTGGGAGATTTTGGGGGAGGTAGCCATTCAAGGAAACCTCGACCCAATCGTTCTTTTTGCCGAACCGCATGTAGTTGAAGAAAAAGCTAAAGAAGTCCTTAAGAAAGCTGGGGGGAAGCCTGGCCATATTTTCAACCTGGGGCACGGGATTTTACCCCAAACCCCGCCGGAAAATGCTAAAAGATTAGTTGAAGTAGTTCACCAATTCAGCCAAAGATAAAAATAATGGAAAGAGTTGCCGTCTGCCTCCTTGGATATGGAGCGCCGAGCTCAGCGGAAGAAGCTAAAAGTTTTGTTAAAAACCTGGTTTGGGAGATATCCCGTCGCGAACTTTCCGAAGAAGCTCTGGCCGAAACAGAAAAAAAATACCAAACCAGTGGTGGATCCCCCTATTTAGAAATTTGCCAGAGGCAAAAAGAAATGATTGAAAACTACCTCAAAACAAAAACTAAAGAAAAGCATTTAACGGTAAGTTTAGCTTATCGCTACTGTAAACCAGACTTTAGCCAAGTTCTAAGCGAGCTTTTAGAAATCCACCCAACTCGCCTTATTTTCGTTAGTCTTTCTCCTTTTCCTTCTCCCTACGGCTCAACTGGTTACTTCCAAAAAATGAAGTTGCTTTTGAAGAAAGCTAACTACTCCGGTAAGGCAGTTTTTATTGACAACTGGAGCGAGCACCCCTCTTTTCTTAAAGCCTGGCGAGAAAAAATTGCCGAAGCCAAAAAGAGAATACCAAAAGACCAAATTGGAGAGCTTAAAATAATTTTTAGTTTTCACAGTCTGCCTTTGAAAACTGCTGAAGCTTTTCCTGAATACCTGATAAAAATTAAAAAAATTGTCAATCAGCTAGAAAAAATACTTGCTGAGAAAGGCAAAATAGCTTTTCAAAGCGGAAAAGAAGAAGGATGGTTAAATCCTGATTTAAAAACAACTATTAAAAAATTTGCCGAAGAAGGCCGAAAAACTTTGCTAATAGTGCCCTTAGGGTTCATCGCTGACCACTTAGAAACTCTTTACGATCTTGACATCGAGGCTAAAAACCAAGTTGAAGAACTAGGACTCAGCTTTTATCGGGTTCCCGCTTTAAATGCCTCCCCTTTGCTTATTCAAGCCATTAGTGAAACTATTTTAAAACAACTTTAGTGGCCAGTTAATATTTTCAAAGCATTATCACCAAAAACCGGGTTTTCTTTTCCCAGCCAGGAAATAAGAGTTTCTCTTTCTTCTTTTTGATTGCGAAAAGGAAAGTCTGTTCCAAATAAAATTCTCTCCTCGCCAATTTGTCCACCAGGGAAAGAAATTTATCCCTTCCTAAAACATGGAGAGTGTAAGAAGTATCAAAATATACTTGCGGGAATGAAAACAAAGAATCAGTTTCTGACCAGCGCTGGTAGCCGCCAAGGTGTGCCAGAACAACCTTAAGCTCGGAAAAAATTTTAAGCACGGGGACAAACATTGATGGTTCAGAAAACTCGCCCGTTTTACCTCCTTCTTCATCGCCAGCATGAAAAACAATAATTAGCCCAAGTTCTTGAGCTTTTTTGTAAAGCGGAAAGAGCCTTTTGTCAGCCGGTTCTATTTTCTAGGCATTTGGCTGAATCTTTAAACCAACTAGCCCCATTTCCGGAAAAGCCCCAACCATCTCTAGACTGCCTCAGGATGATAACTGCCAAAAGGGATAATTTTCCCTTTTGATTTTTCCCTCAGCTCAGCATACCAAAGATTGCTTGAAAGGTGCTCGGGACGGGTAACCACTGGTAAAACTACTGAATGTTCTATGCCTGCCTCCTGCATCGAACTTAAAAGACCGCTTGAAGCACCTTCGGCTTTCCGTTTAACCCCGTAGTGTTTTTCCAGGTTAGCAAGGACTTTTTCCGCAACTTCGTCCGGATAAATATGAGTATGAAAATCAACTACATGCATAGTAAAATCTTCCGCCCTCAACCTCAAAAGACTTTCTCGCAGTCTTCAAACTTGACTTGTTATAATATAATACAACAATTAAACTGTAGTTTTAAAAAAATTATGTTAGCTCTTTACCTTGAAGAACTTTCTAAAACTTACAAATTGGGTCTTAAGCGAACGCCCATTAAAGCTGTTGACAGCCTTTACTTAAGTGTACCTGAAGGTTCAACCTTCGGACTTCTGGGCCCAAATGGCGCAGGCAAAACCACCACCATAAAAGCCATTCTCAACTTAATAAAAATTGACCGCGGCCGCATCAGAATTTTCGGTGAAGACCATTATAATTACCGGGTGCGAAGTAAAATTGGCTTTTTGCCTGAACAACCTTACTTTAACTTAAGCCTTAATGCTTTACAGACTCTAAGCTTTTATGGTCAGCTTCTTAGAATGAGTAAGGCTGAAATTGAAGAAAGGCGTTCTCGCTTATTAGCCGAGGTTGAGCTGGAAGAAGTTCGCTACCTTCCTTTAAGCAAATATTCAAAAGGCATGCTTCAACGCCTTGGCTTGGCATTAGCCCTTTTAAATGACCCTTCTTTTTTAATTCTTGACGAGCCGGCTTCAGGTCTTGACCCGGTGGGACAGGTAGAAATCCGAAACCTCCTTTTAAAACTAAAAAGGGAGGGGAAAACTATTTTACTTTCTTCTCACCTCTTAACAGAAGTCGAAAGGCTTTGTGATCACATAGCTATAATTAACAAAGGAAAGCTCGTCCTTTCGGGCTCAACAAAGGAGTTATTAAAAGAAAGAGAAAGAGTTAAGATTTGTTTTAAATCTTCTAATAAAAAAATGCCTGCTTCAATCAAAAAATTAGCTTTTAAAACCAGTCAAGACGGCTTGGTTTATGCCATTGAAACAGTCTCTTCTAAAACCAACGATTTGTTAGCTGAGTTAATTAAGCATCGCTGTCAAATAATTTCAATTAACCCTGGTGGTAGCCTGGAAGAAATTTTTATCGAGGCAGTGGAAGGCTATGGCAATTAAAGCAATTTCTTTCTATACTTTCCAAGAAATTTTGCGCCGGCGCACCCTTTACTTTCTCTTTTTTCTGCTTTTTCTTCTAGTTGTTTTTATTCCCAACTTGCCTTCTTTTAACATAGGAGTAAAACTCCAACTTTTTCTGGATTTTTCTTTGGGTTTCACTTCCTTATTCTTGTCCGCGCTGGCGATAGCGCTTTCAGCCAGTCAGCTTCCAGCTGACATTGAAAGGAAAATTATTTATCAAATTCTTTCCAAGCCAATTAAAAGGTCAGAAGTAATTCTTGGCAAATACCTGGGTGTTTTAATCTCTCTCTTTCTTTCGGCTTTAGTTGCTTCGTTAACTATTTTTCTACTTACTTTTACTTACTTTGATGTCTTGCAAGCCTCGATTTTTTACGGAGTTTTCCTCGGATTTTTAGAGGCTTCTGTTCTTTCTGCCTTTATTTTTTTAGCTTCCACCTTTGCCACCCCGACTATAACAGTTCTTTTAACTATAACTTTTTACTTTATTGGTCATGCACGTGAACAACTGACTGAGCTTTTTATCTGGTTCAAAGTCCTAGCTATACTCTTTCCATCACTGGAAAGCTTTAATTTAAGTGATCCTTTAGCTCATGGGGTTTCCATACCTCTTTCTTACTATGGTCTAACTCTTGTTTACGGACTGTTTTTTTCGGCTTTTTATCTCTTAGCGGCCATTTTGATATTTAGTCAACGAGAGCTTTAAATGGCAGAAAAAATTAATTTGAGCTTGGTTTTTGTTTTAATAGCTTTGCTAATTTTTCTTTCTTTCTTTCAAGGAGTTCTTTACGAGAATCGGGTGCAAATTGGTTTGGTAAACACTTCTTTGCCTCTAAAAGCTGGCCAAAACGCCTGGAAATTTTTAGGTAGCTTGCGAACCATTGCTGCTGCCTATCTCTGGTTAAAAGTTGACCGCATTCATCACGAGTACTATGGAGACTTAAGCCAGGAGCAAGAACTCATACCTTACTATCGGATAATTACCTGGCTCGACCCCAGATGGGTTGACGCTTATTATGTCGGCAGCTATATGCTTTATATGTACAAAAAACCAGAAGAAAGCCTCAAGTTTGCCGAAGAAGGAGTGAGGTTTAATCCCAATTCAGCCAAGCTAAATTTTAACATAGGACAGTTGTATGTTTTAACCAAGCAACATCAAAAAGCACTGCCCTATTTAAAAAAGACTTTGACTTTAGCCCAGGACAAAAGAGAAAAGTTTGCTATCTACCAGCTTCTCTATGTAGTTTTTAAAAATACTGGGAAGCAATCTGAAGCTCGAGAAACTCTGAAAATACTTGAAAAGTTAAAGGCAGAGCTGGAAAAAGAAGCAAAAAAAAAGTAAGGGTTTCGCTGGCTTGAGTTAAGCCAAAACTTTGCTATACTGAATTATGAGAGGAGTTTAAATGCTTCAAATGTTAGTCCACGGAATAAATATAGATGTTGTCTCTAACCAGCCGGTAGTCATTTTGAAAGACCTTCAGTCTCATTATTATTTGCCTATCTGGATAGGTCAGTTCGAAGCGACCTCAATTTTAATGGAACTTCAAGGGATTAAACCAAGCCGACCTTTAACTCATGATTTGCTTAAAACCACTCTGGAAGCACTTAATGCCCATTTGGTCCGGGTAATCATAAATGATCTGGTAGACGGAACTTTCTATGCTCGGCTGAACTTAACTTTCCAACACGGGGAAATCGAAATTGACTCCCGACCTTCCGACGCTATTGCCCTGGCTGTTCGCTTTGGCGTACCAATTTATGTAGCCGAAGAAGTTATTGAACAAGCTTCAATTGTTGCTGAAGAAGGCGAAGAAATTCAGGTTGAAAAGTTTAGGGAATTCTTAGAAAAGCTTAAGCCAGACGATTTTAAGGAATAACCTTAGAAAACCTTTCTTGGAAGGTCTTGCCTAATTCATTTTGGCTTCAAAATAATCGTAAAATAGCAGCTAAAAAGGGGTTGACAAATCAAACTAACCAAAATATACTATTTCTATTGATTTAGTAGGAATTAGAAAAATGAAGCTATCGACTAAAGCAAGATACGGTGTGAGAGCAATGGTCAGGCTGGCTTTTAGTCAAAAAGAAGGGCCAATCCAGTTGAGCCTGATTGCTGAAAAAGAAGGGGTTTCTGAGAAATATCTTGAACATCTTTTCCGACAGCTTAAAGCTAGCGGTTTAGTTTTAAGCCTGCGGGGGGCTCGCGGAGGTTATGTTTTAGCTCGACCGGCAGAAAAAATTACCCTCTATGAGATTATTAAAGCCTTGGAAGGAAGTCTAGCTCCAGTCGACTGTTTAAACCAGGCAAGTCTTTGCAACCGCTCCCCTTTTTGCGCTACTCGAGAAGTCTGGGGGGGACTCCAGGAAAGAATTGAAAGCTATTTGAAGTCCAAAACTCTTTCTGAATTGGCTCAAGAACAAGAGGAGAAAATTAATGTTCCTGTTTACCATATTTAAATTTAAAAATAAATTAAAAAATGCTCGGACCTCAGCTGGTTTAAGTTCGGCCGGGGGTTTACCGTTAATGTGTCTCCTCCCCAGATAAAAAAGGTTTACTAACTTTTTCAGGAGGTGCTAAAAATGGTGTGCCAAAAATGTGGTGAGTGGATTTTTTTAGAGCTAAACGATTTTTGCCCAGCCTGCAAAGACTACTTGAGCTTTAAAGACTCGACAAAAGGAGGAAGTTAAATGGGGAAAGCTATAAGAACCCTTGAGGAGATAAATGAAAAAATTAAAAAGGGTGAAGCGGTGGTGGTCACAGCAGAAGAAATGACTGAAATCGTTAAAAAAGAAGGGGCAAAAGAAGCGGCTAAAAGAGTGGATGTAGTAACCACCGGTACTTTTGGGCCAATGTGTTCAAGTGGGGCTTTCTTTAACTTTGGCCACGCTGATCCCCCAACTAAAATAGCGAAAGGAACAATCAATGATGTTCCCATTTATGGTGGTTTAGCTGCCGTTGATGTTTTTTTAGGAGCTACGGAACAGTCTAAAAGCAAAGGGCTCGAATACGGAGGAGCTCATGTAATTGAAGACTTCGTAAGGGGGAGATTGCTTAAACTTGAAGCTTCTTCTCCAAAACCTTCCGACTGCTATCCGGGAAAAGAAATTGACACTTACTTTAGCAAAGAAACAATAAATGAAGCTTATCTTTTTAACCCGCGCAACGCCTATCAAAACTATGCTGCCGCTACTAATTCCTCTTCCAGAATTATTTACACTTATATGGGTATTCTTCTTCCTCAATATGGAAATGTTACTTATTCGACCTCCTCCCAGCTTTCTCCCCTTTTAAATGACCCTTATTATCGGACCATCGGTGTTGGCACCAGGATTTTTCTCGGAGGAGGAACTGGTTATGTAGCCTGGGTAGGAACACAGCATAATCCTAAAAAGGAGCGCAACCAGCACAACATACCTATTGGGCCGGCCGGCACTTTAGCACTCATTGGGAATTTAAAAGAAATGGACCCTAAATTCTTAAGAGCTTCGACCTTTGAAGGCTATGGCGTAAGCTTATACATCGGTGTTGGCATCCCTATTCCCATTCTCGACGAAGATCTGGCTCAAGCTACTGGAATTAGTGATGAAGAAATTGAAACCGCTATTCTGGATTATTCAGTTCCTTCCCGTAATCGACCAGTTGTAAAAAAAGTAAACTATGCTGAATTAAGAAGCGGTTCGGTTGAAATAAATGGAAAGAAAGTGCCGACCAGTCCTATTACAAGTTACGCTCGCTCGCGAGAGATTGCTCAAACTCTAAAGATCTGGATTGAAGAGGGAAAGTTCTTACTCACACCTGTAATCGAACCTTTACCTATTGAAACCACTTTCAAACCTCTAAAAATCATAACTGGAGCGGAGGGATAGAAATGAAAAAAAAGTTTGTTTTAGGTTTTTCCCCCAGGAATGTAACTCAACCGATAACTTATCGTTTGGTCAAAGACTACGACTTGATTATCAATATTTTAAGGGCGCAAGTGGAACCGGGCGAAAGTGGCCATCTGGTTTTGGAAGTTGAAGGGCCAAAACAAAGAATTGAGCAAGGAGTTAAATTCCTTGAAGAGCAAGGAGTTGAGGTCAAGCCATTAGCTCGCGACATTGACCTCAATAAAGAAAGCTGCGTTGACTGTGGCCTCTGCGTTTCTCTCTGCCCTGTTTCGGCTTTCAAGCTGGATAACGAGTTCCACCTTCAATTCGATAAAGAAAGCTGCATCCTTTGCGAAGTCTGCGTCAAAGGCTGCCCAACCCGAGCAATAACTATAACCTTTTAAAAAAGATGAGAGTCTTTGAGAGTATCGAGGAAACAATTGGCAACACCCCTTTGGTTAAGCTGCGAAGGCTGACGCCTTCTGGCGTTGAAGTTCTGGCCAAGTTAGAAGCTTTCAACCCCTGTGGCAGCGTCAAGGACCGCATAGGTGTTGCTATGATTGAAGCAGCCGAAAAACGAGGCTTAATAGCTCCGGGCAAATCAATTATAATTGAGCCAACCAGTGGCAACACTGGAATTGGTTTAGCTTTTGTTTGTGCTTCCCGGGGCTACCACCTTATCTTAACTATGCCCGAAACAATGAGCATTGAAAGAAGAAGGCTTCTCAAAGCTTTTGGAGCCGAAATTGTTCTAACGCCAGGCAGCGAAGGAATGAAGGGAGCAGTAAAAAAAGCCGAAGATTTAGCTAAAGAAATTCTTAATTCTTTTATTCCTCAGCAGTTTAAAAACCCAGCTAACCCAGAAATTCACTACCAAACCACCGCTAGGGAAATCTGGGAAGACACCGATGGAAAAGTAGACATCCTGGTAGCTGGAGTCGGTACTGGTGGTACCATCACCGGTTGTTGCCGCTATATCAAACCATTAAAACCTGATTTTAAGGCAATAGCTGTTGAGCCAAAAGCCTCACCCGTTCTTTCCGGCGGCAACCCAGCCCCCCATCCAATTCAAGGGATTGGAGCTGGTTTTATCCCTGAAATTCTTGACCTTTCTTTAGTTGATGAAATCATTCAAGTTGAAAATGAAGCTGCTTTTGAAACTGCCCGTCTTTTAGCTAAAAAAGAAGGGATTTTAGCCGGAATTTCTTCGGGTGCTGCTTGCTGGGCAGCAATAGAATTGGCAAAGCGAAAAGAAAATCAAGGTAAGCTAATAGTGGTGGTTTTGCCCGACACCGGTGAGCGCTATCTCTCCACTTCACTCTTTGAAGCCTGATTCGGCGAGAAAAATGAATAAAGAAAAAAATTTATATTTTGACTACGCCGCCACTACACCAGTTAGAGAAGAAGTTTTAAAGGAAATGTTGCCTTATTTCCAGACCAGGTTTGGTAACCCCTCCAGTCTTCACCTGTTTGGGCAGGAAGCTAAAGCCAGCATTGAGAAAGCTCGAATAGAAATTGCTGAATTAATCGAAGCTAGTGAAGAGGAAATAATTTTTACTGGAACGGCGACTGAAGCCAACAACCAGGCTTTAAAAGGGGTTGCCTTTGCCTGTCAAGAAAAGGGAAAGCATCTAATCACTTCAGCAATTGAACATAAGTCTGTTCTTGAATCAGCTCATTTTCTAGAAAAGCTGGGCTTTGAAGTTACTTATCTTCCGGTTGATAAATATGGTTTAGTTGATCCAGTTGACTTAAAGAAGAACTTAAGAAAAGACACGATTTTAGTTTCAATTATGTTAGCTAACAACGAAATTGGCACTATTGAACCAATTGAAGAGTTAGTGAAAGTAGTTAAGGAGAATTCTGAAGCTTATTTTCATACTGATGCCGTTCAAGCAGCTAATTATCTTTCTCTCTCAGTCAAAAAATTAGGCGTTGATTTGCTCTCCGTTTCCGGGCACAAGTTTTATGGGCCAAAAGGCATTGGTTTTCTTTATGTCAGCCATAAACTTCCCTTACTTCCTTTAGTTCACGGAGGCGAACAGGAAAATGGCCGCCGGGCGGGAACTCACAATGTCCCAGGAATTATTGGTTTAAGCAAAGCTTTTTCTCTGGCTCAAAAAGAAAGAAAAAAAGAAGCCAGACGAGTCAAAAATCATCGAGACTACTTAATTGAGAAAGTTCTCAACTCGTTTGATGATGTCATTCTCAATGGTCATTTAGAAAATCGCTTACCTAACAACGCCAGCTTCAGCTTTTATGGTTTGGAGGCAGAAGCTATACTTATTCGTCTCGACTTAGCAGGGATTGCTGCTTCCAGTGGTTCAGCTTGTAGTTCGGGTTCAATTGAACCTTCTCACGTTCTCAAAGCTATTGGATTAACTCCTGAATGGTCAAGGGGAGCGGTAAGATTTTCTTTGGGGCGGTTTACCGCTAAGAAAGACCTCGATTACCTTTTAGATGTTCTTAAGGAAACAGTAAAGGCCTTAAGGAAAATTTCCCCTTTAAAAAAGTTGGCCAACTAAAGAGGCTGAAATGGAAAATAAAAAAATTTACTTTGATCACATAACCACAACCCCTATAAGAAAAGAAGTTCTGGATGCTATGTTTCCTTTCTTAAAAGAAGAGTTTGGCAACCCTCAAAGTCTTCATTCATTGGCTGACCGACCCCGAGAAGCAATTGAAGAGGCTAGAAAAAAGGCGGCTCATTTTATCAATGCCAGCCCCACCGAAATAATTTTTACCTCCAGCGGAACGGAAGCCAATAACTTTGCTCTTAAAGGGGTTGCTGAGGCTCGCGGCGCTCAAGGTAAACATATAATAACCAGTGCCATTGAACATTTTTCAGTTCTTCATCCTTTAAGAAAATTAGAAAAACAAGGATTTGAAGTTACTTATCTTCCGGTTGATAAATATGGTTTAGTTGATCCAGTTGATTTAAAAAAGAGTTTAAGAAAAGACACGATTTTAGTCTCGATTATGTTAGCTAACAATGAAATTGGAACAATTGAACCAATTGAAGATTTAGTTAAGATAGCAAAGGAAAACTCTGAGGCTTATTTTCATACGGATGCGGTGGCTGCTGCCGGAAGAATTCCTATTGATGTTCAAAGATTGGGAGTTGATTTTCTCTCGCTTTCTGCGCACCTCTTCTATGGCCCAAAGGGAGTGGGTGCTCTCTACATTCGATCCGGAGCTCGAATTTTGCCCCTCATTGAAGGCGGGATTCAAGAAGGAGGCAAAAGAGCTGGAATTGAAAATGTTGCCGGAATTGTCGGTGCTGGAAAAGCAGCCGAGTTGGCTCAGGAGGAAATTGAAGAACAAGCAATCAAACTTAAAAAACTCACTTCTAAGCTAAAAGAAGATTTATCAGCAAGGATTGACCATCTTTATTTCACCGGTCACCCCGAAAATAGGTTACCCGGTCACTTAAGCCTCTGTGTTGAATTTATAGAAGGAGAGGCAATGTTAATGCTTTTAGATAGCCAGGGGATAGCCGCAACTTCTGGATCCACCTGCACCTCTAAAGCCCTGAAGGCTTCGCATGTACTCCAAGCTTTGGGTATTCCCCCCGAGATAATCCAGGGTTCAGTAGTTTTTTCTCTCGGACGTTCTTCCCAGGAAGAGGAAATTACCTATTTAACTCAGGTTTTTCCGCCAATTGTCAAACGACTGCGCGAGCTTTCCCCTCTTTACACTAAATTCTTAAACGAAAGGATGGGAAATTAAATGCCAGTTTATAGCGATAAGGTTATGGAACACTTTACGAATCCTCGCAATGTCGGAACCATTGAAAATCCGGATGGCGTTGGAGAAGTAGGAAACCCTGTTTGCGGTGATATGATGACTTTCTATATCAAAGTAAAAGAAGACATTCTTGAAGACATCAAGTATCAGACCTTTGGTTGTGGAGCAGCTATTGCGGTTTCCAGTATGGTTTCCGAAATGGCTAAAGGCAAAACTATTGATGAAGCCTTAAAAATTACTAACAAAATAGTAGCTGATGCTTTGGGGGGGCTTCCAGCTAATAAAATGCACTGCTCTAATCTGGGAGCTGAAGCCCTGAGAAAAGCAATCGAAAATTATCAGCAAAAAAAGATGGCAAAGGAAGTAAAAACCAAAAAAATCCCCGAAATCAAAGAGCATTCAGAAAAATGTCTCTGCCCTTATTGCGACTCTTCTTTAACTGAAATCCTCCCCTACTGCAAAACCTGTGGTCATCAACTAAAAGCCTGCCCTGATTGTGGCTCTTTTCAACCTCAAGAAGCAAACTTTTGTCCCCAGTGCGGACAAAAACTTAAAGAAAAATAAAACTTAAGGAGGAAAAATGAATGAAGAAAAAGCTACTATCGTTCTTTTTAGCGGCAATCTTGATAAAGCCCTAGCTTGCTTTAACATTGCCACTACCGCCGCTGCCTTAGGCTTAAAAGTCACCATTTTCTTTACTTTCTGGGGTTTAAATGTGGTGGCTAAACCTGGCTCAAGAGCAAAAAAAGGGCTGATTAAAAAAGTTTTTTCTATAATAAACCGTTCCGGCACTAAGGCACTCAAATTATCGCGTTTCAATTTCGCCGGAGTCGGAACTTTCTTAATAAAAAAACTGATGAAAAAAGGCAATATGCTTTCCTTGGAAGACCTGATTAAAACGGCTAAATCTCAGGGGGTAAAATTTATTGCCTGCACCTCCACTTGTAGCCTGATGGGCCTAAGCCAGGAAAACTTAATCCCTGAGGTTGAAGAAATGGCTGGTGCTGCTACTTTTGTAGAGGAAGCGAAAAACTCAAAATTCACTCTTTTTATTTAAGGAGGTTTGATGAAAGCAGACGCCACTCTTGATTGCTTTGGGCTCTTGTGTCCTTTGCCAATTATTAAAACCAGCGAAAAAATTAAAGAACTGAAAAAAGGAGAGGTGCTTGAAATAGTCTCAACCGATGAAGGGATTAAAGAAGATATGGCTTCGTGGTGCCGAGTGACCGGGCAGGAACTCTTGAAAATTGAAGAGGAAGAAAGCAATCCAAAAGTCTATAGGGTTTTCATTCGCAAACAAACTTAAATACTTAATCGGAATGGAGGCGGCTTTTTAAAGCCCCTTGCCAGAGAGTCAAACTGCCATTTTCCCTTCTTTTTTTTATTTCGCAAGTATCCCAGCTAAGCTCACATTCCCCGGGACAGGGATCAGAATGAACCAAAACATCAGCTGATCCCAGTTTTTCCGTTGCTTCTCTCTCTATTTTCTCAACCAGCTGGTGAGCCCCTTTAAAATCAAGCTGGCGGCAAATAACTAAGTGAAAATCAACAATTTTTTTAGACCCTGCCTCCCGGCTTCGCAAGTTGTGATAATCAACCACATAGGGAGCGTGAGAAAAGATTATTTGATTTAACTCGTCAAGTAAAGAAGGAGCTAAACTTTTATCAACCAAACCGCCAACAGCCTCCCAGATTAACCTCAAGGGTTGAGCCAGCAAATACAAGGAAGCTATTAAAGCAAATATTGGATCAATCAGTTTTTTCCCAGTTATAAAAATTAAAATCAAAGCCAAAATAGCAGCTAAATTAGTATATATATCAGTTGAATAATGTAAGGCGTCGGCTTTTAGAGCTACCGAACCAGTTTCTTTTGCCTGATAGTTCAAGAAGCGAGCCAGAAAAAAAGTCACAACCAGAGAAAAAAGTATAGTGAGAGCACCGAGAAGTGGCTCCCTTATGTTTGAACGGCCGCTGATGATTCTAGCCAAACTTAAATAAGCCAGATAGAGAAGGGAAAATAAAAGAAATAACCCTTGAACCAAAGCTGCTAAGTTTTCTATTTTCTCATGACCATACGAGTGGCTAGTGTCAGGTGGCTCAGCCGCTTTCTTAATGGAAAAATAATTTAAAGTTGACACCAGAACATCGACCATATTATCGAGAGCAGAAGTTATTATCACCAGCGAAGAAAGAGCAAAGCCTACAGCAAACTTTAAAACCGATAGAGAGGCAGCACTAAACACGGCGATTCTTGAAGCTCTGAACTTTGTTAAACTGATTGCTTTCATTAGTTAATTATAACCAACTACTATAAAAATTATTTTAAAAAAGCAGCAAAATTGGTTAAATTATATCTTTGGAAACCTTTAAAAATCTCCATGATTATCCTTGCTTGAAAAAGAGTAATTAGATAAACTTAACTTGAAGAAAGGGGGGCTATATGGAGAGAAAACCAGATCTTACTGATGAAGATGTAGGTATTCAAGCTTTCAAGCTAAGAAAAGAAAAAGCGGTCGAAAGAGCTATGGAGAAAATTCGACGAAGCCTGGGGCGCTCTTTTTTGAAGTTTACTCGAGAAGATGTGCAAAATCTGGAGTGGGGTCTGGGTGAGTGCTGGACAATGGTTGGGTTCTATGAATGGGATAGCATTGCCTTTAGCTCGTTAAAGCTTGAGGAAATCAATCAAATCATCTCAATAACTCAGGACATTGTTAAACACCGAATAAAAGGGAAAACAGGCATCGAAAAAATTCGCTCAATCCTAACCAAAAAAACCCAGGCTAAGAAGGAAGAGGAATAACTGTTTTTTTAATTCTCTCCTTTTTCTTTCTTTCCAGAGCCTTTTTCACTTTCTTTAAGCGAAAAAGGTCTTCTCTCGCTCTCTCATCTAAAACCATCTGAATGAACTTAACCTGGTCCACCAGTGTTGGTATGACTACATAATCAAGAGCATTAACCCGACGACGGGTTTTCTGAATTTCCTCTCCCAATCTCTTTAGCTTTGTCTCGACTGAAGCTACTTCTATGATAGCATCCACTTCCTTTTCGAATCGCTCGGCTGTCTCATCGACTCGACTGGATACGCCCACTATGCTATAACCTCTTTCCAGCATCGAGCGAGTAATGGATTTCTTTTCCACTTCAGGAACCGGCACTCCCATAATGTAACTGCCTTTCATTTCCACCAGAACCTCACCCTTGGTTGCCAGTGAGGCTGCTTTAACCGTTGCCACACCATCGACTGCTTTAGCCACTGCCAAGGTGTAAGCCGCTTCAGTTGCTGCTTTCTGAAGTTCCTCGCTAGCCTGCAAAGCAACATCGACAATGCTCATAAACTCAATTAAAAGCGCGTCCCGCTTCCTTTTAAGCAAATCTCTACCTTGTTCAGCTAACTTCATCTGCTGCTTCCGCTGAAGCAGCTCCATTCGGGTAGTGTGAATTTCTTCCAAAGCTTACTCCTCAGACTTCGGGTAGTATTTCTTGATAAAGTCCTGCTTTATTCTCTTTAAGGAGCCTTCCGGAAACATCGAAAGAAGTTCCCAACCTAAGTTCAAGGTGTCTTCAATGCTCCGGTCTACGTTTCCCTGACCAATAAATTTATCCTCAAAATCGTCAGCAAACTTTAAATATCGCCGGTCCATCTCTGAAAGAGCTTCCTCGCCAATAATTGAGACCAACCGCCGTATGTCTCGACCTTCAGCATAAAAAGCGTAAAGCTGGTCAGCAACATTTCGGTGGTCTTCCCGGGTTTTTTCCGCGCCAATACCAAGGTTCATTAAACGAGAAAGTGAAGGTAAAACGTCAATTGGCGGGTAAAGACCACGCCGATGAAGATGGCGGGATAAAACTATCTGCCCTTCCGTAATATAACCAGTCAGATCAGGAATTGGATGAGTAATGTCGTCATCAGGCATGGTCAAAATAAGAAGCTGAGTTATTGAGCCTTTTTTACCTTTAATCCTGCCAGCTCGCTCATAAATAGTAGCCAAGTCGGTGTACATATAGCCTGGGTAACCGCGCCTGCCTGGAACTTCTTCTCGAGCAGTTGAGATTTCTCGCAATGCTTCGCAATAATTTGTCATATCAGTTAAAACAACCAACACATGCATGTCGAGTTCAAAAGCCAGATACTCAGCCACTGTCAAAGCACAACGTGGAGTAAGCAAGCGCTCAATAGTGGGGTCGTTGGCTAAATTCAAGAAGAAAACCACGCGCTCTAAAGCGCCCGTTCTTTCAAACTCCTGACGGAAAAAAGCAGCTTCTCGATAAGTTATTCCCATCGCTCCAAAAACAATGGCAAACTCTTCTCCACTTCGCACTTTTGCCTGGCGGATAACTTGAGCTGCTATTTCGTTTGCTGGCAAGCCGGAGCCGGAAAAAATTGGTAGTTTCTGTCCTCGGACAAGAGTATTTAAGCCATCAATGGCAGAGATTCCAGTTTGAATAAAGTCTTGAGGCTGAGCTCGAGCAAAAGGGTTTATAGGATTACCGGTGACCTGCAGTCTATCTTCTTCTAAAATTGGTGGCCCTCCGTCAATTGGTTCGCCTCGACCATTGAAAATTCTTCCTAAAACATCAGGGGCAACCCCAATGGTGGCAACTTCATTTTTAAATCTTATTTTGGTTCGGGAAGCATCGATTCCCTCAGTTCCTTCAAAAACCTGAACCACTGCGTAGTTCTCAGAGCTTTCAAGTACTTGCCCCGATCTTTCATCCCCGTTAGGGAGAACTATCTCCACCATCTCGTTATAGCTCACATTATGAATGTTTTCCACAAAAAGAAGCGGACCTGAAACATAATTAACCGTGCGGTAATCACGAAGAACTAAAGGTTTCTTTTCTAATTTCAATTAAACCACCTCCAGAGCAGCAAAGCTTTCTTTCAACCGGTTAATTAAATCATTTATTTTCACTTCAGCTTCCTCGGCTGGTATTTCTTTCATTCGAGCAATTTCTTCCTTGAAAGGCAAGTTTAAAATTTGAGTCAAAGTAATGCCACGGTGAATGCAATCCATTGCTACTTTATAAAAAGTTAAAATTGCTTTCAGCATAAAATATTGCTTCTGAAGCGGGCAGTGGGAGTCAATCTCATGAAAGGCAAACTGCTGAAGGTAGTCTTCTCTCAACATCCGAGTAACTTCCAGAACCATTCTTTCGGACTCAGGCAAAGCATCAGGTCCAACCAGCTGAACTATTTCTTGAAGTTCGGCTTCTTTCTGAAGTAAAGCCATCGCCTCTTTCCTCAACTCAGAAAAGTCTGAAGAAACCCGGTCTTTAAACCAGTCATCAATTGCTCGCAAGTAAAGAGAGTAACTCTTAATCCAGCTGATAGCTGGAAAGTGTCTTCGATGAGCCAGGCTAGTATCGAGCGCCCAAAACGCTCCAGAAATACGTAAGGAGTTTTGAGTCATTGGCTCCGAGAAATCCCCACCAGGAGGCGAAACGGCTCCTATAACCGTAACCGAACCTATCCGGTTGTCACTTCCTAAACAAACTACTCGACCAGCTCTCTCGTAAAAACCAGCCAGTCGAGTGGCTAGATAAGCAGGATAGCCTTCTTCTCCTGGCATTTCTTCCAGCCGACCGGATACTTCTCGTAAAGCCTCGCCCCAGCGAGAAGTAGAGTCAGCCATCATTGCTACATCATAACCCATATCCCGATAGTACTCAGCCAAAGTTATGCCAGTATAAATAGAAGCCTCCCGAGCAGCCACCGGCATATTAGAAGTATTGGCGATTAAAATTGTCCGTTCCATTAAAGGGTTGCCTGTTTTAGGGTCGGATAGTTCGGGAAACTCAGTCAAAACTTCAGTCATCTCATTGCCCCGCTCACCGCAACCAACATAAATAATTACATCAGCATCTGACCACTTAGCCAAAGTTTGTTCAGTCACAGTTTTTCCCGTGCCAAAACCTCCAGGGATAATAGCTGAGCCTCCTTTGGGAATGGGGAAAAAAGTGTCAAATACTCTCTGGCCAGTAATAAGGGGGATTTCCGGGTCAAGCTTAGTTTCGTAAGGGCGGCCCAGACGGACTGGCCAGGATTGGTACATTTTTAACTCGGTACCATCGGCGAGATAAGCTACCGGATCTTCAATAAGAAACTCTCCCTCTTTAATTGATTCCACCCGGCCCTCTTTGCCTGGTGGCACCATTATCTTGTGGACTATACTTCTTGTCTCCTGAACTTCGCCAATTACATCGCCACTGGCAACCATACTTCCTTTTTTGACTAAAGGCTTAAAATGCCATTTCTGGTCACGTGACAACGGAAAAGCAACCACCCCTCGCTTAACAAAAGGCCCAACCTCTTTCCAGACCAAGGGCAAGGGTCGTTGAACCCCATCAAAAATGGAAGTCAGCAACCCAGGTCCTAATTCGACCTGTAATGGACTCCCCGTGCTGACAACTGGTTCTCCCACTCTTAAGCCGGCAGTATCTTCATAAACCTGAATTACCGCCATATCTTCTTCCAGTCGAATAATTTCTCCCATCAATCCCTCTTCGCCTACTCGCACCAAGTCGTACATTCGAGAGCCGCGCATACCTTTCGCTTCAACTACCGGTCCAGTTATTCGGGAAATAAATCCTTCAACCAATTCACTCACCTTCCCCTAATTTTATCTCAAATCCAATAGCCCTTCTAATCAAGCCTCGCAAGTAATCAGCCCGTCCCACAACGCTAACCCTCTTCTTGGAAGGAATCGGGACTACAATAGGGCGGTAAATGCGGTCAATTTTTTGCTGAGTCCTTTCATCAATGAAAGAAGTAAATTCTGAAGAAAAGGCGATCACTCCAATAGTGTCGTCGTCTATTAGCTCAGATAGCTTGGCTCGAGCTTTCTCGCCTTGTTCTACCTCTATCACTTCGACACCGGAAAGCCGAAAGCCATCGGCACTCTCTGGGTCAGTTATCACCACAACTTTATACAATTACCAGTGCCTCCCTGATAACTTGTTCATTCATTCCAACAGCCTTACCGCGTAAAATTATTCTTAAGTTAACCACTTCATTGTACTTAGACCAAAGGTAAGCAATGATTATCGCCATACTTAAAGGATCAGCTTTAAAGAGGTCTATTAGCTTTTTCAGCATATACTCCTCCATTTTTCGTTCAATCATGGAAACCAAGTCAGTCTTGAGAAACTCTTTTACGCCTGCCTCAAGAGGAATGCGATAAGGTGTTTTTTCTAAAAGCGGGTTGACATCTTCCACTTCTCGCACTTCAGCAAGCTTAGCAAAGTGTTCTTCGGAAATAAACTTTCCTCCCGGAATAAAAAATTTCTGAACTGTTTCTGGGTCCAACTGTTCTCTTCTGGTTTTTAAAATTGTCATCAGGTTGACTATATCAATTTCCCTCCTGACCATTTCCACTGTCAGCTGTTGGTTCAAGTCACGTTTTCTTCTCAGCCGACTAAAAATATATTGATAGTAATATCTATCCAGTGCCAGTTCCAGCAGGGCAAGATTGCGATTTTCCGCATAATCCTTGAAGTTTTCAGTCAAAGGTTTAGCTAAATGGCTGCCCCAAGTAGCTAAAGCATCGACAACCTCTCTGACAGAAACTTGCTGAGCTAAAAACTCTAAGGCTCCTTTTGAAAGGTGACCGGCGGGGAACAGGCTCTCGATTATCTCTTCATCAGTTGCGCCAAAATGTTTCCCCCGTAATATTGCTTTCAAGTTAAAAATATCCCAGCGCTCAATCACTAAGTCAAAGATCTCTTGCAGCCCAGGAGGTAGCCAAGAACGAATTTCCTGAACTTCCCGGATAAATTCAATCTTCAAGCCTTCTTCCGCGCCCCTAACGCCACTTGCCCGAATCAGTCCTTGCTCAATTGATTGGCGATAATGGGTCTTTAAAAGTTTAGCAATCACCTCTTCTTCATCATAAGCCTGGAGTAATTCCTGATAAAAGGCTGGCGTAAAGAAGTAGCTCTTCCGAGCCCGAGCGCGCGCATTAGCATAACCAATGTCAACTCCCATTTAAGCTTCAGGAAAAATTATCCGCGTCACCTCCGCTTTATAAACTTGAGCTGCTTTTTTAAGCCTTGATTGAAAAGTATTGGTAACCGTAATGCTACCCTCAGAACTATCAACAATAACCCCTCCGTCAACCGCAGGGTAACTTTTAACCTCCCCATCAACCTGTAGCTCGGAAAGCAGTTTTTCGGCAAGCTTAATATCATCGGGATTAACCCGAACAACCACTTTTCCGTTAATACCTTCTAAAGCTTCTTCCAATAAATGGCGGAACATTTCTGGATATTCTTTGTTTTTTCGAACTTTTTTTACTTCTTCCAGCGCCTTTTCAACAACCTTTTTCACTGCCTCTTCCTTAGCTTTTATTATCTCTTTTTTAGCTGCTAAGCGAGCGGCATTTATTATTTTAGCTGCCTCGCTTTCAATTACCGCCTGGGCTTTCTTAATCTCAGCTTGCTTAAGTCTTTTGGCCTCTTCTTGGGCTTCTTCTTTGATTTGCTTAGCTTGTTCTTTAGCCCGGTCCAAAACTTCCTGACAAGCTAACTTGCCCTCTTCTTCAAGAGACTGAAGAATTTCCTCAATTCCCATTTTTCTCCTTCTTATTTAAGAGTGGTGATGATCATAGCAGCGACAACAAAGCCAAACAAAACAATGAGTTCAGGCAAGGCCTCAAGAACAATTATCTGGCCGGCTACCTCCGGCTTCTCAGCAATAGCACCCGCTCCTGCTGCTCCAATTCTTGCTTGAGCATAGGCAGTGGAAATAGCCGGGATAGCTACTGCTATAGCCGCTGCAAAAGCTTTGGCCTCTAGAACCCCCATTTTTTCACCTCCCTGCTTTCTTGAATGGTTTATATGGTTTACCGCCATAAGCGACAAACTTACCAAAGAACTCAACTATATTAAGTCGCATCGAATGAATAG